>CAXMRH010000063.1:0-9231 GCA_964196045.1 uncultured Chthoniobacterales bacterium | reverse complement strand
TTTTGGGTGGGCGCTATTTCGGGCTCGAGCGCCACGCCCATTGCGTATCCTCGGCGTGCTGCACCCGGTGATGACGGTGCTGGTCGTGATTATCACCGGACACCACTTCGTACTCGATGCGTTGGTTGGTTCGGTACTTGCGGCCGTGGGCCTTGTTATTGCTGCTCGTCTGCATCGACCGAAGGGCACCCCTGTTGAGAAGTCGGTAGATATCCACAGTTCATCCACATGTGAATTGGCGCGAAACCGCGCGATTTCCCCGAGTTACCCACTGGTTGCCCACAGGGCAATGCTGGCACGCTTGGAGGTGTGCAAACTGCCCTCAGCAAACCGTTCCGAACGCGCGCCTTTTCGTCCGTCTTCAGCATTGTCACACCCCATCGTCAAGATGCGAGCGTGCAACTCGCGCCACTGAAGCACCCTCAGCCCTCCCTCGGCGACTGCGATCGGACGGTTCCCAGTGTCTGATGCTTATGTAGAGGCCCCGCCCGAACGGTACGACGATGGGCCGGCACGCAGGATCGAGGCTCGGACTGGTCGAACGCCGCCGCACAACATCCAGGTCGAGCAGTCGTTGCTCGGTGTTTTGTTGCTGTCGCGCGATGCAATTGCTAGCGCGCTCGAAGTAGCTGAGGCAGCACACTTCTACAAACCTGCCCATCAGCACATCTTTGAAGCGATCACCACGCTCTATGGCGCTGGTGACGAAGCCGACGTCGTCACGGTGGCGGACCTGCTCGATCGAAGCGGTCTCCTCGAAGGTATGGGCGGGAGCTCGTCGTTGATGGACTTGCAGGCGCAGGCTCCAGCGATCACTGGCGCGCGCAAGTACGCGGAGATCGTTCGTGAGAACGCGTTGCTTCGACGTTTGATCAGTGTTGGCAACGAGATCGCCGAGATTGCCTACGATCGACCCGAAGATGTTGTGAAGGCGGTCGACCAGGCCGAACACCTTGTCTTCGAGGTAGCCCAAGGCAGGGCCAGCGACACGATGGCCGACATGCGCTCGCTCATCGAGCAGAGCCTCGACCGGCTTGAGATGCTCTACGAGCGTGGCGAAGGTATTACCGGGACCCCCACCGGGTTTGTGGATCTCGACGAACTCTTGTCGGGGTTGCAGCCGAACGCACTGATCGTGGTCGGGGCCCGTCCGGCGATGGGAAAGACAAGCTTTGCGCTCAACCTCGCGGCGCATGCTGCGATCGAAGCGAATAAGCCAACGCTGGTGTTCTCCCTCGAGATGGGCCAGCTCGAACTGTCGCAGCGCATGTTGTGTTCAGAGTCGCGGGTGGATGCGATGAAGATGCGAGACGGCAAGCTCGACGAGACCGACTGGACCAAGATCAGCTCGGGAGTAGGTCGTCTCTCAGAAGCCCCGATCTGGATCGACGACAACCCCGCCTTGACCGTGATGGACATTCGTGGTCGGGCACGTCGACTCAAGTCACAGGTCGGCGACCTCGGCCTCATCGTGGTCGACTACATCCAGCTGATGACCGGTCGTTCTGGTGCAGAAAGTCGCCAGGTCGAGATCTCCGAGATCTCGAGAAATCTGAAGATCCTCGCGCGTGAGCTCGAGGTGCCGGTGGTTGGCCTTTCGCAGTTGTCCCGAACGCTCGAGTCCCGCCAGGACAAGCGACCGATGTTGTCGGATCTTCGCGAGTCGGGCGCGATCGAGCAGGACGCCGACGTCGTCATGTTCTTGTATCGCGATGAGGTATACAACCCGGAGAGCCCCGATGCTGGGATCGCGGAAGTCATCGTGGCCAAACACCGCAACGGCCCGACCGACACGATTCGCTTGGCCTTTCTCCCGCAGTACACCCGGTTCGCAAACATGGCCCGAAATCCCAGCTCTATGTAATCAGCGGTCGCAATTACACCTCGACACTTCCGGTCGAGTTCCGCGGAAACCGACGTGGTCGCTACGCGAGTTCCGCTCTCCGCTCTCCTCTCACCCGAGGACACGCCATCGCCGCTCACTTCGTTCGCCAACCGAGTTGAATCTCGGGCACGTGTGGACGCGCGGAGAGACAGCCTTACGGGAGTGAGGAGGGACGACGAACGGCCCGTGGCCTCTGGCAGTCCTCGGAGCATCCAAAGCGAAGCGACGATGCGATTGCCGGGAGCGAAGCGGGAAACTCGGAAGGAGCGCAGCGACGGATTGCGACCGCTGAAGCGGTCATGGGAGGACGGAGGTCACGGTGCCAGCACTAAGTGCTGTCATGATGCGTGGAGGGAGTCGTGACCCCCGCCCTGAATCCCACTGCGTGTCCAGCGAGGGCGAATCACCAGACACCAGTAACATCGGGCACGATTCCGCACACCTTGAGAGGGAATTGCATGGTTGGCCAAGCACTATTTCTTGGAGACAACCTTCTCCCACTGTTGGCGCTTGCTTTTGGGGCCGCGTTGTTGGTGGGCCCAGGGCTTGCTCTCATCAAACCACCAGTCACCAAAGATGAGGACGATCTCGAGCGGCCGCCGCTAGTTCGGACGCTGATCTCGATGGCAATCGGTCTGATGATGGCCGTGTGGGCTCTCGCGTCACTGTTGAGCTCCTGAGGCCCGACCAGAACGAAGAGTGCCACTCTGCGTGGTCGAAAGGTGTGGCGAGATACAAGGCGATTGATGCGCCCCCGACCGCATGGCGGAACGCGGCCGGGGACTTCCCAGATCGGAGACGGCGGATCTCCAATCGTGCGTGCTCACCCTAAGACGCCCTTTTCGATTGTTCACCGACCATTATTGGATAGTTGCTTCCAGAACCGAGGCGGACATGGACACGCCGCGGGTGGTCAGGGAAGCGAGTGACCCATTCGGTCTCGTTTGGTCTCGAGGTAACGGTTGTTGGCCGGTGTCCGATTGACCTCGAGTTGAATCCGTTCGACGATCTCGAAGCCCGATTCCCGCAGATCGGCAACCTTTTTTGGGTTGTTGGTCATCAGTCGAATCGTGGACAATCCGAGATCGGCGAGGATTGCTGCGCCGGCGCCATAGTCGCGCGAGTCGACCGGCAGACCTTGCGCAGTGTTTGCGTCGACGGTGTCGAGACCCTCGCTGTCCTGGAGCGAATAGGCACGAATCTTGTGGCTGAGCCCGATCCCTCGACCCTCGTGGCCGCGAAGGTACACGAGCACCCCGCACGCCTCGGTTGAGATCATCTCGAGGGACATCTGAAGCTGTTGGCCACAATCGCAGCGGTCTGACGCAAGAACATCGCCTGTCAGGCATTCGGAGTGCAGGCGAACGAGTGGATCCGCGGTCGCTCGTAGGTCCCCCATCACATACGCCAGATGTTCTTCACCATCGGATTGTGACCGGTACGCGTACGCAGTGAAGTCACCATGAACTGTGGGGACGACGGCATGGGCAACGCGTTCGATCAGCGTGCCCTGCTTACGCGGTTCGCGGTCAGTTGTCGTCATGGTTCACCGGTTCTGCAAGCCCGAGGACGATCCCATTGGATTCACAAGGGTGCCCGGCGTTGGCTCAATGAACAACTCCCGCTGGCGATTCCGCGACCATCTCCTTTGGGACTTGAGAGCGAGCTGCCGAAATCACCTCAGCGGACGCGATCACGACGCCGTCGAGGACGAGCGCATCATGATTGCCCTCGAGGTCCTGCCCGGAGTATCGATAGTTGACGAGAATTCCGTGCGATTCACGGCATCCTTTTGTCGAGATGTCCCCCCGCCAGTTGAGCCTCTCCACACGCGCCCCGTTGCGGAGATGGAAGCGAGCGACGGGGTCCACGGGAAGTTGTCTCGATCGCGCCCCAAGTAGGTACGCAGCACAAGCGCGCTCGAGTTCAACTTGGTCGTTCGTGTCAACCGGTTCCTGCGTCGCTAGCCATTCTGCAAAGCCCGGCAGGGGCGACAAGGTAGCGAAGGTGATCAGTTGCGGGAGTTCTGTCTGGAGGCGAGCCGTCACCTGCTTGATGAGGAAGCTGCCGAACGAGATTCCCGAGAGACCCCGTTGGCAATTAGTGATCGAATAGAAGATCGCGGTGTCCGTCTCATCGGAGATCGGTGCCGGGTCGGTCTCCAAGAGTTCTTGGATCGATCGGGCCATGCCATGGGTGAGCGCGACTTCGACGAAGATGATTGGCTCGTCGGGAAGACTCGGATGAAAGAAGCCGAACGAGCGTCGGTCGGGGGCCAGTCGGCGCCGGAGGTCTGTCCAGCCCGTGATCTCGTGGACGGCCTCAAACTCGATGAGCGTTTCGAGGATGTGTGCGGGCGTCGTCCAGTCGAGTTGGCGAAGTTCCAGGAAGCCACGGTTGAACCACGAACGAAGGAGGTGTTCGAGATCTCGTTCGACAGCACGAAACTCAGGGTGCTCCGTGCGACGGTCGAGCAGCGCAGCACGCATCGCGAGCAACGTCTTGATTCCGCCACCAGCGGTGTTGAGCAAGCGAAAGAGTCGCAGCCTTTTCGACTCGGCCGCGTCCGCGATGTCGGCGATTTCGTTCTGTCCGGGCTGCGCTCTGTAGCTCGCAATCGCTTCACGTACGGCGTCCATGTCGGGCCCGAGCTCGTTGAGCAGGAACGTGAAAAAGGTTTCGATGCCATCGGCATCGAGGTCAGCGAAGCGACGAACGAGTTGCGCAGCCAACGATTGGGCGGCCGTCTCCCCGCGAAGTTGCAGAAGCGCCTTCGTGGTTTGTTGGATGACCAGGTCAATGTCGCGCATCACTTCCTCCGTCGGCTGTGGCTGTCGATTTCCGTGTGTTTAATCGGAATCCTTCGAAAACGGTCGAGGACCCTGCCCGGCGGGCAGGGTCCTCACACAGAAGTGCTCTGGTTGGTTACTGCGGGATACGCAGAACCTGGCCAGGGAAGATCAGATCGGGGTCGGTCAGCATTGGCTTGTTGGCCTCGAAGATCTCCGGATAGCGGCTGCCGCGGCCATACGTAGCGGTGGCGATCGCCCAAAGCGTGTCGCCCTTCTCCACGACGTACATCTCGCTCTCGCTCTCGTCATCCTCGGCGACCGTGATGCTCTCGTCGACCTTGTCGATTCTGGCGCAGTTGCCGACAGCAAGGATGACTCGCTCCTTGGTTGCGGCGTCGACTGCTTCGCCGTCGATAAACGCGGTTTCATCGTCGTAGCGGATGTCGAGCCCGGTCATGTCGAGCCCCATATAGCGGACGTACTTCTCGAGCTCCATTGACTTTCCGGCTTCTTCTCGCCGTTCCTTGTTGTGGGGGGTTCGCGCGGCTTGGGCACGTGCCCGCATGCGCTCTTTGGCCGCGTTTCTGCTGGACGACCCTTTTGCCGCCGCAGCAGCGCGTTCTGATTCTTGGTCTGCTTTTTCCTCAGCCGCAATCTCGTCGGTGCTCTTGCCGATACCGACCTTCGTTACTGGTAGGTAATCAGATCCGGAACCGGCAGAGGGTCGAACGCCAATACTTCGTGCGGAAGGAACATTCGCGTGTCCTCGTCGATGAAGAGCTTGAACCCGTTGTAGAACGGCGGATTGGCATGAATGGTCGAATAGGTCTGCATCTTGATCGCGCGGCCGCCGAAGCCGTCGGCGTGAATGGTCGTCGCCAAGCCCGGCCGATCGATGAGCTGTTCGCGGTTCTTGATCATGCGCGACTGGAACTGGTGCACGATGAACATCTTCTCGGGGAGGTCGTTCTCGAGTACGAGGTCGGACAGCCATGCCGACACGCGATTGACTTCTTCGGCCGTCACGGAACCCACAGTTTGCCCAGGGCGTTGCGTCGGCCCCATTCGCCACTCTGGATCGAGCGCCAAGCCGACGTTCGGACGCATCAGCAACTCCCGATAACGAAACGACTCGGTGAAGAAATCGCTTCGTCCCGGCTGGATGTCGAGGATGACGTACAAACCTTCGCGTTCGGCGACGTCGATCCAACGTGCAACATCCTCGAGTTTCGATGGGTGGCTGTAGTTGCCGTCACCGCCCGCCGACGCCTGAGCGACGGTGACGATCATTTCGAAGGCCCCGGTCCCGGGACGCCCGGGCTGGTCGAAGCGCGCTGCTGCCGACTTGACCCGATCGACTGCTGCTTCAGGCCCCGTTTCGCCAAGAACTCCCATTGGTCGAGAGAGGTGGTTGCCGTAGTACGCCACGATCCGTTGTGAGTCGAAGACTGACTCGGGCCACGAAGACTCCTGCGGTTCAACCCGGGGAGGCAAACTGCGAGAAGGCGTCGACAAGTCGGCAATTCGCACCGAGTTGCCATCATCGAAGAACACGAGCCCGACGATCTTCCCATCGCGAGGTATTGGCCGGTACGGAACCAAGGAGAGGACGCTTTCGAAGGCACGGACTCGAATGAGCCCGAACTGTTGTTGACCCTTGATACTTACCGTGACCGTGACATCGTCGGCTGAGAAGGGGGTATTGACCTCGAACTCGAAGCGGGTGATGTCGCCGTTTGAATTGGTGTGCAGCACGATTTCGGTGACGCCAAAACCGTCTGGGTCGTACTTCGCCCGGGCGAGCACCTGCTCGGCTAACACCAATCGTCGCTGGACGAGGGTCTTCTTGCTCTGGAAGAGCTGTCGTTTCCCCGAAGACAGCTCATTTGTTGTCGGCGGACGTCCTCGGACCTGTTCGTACAACGCAGTCACGTAGCCCGCACGCGTCTTGCCTGCTATCTGACGGAAAAAGTGCCGTGATGCCAGGACCCGGGCGCGGACGTCATTGATGATCTGTCCGATACCGAGCCTTGGCACGAATCGCTGCAGCTCGTCGGGGCTCGCGTTGCGGCCCATGAAGTCCTGATACACCTCGTGAACTGCTGCAACCTCGGCGGCGTACGTATCGAAGGAGGGCCTCGCTGCTGCCTCGTCGCGAATCCCTTGCACAGCAACAGAGAGGCTTGCCGAAACGAGGGTGAGGACAACGAATCGGACAAAATGGCGGCGCATGTATGGAACCTACGTGGCCGCACTGGGTGGTAGGCAAGATGTGAACCTTTGCGAACGCGATCAATAGGGGCATGAGGGCGTCCATACCATTATCGATATGGTCCGACTTCACGCTGCAGCCTTCGTGGCTGCACTCAGTTTCGTGGTCGCAGCGTGTGGGGGGGCATCGACGACAGATGCGTCTTCACCAGCCGCGTCGGAATCAGCACTTGCTGCGCCCGTGATCGAAGGCGTGTTTGACACGGTGTCTGGTACACAGATCGACCTTGGCTCGTTGCAGGGCCAGGACACGGTGTTGTGGTTTTGGGCTCCCTGGTGACCTACGTGCAAACGGGAAGCTCCTGCGGTCGCAGAAGTGCAGCAACAATTCGGAGATCAGGTCACCATCCTCGGTGTCGGCGGTCGTGATGACCTACGTGACATGGAAGAGTTCGTCGCAGAGTTCGGCGTCGGAGGCTTCGAACATATCGCCGATGAGGACGTCGAGATATGGAAGACCTACAACATCACCAGTCAGCCCGCGTTCGTCTTCATCAACGACGATGGAACGTCGGAAACCTTGATCTCGTCGCTCGGACTAGAAGGACTCACTGCTCGAGTCGAAGCCCTCGCCGCGTCATAACAAGCCGCACATATCACGGCCGCCGGCCTGGTGGGATCGAGGGGTCGGAAGAATCAGACAAGGTCTCTGACGAAGATCGCGATCACGACGTAGTGGCAGGCAGCTCCGCCCACCGTCAATGTGTGGAAAATTTCGTGGTAACCAAAGTGCTGGGGCCATGGGTTGGGCCGGTGTGTCGCATAGATGATGGCGCCGAGCGTGTAGAAGAGGCCACCAACTATCAGCAGCGTGAATCCGGCTACCCCGAGCGACGACCATACGTGGTTGATGAAGAAGATCGACGACCATCCGACGAGGACATAGGGCACGGCCACGACGGCATGCGGTGCGTGCGGAAAGAAGATGCGTCCGGCGATCCCCGCAACCGCTCCGGTCCAGACAACTCCGAACAGCACCCAGCCGGGTTTCGTTGGCAGGGCGATCAGAGCGATGGGCGTGTGCGTGGCTGCTGTGGCCACGAAGATCATCGAGTGGTCGATCCGGCGAACGATTGAGGTGCCACGTTCGCCCCAGTCGTTTCGGTGATAGAGCGCGCTGACCCCGAACAGGCCGACGATCGCGATCCCGTAGATCGCCATGATGATCCGTTCGGCAACACCCGGAGTGATGACGATCAGAATCGGTGCGAGCGTTAACGCGCTCGAGAAGGCCAGAAGGTGGATGAATCCTCGGAATCGGGGCTTCACCTCCCCAGAGGCGCGTCGCCCGGCGGTACCGGGAGCGGGTGCGAGCTCGGCGTCCATTCGGCCGAGTCTAGGCGTTGCCAACAGTGGTTACCCGTCAGTAACTTGACCCGTGTGGAAAGCTGGCTCGATGAATTCCACGATGCGTCGACATTCCTCACTCGATCCCGCGCCACCGACGACCGTCGTGTTGTTCGGTGCCACTGGGGATCTGGCTCGCCGCAAGCTCATTCCTGGTCTCTACCGACTGTTGACGGTTGGACTGCTTCCCCATGTGCGCATCATTGGCACGTCACTCGACGAGTACAACCAGGAGTCCTTCGTCGAGTTTGCCCACGAGGCGCTCAGCGAGTTCGCAGGCTCGGTAAGTGAAGAGAACTGGGAGGACTTCTCTCGACGGCTTTTCTGGGCGCCCGGCGGTACGGCCGAGTCGTTGCGGTCCGCAGTTGATGAGATCGAGCAAGAATTCGAGGACCCGCAACGGCGGCTTCACTATCTTTCGGTCCCACCGAGGGCGGCACTCTCCGTGATTCAGACGCTGCATGACGCCGGGTTGATCGAGAACAGCCGCGTCATCATGGAGAAGCCCTTCGGAACCGACCTCGCCAGCGCGAAAGTGTTGAACGCCGCCGTGCATGAGGTCTTCGACGAGTCGCAGGTCTTCCGCATCGACCACTTCCTCGGCAAGGAGGCTGCACTCAACATCTTGGCTTTTCGATTCGCGAACGGTTTGTTCGAACCAATCTGGCATCGCAACATGATCGACCATGTACAGATCGACGTTCCGGAGGAGCTCGGCCTTGAACAGCGGGCGAACTTCTACGAGGCCACGGGCGCATATCGAGACATGGTTGTAACGCACCTGTTCCAGGTGCTGGCGTTCACGGCGATGGAGGCCCCGACGTCTCTCGCGCCGCGTGCGATCACCGAGGAGAAGAACAAGGTCTTCCGTTCGATGCTCCCCATCGGGCCCGAGGACGTGGTGCGTGGCCAGTACCTCGGGTACCGCGATGAGGA
>CAXMRH010000062.1:0-10566 GCA_964196045.1 uncultured Chthoniobacterales bacterium | reverse complement strand
GGTGAGATGCACGCCATGTGTCTCGTAGAGCGAGGCAAGAACGTCGTCCACGCTGTGCTCGAACTGGCTGATCGTTGCCACGAGCTCCGCGAAGACGAGTCCAGCGGAGATTCCGTCTTTGTCGCGAATCGCCGGCAGAACTGAGTATCCGAGTGCTTCCTCGTAGGCGAACACAAGGGGCAGTTCTGGGTCGTCAGTCCGTGCGAGCCACTTGAATCCGGTCAGTGTTTGGTGACATGTTGCGCCCGACTCGGCGGCGATCTTGCCCAAAAGGGATGAGGAGACGATCGTCGTTGCAACGGCACGCGGACCCTCCGTCTGTCCAAGCAGAAACCAGCCCAGCAGCGCACCAATCTGGTCGCCGGTGAGACGCTCCCAGCCGGACTCGCGCTTCACCGCAACAGCTAGCCGGTCCGCGTCCGGATCGTTCGCCAGCACGATGTCGGCGCTACCTGAATCGGCCAAGGCAAGCACCAAATCCAGCGTGCCCGGCTCTTCCGGGTTCGGAAACGGCGCTGTAGGGAAGTCGGGGTCTGGATCGTGTTGTTCAGGAACGGACAGGACGTGATGACCAGCGCGTTGCAGCGCGGTTTGGAACAGGTCTCCGCCCACGCCATGCAGTGCTGTGTAGGCGATCGTGATCGGCGCGGGTGGCGCCGGTCGTTCGATGGCCGACAAGTATCCCTCCACGTCTCGATCGCCGAGTAACTCGACGGAAGATGGGAGCTCAGTAGAAACGTCGTCCGGCCAGGGCAACACATCCATGGCCGCTTCGATCACGGTCGCGTCATCGGGCAGAATCTGCCCACCATCGGATGAGTAGACCTTGTAACCATTGTCTGTCGCGGGGTTGTGGCTGGCCGTCACCATTACTCCAGCAGCGGCCTCGGACGCACTGACGGCCCACGCCACCACCGGCGTCGGTACGGGCTCGGGAAACAGGCGCGGCCGATGCCCAGCTTCTTCGAGCACGCGGGCGGTGACGTTCGCAAAGTCCCGGCTGCCGTATCGAGCGTCAGCCCCGATGATCACGGTCGATGACTCTGGCAGCCACGACGCGATCGCCATCGCTGCCTGTTCGACGACCTGGGTGTTCATGCGAAGCGGGCCGTCGCCAAGTGCCGCACGAAGACCTGCAGTTCCGAATCGGAGCCGATCTGTCACCGGGACGCCGACAGCTCCGCGGCCACACCGGTGCGCAGGCCTAGTTCGAGCATCTCGTCGACACTGAGCTGCCGCTCTTCTGAGGTCAGGTGTTCGCCCGTGACCAGGTGGTCCGTCATGGTGAAGATCCCCAGCGCTTCAGCGCCTTCGACTGCGCAGATGCTGTAGAGCGCCGCTGTCTCCATCTCTACGCACAGGACCCCGTTCGCTGTGTGTAAGTCTCTGGCCGCGTCGTTGGGCTCGTAGAAGACGTCACTCGAGAACACGCTCCCGACGTGAAGACCAACAGAATGCTCCGCAGCAACCTCATGGACGACCTCGAGCATTCTCGGAGTTGCAAGAATCGGTGATGGTGCGCCGATGAGCTCGGGGATGTTGGAGTTCGTTACTGCCACGTCTGCCGCCACGATCTGACGCAGTTGGAGGTCAGGGTTGTAGACGCCCGCCGTACCTACGCGAATGATCGTCGAAACTCCATAGGCGCGAATGAGTTCGGTGATGTAGATCGCGGCCGACGGCATGCCCATGCCCGATGCCATCACAGAGATTCGATGGCCTTCGAAGCTGCCGGTGAAACCGAGCATGCCCCGAACGTCCGTGACCTGTTCTGCGTCATCCAGGAAACGGTCAGCGATGTGTTTGGCACGCCGGGGATCGCCCGGCAAGAGAACGGTCGGAGCGAATGCGCCGTCGTCTGCATTTATATGTGGCGTCGTCACAATCGAGAGTCTTGCAGTTTCTCGGACGGCGCGACGAGGCGACTCAGGGTGCTGACACTCAGCCGGTGTTGCGGAGGCCTGCAGCGACACCGTTGATGCTCAGCAGGAGAGCCCGCCGAATGCGTCGGGTGGCGATGCTGTCCCCTCCTTCTTGTGCCAGGTGGGCGCGAGTGCTCTTCAGTAAGTTCACCTGAAGCGCGTTGAGTGGATCGAGGTAGTTGTCCCTGATCTCAAGCGTACGACGGAGCACCGGCAGGTCATCGAGCAGACCGCTGCCCGTGACCGATGCGATGCTCTCGATCGTCCGACCGTGCTCAGCGCAGATGATGTCGTACACGTGGTGATGTGCTGGATCGACCAGCGCGTCGACGTAACTCCGAGCGATCTCGAGATCGGTCTTCGACAGCGTCATCTCGACGTTGGACAGGAACGTCCGGAAGAAACGCCACGACGAGAACATCGCTTTCATATCCTCACTGTGACCAGCGTCGATCGCTGCTTTTAGGCCGCTACCGACACCGAACCATCCCGGAACGATCTGACGAGACTGGGTCCAACCAAAGACCCACGGGATTGCACGCAGATCGTCGATTCCGCTTGTTGTTCCCTGGCGACGCGCTGGACGTGATCCGATATTCAGCGCTCCCAACTCTTCGACAGGCGTTGACGAGGTGAAGTACGCAACAAGGCTCGGATCCTCGATCAGTGCTCGGTATGCCTCGTAGGCGGAAGTCGAAACAACTTCCATCACAGCCGACCAGCGGTCTCGGGCTTCGTCTCCGATACGGGTCTCTGTGTGCATCAACGTGTGCTCGAGCATCGCTGAGTAGGCCAAGTCGAGATTGCGTCGAGCCAAACGTGGACGGCTGTACTTGTCCGCGATCACCTCGCCTTGTTCCGTCGTCTTCATGAGGCCGGTGATCACACCAGATGGTTGCGCCAGAATCGCGTCATGGGTAGGGCCGCCGCCACGACCGACCGTGCCACCCCGCCCATGGAAGACAGGAATGTCCACGCCATGACGCTGCGCCACCTCACGAACGGTTCGTAGGGCCTTGTGAATCTCCCACTGTGACGTGGCGATTCCCCCGTCCTTGTTCGAATCGGAGTAGCCGACCATGACCTCTTGGACATCACCTCGGAGCTTCACGATCTTGCGATAGCCAGCGTCATTGAGCAGCGCGTCCATGATCTCGGAGATCGAACGCAGATCGTCGATCGTCTCGAACAGGGGAACGAAACCGATCCGGGCGATGTCGCGACTGAGATCCACCAGGCCGACCTCCCGAGCGAGAACCGCAGGTGCCAAGACGTCGTCGGCGCCTTGTGTCATCGAGACGATGTAGCTCTCGATGATCGAATCGCCGTAGCGATCCATCTGTTCCCGGATCGTGGAGAAGAGCCCGAGCGCGTCACCCAGATCGGGAGTCCCCGCAGGAGCGAACGGCCGCGACACCTCGAGTTCTGCACTCAAGATCGAGAAGCGATCCGAGGCCGATTCTGGATACTCGACACCGATGCTCGCAAACAGCCCACCCAGGGCGTCGTGGTGATGGCCCGTGTGCTGTCGAATATCCAAGGTTGCGAGGTGGAACCCGATCGTCCGGGATAGTCGCCGCAGCGAGCTGAGCTTGCCCTTCGCGACGAGCTCAGCACCGGTCGAACGAAGCGACGTGTTCATGCGGTCGAGGTCGTCGCTCAGCTCGCTCGACCCTCCATAGGCGGCTTCGGCCCCACCGAGGTCGGGGTCGATCGCGTGTTCCGTGGCCTGCAGGCGGCCGTCGATGATCGTGCAAGCGATGCGATATGGCTCGTCGCTGATCAGCGGTGAGAGGCCCTCCACGAGACGGGGGTGTTCGGCTGAAGAGTCCGCAATCCATTCGGCGAGCTCAGCAGTGATCGGTCGAATTGTGCCCGACACACTCAGGTCTCCAGCGAGATCCTGCACTCCCGACCGCAGGAGTCTCAGTGCCCGTTGACGTTGGAGAGTGAGCACTTCGTCGGTGACCTGCGCTGTCACGAACGGGTTCCCATCGCGATCGCCACCGACCCACGACCCGAACCGGATCGGTGTCAGATCGTCGGGCAGTTCCATGCCGCGTTCTTCCGCGAGGTGATCGAGGTCCGTCCAAACGAGGGGCAGGGCGTTCTCGACGAGGCCCTCGACATAGAAGATGATCGCTCGTGCCTCGTCAACGGGAGTCGGCTTGACCTTGCGGAGTTCGTCGCTGAGCCAGAGAAGATCGATGATCTCACCGATTCGGCGGTCGATACGAACCTCTCCAGACTCTGTCGCATCCGTTCGCTCACGAAGTAGCTCGGCGATCTCTGAACGCTTCTGGAGAACCGAGCGACGAGACGCCTCGGTTGGGTGAGCGGTGAAGACGGGGCGATATTCCACCGTCCTCAGTCGAGCCGCCAACAGCTCCCGACTGATACCTGCCTCGTCTATCCGAGCGAAGGTGTCGAACAGCTCACCCGACCCTTCGGTCTTCAGGCGGAGTTCCTCGACCCGGTTGACCTGTTCGGCGACGTTGGCCAGGTGAAAGTAGATCGTGAAGGCGCGGACCAACAGGATCGCCTCAATGTCGCTCACGCCGGCAACCGTCTCCTCGAGTTCGGCACGAGCGGCCTCATCACCTTCGCGAGTGCTGCGCGCGAGGATGCGGACCTTCTCGACGAGCTCGAAGAACTCGACGCTGACGTTTCGTTGAATGGAGTCACCGAGCTGCGCTCCGAGGCGGCGGATGTCCGCGCGAAGTCGATCCTGGCGTTCGCTTGCTGTCTCAGGTGTTGGGCTCACCCGCTCAGCCTAGGAAGCATGTGGCCCGCATAGAGGACCCATCAGAAGAACGGGCTTACCCAAACAGTCTCGGGCTCCTGGGCTTCCTCGGCAGCGGTCTTTGGACCAAGCCGCAGCACCCGCATTGCCCAGGCACCGAGGATCGGCCCCGGTGCCAGGAGGAAGAACGCCCATCCCCATCCGTGGGCGTCCCGGATGATCGGCACCAAGAAGATCGTGAAGACGGTGAGGACGAAGCCGGCGGCGAGCTGGATCGTCAGTGCCGTGCCGACATACCGGGGGTCGATCACTTCCGTCACGATCGCGGAGAATTGTGCGCTGTCCGCGACAACCCAGAACCCCCAGACAAGCCCGATGCCGAGCACGATCAGGACCGGAGCATCCACGAGGAACCCCGTGACCAAGGCAGTCGACGCAGACCATCGCATCGCCAGCGCGGCTGCATCCGATCGACTGCGCCGATCACTCATCAGGCCCGCGTACACCGAACCACCTGCTCCAACGCCGATCACCGCGAAGGCCGCCAGGCTGGCCGCACGTGATGACGTGAACGCGTCTCCGTAAAAGGCCGCAATCCAAGCCCACATCGCATAGAGCTCCCACATGTGGCCGAAGTACCCCGCACTCGCCAGCCGAAAGTCACGGTTTGCGAGGATCGCCCGGATCTGGCTTGGATCGAACGGGGCTGCGCCCACGCCGTATGGACCGTCGGTGCTCAGCCGGTCGACAAGAACACCACCCCCGAACGTGAGAAGGGACACAGCGATGAGCGTGACCTGCCAGTCCACACCGCCGATTGCATTGATCAGATGAGGAAGGGCCGACCCCACGGTCAGTGCGCCGACCAAGACGCCGAGCGCGAGCCCTCTACCCTCTCGGTACCACGTCGACATCGCCTTGAGCGAGGGCGGGTACACCCCTGCAAGGAAAGCACCGGTCACTAAACGCGCAACCACCGCTACAGCGAACGAGTCCCCCAACACGACAACCACGTTGGCCAGCGCAGCGCCGGAGGCTCCAATGAGGATCAGCTTTCGCGATGGCACTCGATCGGCAAGATTCGTCGTCGACGAGATGACGGCGCCGATCACGAACCCGATCTGCACGGTGATCGTGAGCCAGCTCGCCTGGGCGTTGGACAGATCCCAAGCGGTTCGCAGCTGGCCAAGAACCGCTGCGGTGGAGAACCAGGGTGACATAGCCAAGACAAGTCCCGCAGCGAGCAGTATCAGCTCGCGTCGCTGTTGTGGAGGCCGAGTTTCCATATCTCATCAACCATCCCTCATCCCAACGACATTCCGCAATGTCCGGACTTTGTCGCAGTTGCTGGAAAGTGAGGCGCGACCCCGGAGACCCGCCCCGGAGACCAGCGACGCCGGAGACCCGCCCCGGAGACCAGCGACGCCGGAGACCCGCACCAACTACGCTCGGCGGATGGACTATCGATATCTCGGAAACAGTGGAGTCAGGGTCTCGACCGTCAGCCTCGGCACGATGAACTTCGGGGCGACCACGACGGAGCCGACGGCTCGCAAGATCCTCAATGGAGCCTGGGACGCAGGGGTCAACTTCATCGACTGTGCCGATGCGTACAACGGCGGTAAATCCGAGGAAATGCTCGGAAAACTCGTCAAGAAAGAGCGTGACCGATGGGTGCTCGCCACCAAGGTCGGGCAAGCGGACGGACCGCCGAATCAGAAGACGGGCCTGTCTCGCAGATGGATCATGGACGCGATCGACGCGAGCCTCAGGCGACTACAGACCGACCATGTCGACATCTATTACATGCACCACGTCGATTGGGCTACGCCGCTCGAAGAAAGTGTGCGAGCAATGGGCGAAGTCATCGCCAGCGGGAAGGCTCGATACTGGGGTTTCTCCAACCATCGTGCCTGGCAGGTCGGCGAACTCGTTCATCTGTGCGACCAACTCGGAACACCGCGGCCGATCGTCTGCCAGCCCTTGTACAACCTGCTGAACCGGCAGCCAGAGTCAGACCTGCTGCCAGCCTGTGAGTACTACGGCATCGGAGTCGTGCCCTATTCGCCGCTTGCTCGGGGTGTGCTCACTGGCAAGTACAAGAAATCAGGAAAGAACCCAGCGAACAGCAGGGCGGGCCGTGGTGACGCGAGCATCATCGGCCGCGACCTGAAGGCCGAAGCATTTGATGTCGTTGCCGAGTTGGAACGCCATGTGAGCCAAGGATCGATGTCGGTGGCGGACTACGCGATGTTGTGGGTTCTCAACAACGAGCTGGTCACGAGTGTCATTGCGGGCCCACGCACCCTGGGGCAATGGAACGACTACCTCGGATGCCTGAAGCATCAGTTCAGCGAGGAGGACGAGGCCTTCGCAGACACTTTGGTCCCACCCGGGCACCCCGCCACACCTGGATACACCTGGCCTCGATATCCCGTGCGTGGCCGGAAAGCGATCACGAAGTCGTGAGGACTCGGACGTCCTGCTGGATTCGGGACGTCTAACAGACCGAACATGCAGCGGCTTCGCCGTGACGTTCAATTGCCGCGACCCGGTCAGCGTCTGTTTGATACTGGGGAACGTCGTGTCGTGGACTGCGATCATCGATCAGCTGACGGGCCTCGTCCTTCCAGGGTTCTGGCCACTCGTGGTCCAACGGCAGGATCGTCCCAGGCTGCGTGATCGAAAAGGCCGCGGACAATGCGCTCCGAGCGATAGCGAGCTGCGTCTCTTGGTCATGTGGTGGACCTGCAGTGTTGCCGAGCGGGAAATCCGTGAACACCGCCCGGGGCGCGTTCGCAGCTGCAGTGATACTCCACGCGCTGGTGATGCTGGTGGTCGTCGTGCCAGCAGCTTCCAGCGCTCTTGAGATCAGCCCAACTGACTGATGACACACTGGTCAAACGGGGACGAGCAGCGCAATGTCGGCATCAAGGTCGCGTACGCGATCGACGAGCGCCGGAACAAGCGTCTCGTGGAGCCGCCGCTGCGAGTAGATGCCTCCCATGAACGTCAGAGCGACATCGGCCAGTGAGCCGATCTCGCCCGCCGCTTGCATGGTCCGGAGTGCGTCGATCGGGAACACGGCGTTCGGGTCGGCTTTGGCCGAGGTCTGGTCGTAGGCAAAATGTGTGATCCGCAGCTCGTCGGTCGGTGTCTCGATCGGGACCTCCCGATGGGTCAGATCGTCTTTGTGCGTGAAGCCGATATCGCCAACCCGGTACACGCCCCCTGACGCAATCAGAACCACCTTGCTCTCCGCCAAGGGTTTCTGCGGTGGCACGAAAGCAGACGGTTCGGGGTTGTCAGCCCACCTGTAGGAGTCATAACCCAGCCGAGCATATGAGTCGTGGGTGACCTGGATGTAGTCGACGCTGTCGAGCTCTTTCGGTCGCCGACTCAACGGTGAGCTCGGAGGAGAACGAACTTTGAGGTTGCGGCGACCGTCTCTACTTGGCCGAAGATCTTCTTCAGCTTCGCGTGGTAGGCGAGATGCCGGTTTCCGACAACGATCAACTGGCCGCCCGGATCGAGCACCTTGTGGGCATCGGTGAACATCGACCACGCAACGTCGTCGCCAACGACACGATCATCGTGGAACGGCGGGTTGACGAGAACGAGGTTGACCGACCGCTTCGGGAGGGCCCCCACGAGGCGATGGGCGTGCTGGAACACCACTTGTTCGCCCTGTTGAGGTTCTCCCATCGTTGCTTCCCACGAACGTTGCGCGGCGTCGATTGCGAGCGCAGAGTCATCCAAGAAGGCCATCCGATAGTCGATCTCAGCAGCTACCAGTTCTGCTGCGACGTGAAGCCCGATAATGCCGTTCCCACAGCCAAGGTCCACGACTCGCACCGTGTCGCGATCTAGCGGAATCAGATCTCGGATCGGCGGCAAATTCTCGAGGAGGAATCGGGTTCCGACGTCGACTGCGTCTGGAGAGAACCCGCCACCGTGGTTGACAAGCGTCAGGTTCTTTCGCTTCCAGGTTATCGGCCATGGGTTAGGCGACGGGGCCAAGGCCGGATCGAGCGTTGTGTACAAGAGCCGGGCCTTTTTCCGGGCAAGTGACGTCGTTGTGGGACCGATGATCGATTCGAAGCACTCGATCGTCGACGTCTTCACGTGTCTCGCCATCGCCGCACCGATGACCCTCGAGCCCGCGTGGAGATGTGGGCGGACCCGGTGCAGAAGATCGGTGAGGTGCGCATTGGACTTCGGCACTTTGATGACAAGGGTGTCGATGGGGGTTTCTCGTTCCGCCAGGTCCAGCATCGAAAGAACCTCTACAGATCCTCTCCCATTGCGGCCGAGATTCTCCACAACAGCTTGCCGACCGGCAGCGGATTCATTGATCACGAGCGGCTGGTCATCAAAAAGCGCGACGGCCAACGCGCCAAACGCGTCGTTGGCGAGCACGATCGACGAGCCAGTGTCAATTGGCTCCTCCGACAGCAGTTGAAGGACGTACTCGTCAGCCGCATCCCAGGCTCGGAGCGGCTGGCGAGGCTTCACGGGCACCCGCTCCAGATCGAACGATCCCTGCGGGCTCTGTAGTTGTTCCATTAAGAAAGTTGCTCCATCAGCGAGGGTGCGTGGCGGCCAAAAGTTGTGCCGCCTCTTGAAAGTCGATCACCTCGAGCTTGCTGACAGTCGACCGGTCGAGTGCCCCCACCGACTCGGACTCAGACAAACGAACAGCTTGACGGTTGATGGCTTGCTCAAAGAGGTTCCGCGCATACCGAGCGTTGCCGAAGGCTTCATCGCGCGTCGCGCGGCCGAGAATGGCAGCAACTGTCGATTCGACACCATCACCAAGTTCGTAGTCTGCGTCGCCAACGAGCTTCTGGGTGATGGCGACGAGTTCGTCACCGGAGTAGTCAGGGAACGAAATCTCGCGTGCGAATCTCGATCGTAAACCTGGGTTCGATCGAAGGAAGTCGTGCATGAGCCGCGGGTAACCAGCGACGATAACAACCAAGCGATCGCGGTGATCCTCCATCCGTTTGATGAGGGTTTCGATCGCCTCGCGTCCAAAGTCGTGACCGACCATGCCCGAAGGAGACAGCGCATATGCCTCATCGATAAACAGCACACCATCGAGCGCGCGCTTCACAGCCTTGTTGGTCTTATTCGCCGTATGGCCAACGTATTGGCCAACGAGACCAGCTCGATCGACCTCGACGAGGTGGCCCTTCTTCAGCAGTCCCAAGGCGCCGTACATCTCCCCGAGGAGGCGAGCCACCGTCGTCTTGCCAGTGCCTGGGTTTCCTAGAAATACGAGGTGTTGGCTAGTCGGCACTTCGCTCAGTCCGTGGTCGAGACGACGTGCCTGGATCTGCAAGAACGCGATCTGGGTCCGAACCTGTTCTTTGACCGTCTGCAGGCCGACGAGCGCGTCCAGATCGGCTTGAATCTCTGGCAACGGGCGGGTGCCACCATTGAGGGACGTCGTAGGGAAGCCCATGTTGCCGAGGCGTTGATCGAGCCCGCGGTCGATAGCGGACTGACGGGCAGTCTCACCGGCGCGCTTCAGCGCATCCTTGAATCGTTCTCCTCGGGACACAACTGAACGCTACCGGCGCACGCGCACATCGCCCGAGATCCTGCGCACTCCGGGATTCGACCTACCCTCTTCGTGATGGGTCGTTGGACAGTCGCTCTCGCCATTGTGCTGGCGACAATCATCGCAGCCTGCACCAACGGGGCAGAAGAAGTAGCCGAGCCCGAGGCTGTTGGCGACGCGTCCGTCGATCCAGTTCGTGAGCTTCCGGTGGTGTTTGCGGACCCGATCGCTGGCCTGACCGACGAGCAGCTTGGTTCCTTCTCGGCAGGCCAGATCTTCTTTCACGAAATGTGGACGCCCGTTGGCCCCACAGAGACCGGCAACGATGGTCTGGG
>CAXMRH010000061.1:0-7316 GCA_964196045.1 uncultured Chthoniobacterales bacterium | reverse complement strand
ATTTCCGACTCACTTCGTGATCGTGATCAGGTACCAGACGGGCAGGTACACAATCACTGTCGCGTACCAGTAGATCGCCGCGGCCTGGACACCATCGGCGTTACGGGAATTGAACTGTCCGGCAATCGCACGGATCGCCATGAGTGCCACGAAGATGATGGCGATCGCCACGAAGACGATGTAGCTGCCATAGATCACGTAAAGCATGAGGGCTGGGGTCGAACGATCGACGGGCAAGCCGAAGTCCGAGATTGCGAAGGCCATTTGATTGATGACCGCGGCTCCCATCAAGATCGTGAGCCCAAGAGCCACATAGGCGTTTCGCCGATCGTCGTTGCGGATCGCCTGCACCGCCCACGAAATCGAGAACGCCGAGATCCACGTGGTGAACATCATCATCGTGCCGGGCGCGATCTGCACAGCACCCTCGGGAAACCACAACGTGCCTCCGAGACCATTCTCGACAAGAAATTCGTTGTTCTGCCGTACGGCGATATAGACGGCGAAGAGGCCGACGAAGACCATGATCGAGGCCACAGCGGCGAATGCGGTACCGACAATAAGTGTGCGGTTTCGAGAGAGTTCGGGTGCTGGAGGTGCAGCGAGCGCAATATCGGCAGCCATCAGTTGACCTCCTCGAACTCGTCGATCAGCGGCTCTGCCGACGTAATCGTTTCGATTGGTTCGACGAAGTTCCCAACCGGCGGCGGAGACGGCGCAGCCCACTCGAGCGTGTGCCCTTCCCATGGATCATCCGGGAGTTGTTCGTCGCTCATCGCGGCAGAAAGAACCGCCGCAACAAGGGCCAGAGCACCCATCACGACTAGTGCCATGCCCATCACTGCGAGCAGGTTCATCGTCTCAATGGCGCTGTCGACATCTGGCGACAGGCTCACGTCGGGCTGGCCAAGGAATGCCGAGATCATGTCCGCCACACCTGCGAGCAACCCGCCTCCGAGGGCAGCGAGTGCCGCCATCATGGCGACGGGTTCTTTGGCGTAACCGCCAAAGATCTTTGGTGCCCAGAACGCGAGTGCTCCCACGCCCGCGGCAACAACCGCGGCCAGCACCAGCGAGAGCTGCGCAGTCGCCGAGGAGAGAAGCTCGGCTTCCTCGTGGAGTGCGTCCCAGAGGGGAATCACTCGAATTGCGCCGGCGATCGTCGCTCCGAGAAGCATCGTCGCACCGGCCATCGCCCCGAGAAGTGCAGCACTTGCCTTAGGCAGCGCACCTCGGCGCAGCGTGTCAGCCGCACCGCCAAGCAAGCCCAACACGGGAAGCACAACGACGATGCCGAACGCCACGTAGAGAAATTCTTCGTAGATGAAGTTGCCGTCGCCGAAGGCGGGGTCGGATCCGCGAGAGAACGAGTGCTGCGCCCACGCACCGAAGCTCAGCACGCCGAACAGACCAATGAACGAGAGCATGATGTCTCGGTTTGCCTGGCGATGTTTGGCCGACACTGGGACTACTTCACCCAACACACCAAGAACCGGGATGGCGTACGCGTATATCTGGGGCTGCGACCATGCCCATTCGACGCGTGCCCACAACTGGTCGGGGTTGCCGAAGGCGATCGGCGTGCGGCCTTGGAGGTCGACGTAGGCGTAGATCAGGTTCGCAATGAGCACTGGCAAAGAGAAGAGCCACACCGATGTGGCGACGAGCATCGACCAGGAGAAGGCGGGTACCCGCAGCAGGGTCATCCCAGTAGGGCGCAAAGCGATGACGGTCGTCGCTATGCAGACAGATGCGGCCAAAAGAGCCACGATCATGAAGCCCAGCGAGACGATGCTCAGCAGTGTTCCCTCAGAGTCGGTGCCAGCGCTCGGACCGAAACCACCATCAGCCAGGAATGAAGCGATGTGGATTCCCGAAGCCACGAGCCACGCCCAGAACGACGCCGCAGCAAGACGAGGGAAGGCAATTGACGCCGAACCGATTTGCAGCGGCGTGACGACCGTCGCGATGCCGATGAAGAGCGGAATCGCGACCATGAAGACCGAGGCAGTGCGGAACAGGGTCCAGGCCTGGAAGTACGTCGGCACGTCGCTGAAGATGTCGATCGCGTCGAGCGAGGTCCGTTCGATGCTCGCCACGACGCCGAGAATCGCAGTCGCGACGAGGAACAGCAGGCTTGCCGCAATCCACAGGCGACCAACCATCTTGTGGTCGTTCGAGGCCACCAAAAGGTAGAGCCCATCACCAGTTTCGGGAGCGTCAACGTCATCAGCATCGACGTGGCTTTCAGTGTGCGTGTCAGTCGCAGTCATCTACTCGTAGTCACCCTTGGAGATGTGTGGTCACGCCATCGAAAGCGGACTCCACGATGGTAGGCGGGTCCCGGCTGTTTTCGGCGCATTAGAAGCAATCCAGACACTAGTTCTCGCGCGCATCATCACCCAAGGCCAAACGGAAGCCGAACATCACAGCCGTTCGCTGCGCTCACTAACCGAGTTTCATCCCCGGCGGGCTGAAACATCGCGGCCTCTGGTACAAGGGGCCTGACCCCTTTCTGTCGCTCGACACTTCCGGTCGAGATCCGCGGGGACCGACATGGTCGCTACGCGAGCTTCGCTCTCCTCTCACCTGAGGCGTGTCCTCAGTGCGTATACAGACACACGTGTGTCTGTATACGCACAAACAAACGGCAGCACGTGAGATGCGGAGGGACGGAGCTGCGGACATACCCCCAGCGACACAGCGCTCAGCGCCCCAAGGGGTCAGGCCCCTTCTGGCCGCCGGGGCCTGACCCCTATTTATTCGAAATGGCCGTCACACCCTTCCAAATCCAACGATTTTGGATTGAGGGGCCTGACCCCTATTTGGTCAGAAGGGTCAGGCCCCTCGGTTGGCCGGAAGGAGTGAGGAGGGACGACGAACGGCTCGCGGCCTCTGGCAGTCCGCAGAGCACACCGAGCCGAAGGCGAATGTGCGATTGCCGGGAGCGAAGCGGGAAAGAAAGGGGCCTGACCCCTACACCAGTTGGTCGACGGCCATAGCGACGAAGAGAACCGTGAGGTAGGTGATCGAGAAGGTAAACACCGTCATTGCTCGCTTGGTGGTGGGATCTCGAAGGAGCTGGACTGCGTATCCCGTGAACATGGCACCCGACACCAGCGCGACGCCAGTGTAAATCCATCCCATCGAGGCCACAGGAGTGAAGACGAGAGACAGGGCCCAGACCGCAACCGTGTACGCGAGGATCTGGCGAGCGGTGGAATCGAGACTTACGACCGACGGCATCATGGGCACGTTCGCAGCTGAATATTCTTCGCGGTACTTCACGGCGAGCGCCCAGAAGTGTGGCGGCGTCCAAAGGAAGATCACCCCGAACAAGATGACTGGCTCCCAGCTGATCGAATTCGTGACTGCAGCCCAACCGACAAGAACGGGCATGCAACCAGCTGCGCCACCAATCACGATGTTCTGGCGAGAGGTTCGCTTCAGCCAGAGCGTGTAGATAAAGATGTAGAACGCGGCCGCAGCCAAAGCGAAGAAAGCAGAAAGCGGGTTGACGAACCCGGCAAGCCACACGCCCGCAAGAACCAGCAACGCGACGGAGAAAATCAGTGCGTTGCGAGGTTCGATCTCGCCCGTCACCAAAGGCCTGCCTTCAGTTCGTTTCATGATCTTGTCGATGTCGCGATCGACGTACATGTTCACGGCATTGGCGCCGCCGGCGGCCAATGTCCCACCGATTACGGTAGCAACCACGAGCCACAGTCCTGGCCAACCTCGCTCGGCGACGACCATGGTCGGAACGGTCGTAATCAACAAGAGCTCGATGATGCGCGGTTTCGTCAGCGCCAGATAGGCAGCAAACGTCGAACGAGTCTGAGCGGGCCCAGCCGCAACGGTTGTCACTTTGACATCGTACGGGCGACCCAGGCGTTTCTGCCAAGGCCATCGGGCGTATCGTTGTTCACATGTCCGGATCGTCCGAGGAGTTTTCGACACCTGTGATGGTCTGGGGTCGACCACTCGTGTTCTGGACTCGCTTCGCCCTGATCTGGTTGATGATCATCACCGTGAGCGGCGCAGCGGTCCGACTGACGGGCTCTGGTCTTGGATGCACCGACTGGCCCACGTGCGAGGTGAACAACGAACTCGACGAACCCGGCTTTCACTCGGCGATCGAGTTCGGGAATCGAATGTTCTCGGGGCTCGCCATCATTCCCGTGGTCGCGGCGTGGATCGGAGCCCGACGAAGCCGACGAGACCTACAGTTGCTCATCGGACTCGTCGTCCTCGGCTTTATTGGACAGGTCGTGTTGGGGATGGTCGTCACCAAAACCGAACTAGACCCACGCGTTGTGCTCGGTCACTTCCTTTTGTCGATCGTCCTGATCTTCCTCGGAGTTTTCCTCGACCATCGCGCCCGCAACGTCACCGCCCCAGCGGTCACAGGCATCACCGCAGGCTCCCTGTCGCAGCTTCGGCCTCATGCCTGGATACTGACCGCGATCACCACCATCGTCATCGTGCTCGGCACGCTCGTGACCGGGTCCGGACCACACACAGGCAGCGAGACCACGGGCGAACCGATCGCTCGCCTGGGGTTCGACATCAGAGAGATCACCCGTATCCACAGCTCGTTCGTATGGATCCTGGGGGCAGCGCTCGCCTGGGGTTTGTGGATGGTGCGCGAACTCCCGACGATTCACCGACAGCGTCTCATGACCATCTTCGGCCTGGGTGCGCTTCAAGGAGCAATCGGGTATCTCCAATACTTCACGGGGGTGCCCGTTCTTCTGGTCGGGATGCACATCGCTGGTTCGGTCGTGTTGTTCACTGCCGTTGTCCACTACGCAGCAGAAACATCGATCCAACAATCGCTTCCGGCGCGAACCCATGAGGTAGCACGATGAGTTCGCCCCTCGAGGTCGCCGAACCCGACATCGACGTCGAGCTCGGGCTCGGGACTGACTCTCCCTGGATCGTGCTCGTGTGGAACGACCCGATCAACCTCATGTCGTACGTGACCTTCGTGTTCCAGAAGTTGTTCGGGTATTCGGAGAAGAAGGCGAACGAGCTCATGCTCGACGTGCATGAGAAAGGCCGCGCCGTCGTCTCGAATGGCACGAAGGAGAAGGCCGAAGCCGATGTCGCGCGTCTGCACGAACATGGCTTGTGGGCAACGATGCAGAAAGATGACGCCTGAGTGGCCATGTTCAAAAGACTCTTCGTCTCGACTAGGGGCGGCAAGGTCGGCGTTCGCCTCGACGACACGATGCGCGCCCTGCTTCGTCAGGTCAGCGAAGAGCTGCGCGAAGTGCTTCTGGTCGACGACGACACCCAGACGCGCCGGCTGTATCCGACTGCGTACCCCGATGACGAGACGCTCGAGTCTGGCTACCAGGACATGATGCACGACCAATTGCTCATGCAGAGGTTGGATGCCATCGACCAGCTCGAGGCAACTGTCGAGGACGAGGAGATCTCGGTCGAGGTGGCCGACGCATGGATGAGCACGATCAATCAGGTTCGGCTCGTCCTCGGGACACAGCTCGACGTGGGAGAGACCGACCTCGAGATCAGCGAGGACGACCCGCTTGCGACTAACTACGTCGTATACCAGGTCCTCACGCACTTGCTCGAGGAACTGACGCAGGCGCGAATCAGCTCTCTTTAGAGAGTCGCTACCAACGATCCCCGACCGGCCAGGAGAACCCTCCGGCTGTACCGGGCCCTGTATGGACTGCGATCGCCGGACCCATCCGATAGCGACGAACCGACTCGACCTTCGGGCTCGCATGCATCATTTCTTCGAGCTTCTCGGTAAACACGATCGTGTCGGGTGCCGCAAGCGCGACAGCAGCGTGGCGCTCGTGGTCTCCCGCCAGAAGACTCGATGCCATCTGCTCGACCAGCTCGTCTACCTCGGTTCCGGTTCCAAGCAGCTGATAGCCGCCACCGACCCCGCCCAAAACGGGGATGTCCTTCGTACCCGTTGGAAGGTTGGCAGGACGCATTCGTCCGCCCTTCATGATGTAACGCAGGTCCTGAAGGATGAACACGGTCGCGGTCGCTTCGACGAGACTCTCAGCCAGGCAGCTGACGGCTTCTGTGGAACCGGTGGCACGAACATGGTTGGCAATTTCCAGTGCGAGTACGCCGAGCCCGTAAGAGGTCGACTTCGAGTCGATCAGGTGGACGGGTACCTCGATGTCGACGGCGGCGAGTCGGGCTGCGTTCAATGTCCCGGAGAGTTCCTGGCCAACGTGCACCGAGACGACCTCGGTGGCACCGTGCTCGATCGCCCGACTCCACGCTTCGATGAATGCTCCGGGCGACGGTTGCGAGGTGGACAACTCCACGCCCTCCCCGATCCGGTCGTAGAACTCCGCGGCTGTGAGTTCGACACCATCGAGGAACGGCTCGCCGTCGATTGTGATCGTAAGCGGCACGACGTCGATGCCAGCTACAGCCGCTTCGGTGTCACTCAACTGACAGCTCGAGTCCGTAATCACGGCAATCGTCATTGCGCCTCCTGGTCTGACCCTCTAACCCGCTCGTCGTCGTGAGGCTTCCCATCGATGAGTGGCGTGTCGAGGAATCGCTTTGTAATGACCGCGCTCGAGAGGGCGGCAGCGATCGGTAGCGACAGGGGTGCGGGCGACTCGATCCCCGTGGACCAACCCCTGCGGTACGCGAGGGTTGCGCTGGTCACCCATACGGCCGAGGCGGTGGCCGTAGCTGCCCACGTTCGCTGGGTCCAACGGGGTATGGCCGCCATGGCGAGTCCGACGGCGACATCGAGCGGAAGGTAGACCGGAAACGTGCCGATCACTTGCCCGATGCTCGTCGAGACACCCTTACCCCCAGTGCGTCCGACCGGATAGCAGTGCCCGACGACTGCGGCGGTTGATGCAAGGTTGGCACCAGTAGACCCGGCGACTCCTCGGCCGACAGCTGCGGCCAGCGCGCCTTTAGACACATCGGCGACGAGCACCGCCGTTCCCCAGCGCGAACCAAGCGTCTTACCGGCGTTCAAAGCACCGGGGTTCGATGATCCAACGTCTCGTAGGTCGGGCCCCGATTCACGAGCGAGCTTTGCGGCAATATCGGCCGATGGGAAGTTCCCCAGAACCAACCCGGCAGCGACCGCAACGACGAACCGCTTCACGAGTGCACCCCTTCCGCTCTCGCTGCGAGACCATCCAGAATGAGGCCGAGTCCGAACTCGAACTCGTCAGCGAAATCGTACCCCGGTTGAAGCACGACCTCGGCCGTGAACTCAGCCAGGTACGGGTAGGCGTCCATGGGCATCTGTTCGGCCATCGAGGTGGCCAGCTCAGCCATCTCCTCGCCAC
>CAXMRH010000060.1:0-15903 GCA_964196045.1 uncultured Chthoniobacterales bacterium | reverse complement strand
ACCGTACGCGTTGCCTCGTGGACCCGCTGTACATGTCGGAGGTGGCAGGGATCCTGTTCGGCAACGCGAAGATCGAGAGGTTCCGCCGCAGGCAAGTAGTCCATGTGGTCCGCGAGCCACTCCTGGATGTCGAAGACACGAGCGCTGAAGGCCTTGGCCTCTTCAGTGCCGAGCAGGTGGCCGTAATCCTTCATCGCTGCGCCACACCCGGCTGAATCGACGAGGATCGGCCGGTCCGGCTCGAGGTTCGCCATCATCTTCTCTGCGAGGTTGCGGGTGTCTTGTGCCAGGCCGGCGTGTGCCTGAAGTGCTCCGCAGCACGGTGCGAGTTCGTTCGTCGGCGTCACCCCGAACCCTGCGGCCTCGATGACTCGAATTCCGGCACGATGTACTTCGCGTTGCCAGGCATCCATCACGCAGCCCGTGAAGAAATAGATGTCGGTACCTGACGCCTCGAGAGGCCTACGACGAAGCGGAAGTTCAGCGGAAATCCCGAGCCGCTTTGGGAGCAAGTTGAGCCGTTGCACAACTCCGAGAGCGGACGATCCGGCCTGAAGCATGGTTGGGTGCGCGAGTGGTTTGAGCGCCAGGCGTTGCCACAACGGTGTCATGGCGCCGTCGTCTGCGAGTGTTTCTCGAGCTCGCTCCATCAGATGCCCGTAGGGAACTCCAGATGGGCACGCTGGCTCGCACCCACGGCACTGGACACAGGTCTCGAACGACTCCAACACCTCGGGAGTGAGAGGTGCATCGTTGTCCTGGACCTCGCGCATGAGATGGATTCGGCCACGTGGCGACTTCGACTCGTCGCCGGTGACACGAAAGGTCGGGCAGTGCGGCAAGCACAATCCGCACTGCACGCAGCTGTTCAGGTCATCTGCATCGAGCTTGAGGTCCATCAGCGTGCGCCTACGACGCGCCCGGGGTTCAGCCGGCCGTTGGGATCGAATTCGGTCTTCATTCGCTCGTGCACGAGGCGCATACCTGGTGAGAGAGGCGTTCGCGGTTGAGGCTTGTCGGCGTGCATGGTGCCTACGCCGATCTCGGCGATGAAGGAACCTGTGTCAAACGTGGAGAGGGATGCGAGGTCGGCAGGGGAGAGAGACCAGCGCTCGCCAGTGGGCGCACCCGGATCGTCACATTCAGCGAATGACCCAAGAGCACTCAGTCGGTCTCGATCTGCCTTCACCGCGACCTCGCGGCCGAACAGCATGACCGTGGTCGTCTCACCGTCCCAGAGGATAGGGCCGGGGGCCAAGAGCCTCGACCGCACGGCGAATGGATCGACATCGGAGGAGCGATACCAGCGGCGACTCGCTGGAATTGGATTGGTCCGCAGGATCACCTCAGCAATGCAGCCCAGTGTGCCGAGCGACCCGGTCAGTAACCGCGGAAGATCGAAGCCCGAAACGTTCTTCACGGTTGGTCCGCCACCCGTCACCAACTTGCCCTCCGCAGAGATGTAGCGCACCTGCAGCACAGAGGATCGCAGGTCACCCCTGGCTGGACGGTGGTAGTCGTTCTGGCCAACAGCAATCGCTCCGCCCACGGTTCCACCACGTTCGGGTAGTGCCGTCCATTGGTTTCTCGTGGCGAGCATCTCGTGCAGGTCGGCCACGGTTGTCCCCGCTCGAACGGTGACGATCATCTCCTCTGGGGTGTACTCGACGATGCCGCTCGGAGGTTCCAGCAGGCGAGTTCCCTCATCGAGCGGACCTCCAAGGTCCCAGCGGGTTCTGTTGCCGGCGATCGCCACGGGATCGCTGTCGCCAACCTCCTCAGCGAAGGTTGCAAGAACCGGATCGTTCGAATGAAGGGTGGCGGTCACCCCCACACTCCAGTCGGAACGGAGCGGAGCTGTTGGATGTCTGCGCAGCTGTGACCCATCGGCATGACCTTTCCAGGATTAGCCCGACAGTTCGGATCGAACGCCCGCCGGAGTCGATTCTGGTGGTCGAGGTCGTCGTCGCTGAAGAGCAGGTGCATGAACCTCTGCTTCTCGACGCCAATGCCGTGCTCGCCGGACAGGACACCACCCGCGGCCAGAGACGCTGTGATGATCTCCTCGCCTGCCGCGAGGACACGGTCGAGGACACCTTCTTCTCGTCCGTCGAAGATGAGCAGCGGATGCAGGTTTCCGTCGCCGGCGTGGAGGACGTTCATGAGCAAGATGCCGTGACGCTCCGCGATTTCGTAGGTCTGATCCAGGACGTCAGCGAGTTTGGACCGCGGAACCACCGTGTCATGCAGGTAGTAGTCGGGAGCGATCTGTGCGATAGCGCCAAAGGCGGTCTTTCGGCCCTTCCATAGGAGGGCGCGTTCGGGCTCATCTGCGGCGAGTCGAACCTCGGTGGCGTTGTTCTCGAGGCCGATCTCTCGAATCCTGTCGGCGTCGATATCGATTCCTTCTTCTGGTCCGTCGACTTCGGCGAGCAGCACGGCCTCGGCATCAGTCGGGTAGCCGGCGTGAACGTAGTTCTCTACGGCTTGGGTGATCTTGCGGTCCATCACCTCCATCGCAGCAGGAACGATCCCGTCGGCGATCACTGCTGAGACCGTGTTCGCAGCATCTCGCACGGTGGCGAACGACAGGAGCAGCGTGCGCACCGCGGGTCGGTTCTTCGTCAGGCGTACGGCGACCTTCGTGGTGATGCCGAGTGTGCCCTCACTGCCGACGAATACGCCTCGCAGGTCATATCCATCAGGCTCGGCATCGAGACCGCCCAACATCAGCACGTCGCCTGCCGCGGTAACAACTTCGAGCGCCAGTACATGCGGGTTGGTCACGCCATACGCAAGGCAGTGCGGTCCACCCGAGTTGTTCGCGACGTTCCCGCCAATCGTGCAGACCTGCTGGCTCGAGGGATCAGGGGCGAAGTGGTACCCGTAAGGTTCGAGGTGTCTGCTGAGGTCGAGGTTGACCACACCAGGTTCGACCCAGGCCACACCGTTCTCCTCGTCGATCTCGAGGATGTCATTCATCTTGGTCACGGCGATGACGATCGGACCCCCGAGTGGGATCGCTCCGCCTGCCAAACCGGTTCCGGCGCCACGGGGAACGATCGACCGCCCGTGACTCTCGGCGATGTGCATGATCGCCACGACCTCCTCGGTCGACGTGGGATAACAAACAGGTCCCGACACTCCACCGGTGAAGACGGATGCGTCTTTGCTGATGAGTGACCGCTGCGCTCCATCCATCTTCACGCGCTCAGGTGACAACGCGTGTCGAAGGTCGGTCAGGAGAGGGTCATCGTTTGATGCCGTCCGGCGCGTGCGAAAGCGATCGAAGATAGCCATGTCAGATGCCGTATTCGGGCACGCCGAACCCGTACTTTTCGCGGAAGAGGCCAAGGACCTCGCCGGGATTCGCATGGTGGCCCGTGTCGAACTTCGAGTACAACATCTCGCCATCGACAACGACGTCGGAAATGCCTCTGGTGCCGAGGACGAGACGCGTCTCAGAGCTGACGTGTTGATACGACGAGAGAAGATTGTTTATCGCGCTCACGGCGTGACCTGAATAGTCTCAACTAACGCAGTACGAGATCTTGATTTCATGGATGTGGCCCCCTCGCTCTCGCGCACGGTGTGGTCTTGTCCCCGATTGTATTAGCGCACGATTGCTCAGGTTCGTGAGGTCCCCCGCAGGCCGCGCCAGGCAAGCGAGGACAAGAGAGCTACGAGTTCGTCGCTCGACGTTGGCTTATCGGACTCGAGCCATTGCCGCATCGCCGACTCCAGCAGACCCGCTATTGCCTGGGCTGCGAGCAGTCGGGCATCTTGGTCGAGTCCCTCAATGTCGATGTGTTCGGCAGTGAACGCTCCGAACGATGACTGCAACTCGCGCAACTCGCCGATGAAGGCTGGTTCCGATCGAACGCCCTCGCCGTAGATGATCCGGAAGTTATGCGGATCGTCTGCGAAGAAATCGACGTACGCCCGAAAGCCAGACTCGAGCTCCTCGCGGCCCGACCCTGCCTCGGAGACAGCGGTTTCGATGCGAGTCACGAGCCGCGTCGACGTGTCCGTGAGCAGTTCCAAGAAGAGGTGGTGTTTCGACTCGAAGTGTTGGTACAAGACTGGCTTTGTGACCCCGGCTGCGAGCGCCACGTCGTTCATCGAAGTCGCAGAGAAGCCATTGGTTCCGAATGTTGCTCGCGCCGCTACCAGGAGCTGTTCTCGGCGTTCCGTGGCGCCGAGTCGTAGTCCGGGCTGATGGGTAAGCACGGACGGCACGGTATCGCACTATGGAGAGTCTCTTAGCGTCGCCGCCGTTGAGCGATTGAATCTTCCTCATGCCGTTCGGCCCCTCTGATGGCATATCCGACCTGAATCGCGACGGCGAGGACAATGCTCGCGATGATGAGCAACGCGATGATCGCGGTGACTATGGGTCCGGAGAACGTGGTCGCGAGACCGACGAAAAAGCCAATGGTCGCGAAGAGGTACATCAAGTATCCGATGCGCTGGGCCTTATTCGAGAGCGTGCGAATATGTTCTCGTTTGGCCAGGATCGGATCGGATTCCGAGGGCGTCACGCCCCCAGCCTGCCCGTTCAGCCGGACGATTCCGCAAGTTCGTTGCGTTGTCGACGCAGCCTGCCCCGGTTTCTGCGATGACCGGGCGACGGCGGAGCTAGTTGGCTGAACTGCGCGTCGGCAGCGGCGCGGCGACGCAGGAACTCACAGAGCTGCTGGTCGGTGGGAGAGATCGTGAGGTCGATGACCGGTCGCTGATCTCCACTTTTCGTGAGATCGATACCGCTCGCTGCCTCGGTGTCGAGCAGCGGCGTCGGAGGCGGGACGGGCGCAGGAGCTTGCTCCAGGTAAGCGTGTGCTCCTTCTAGGACGATCACGGGTTCTGCCGATGAAGGCACAGCATGTGCGGGTTCGTGGGACGATTGATTCGCTGATCGGAGTCGTGGCCGGCGGTGAGCTGCGTGTGCTGGTCGGTTCGTGAAGGCCTGGCTCAACGGCGATAGTACGGCGATTCGATGGCTCGCCGCCTCGGTTGCGTAGCTGATGCCGGCGTCATCAAGCTCTCGAGTGCGACCGCGCAGCATGAGATTTGCTGCGATGTCAGCGAGGGCTACGAGCATCACGAGGTCACCGAGCGAGATTGCGACGTTGAAGAGTGGCACGGGGACGACATCTCCGAGCGACGACAACGATGTTGCGGTGTCTGTCGACTCGCGTGCGCCGTCAATCAGCGGTGCGCCAGACTCCTGGACATCGCCCACCGACACCAGAGCGAGCTCGGAAACCGGAATAGCCCCATTTGCAAGTGCGGGCGCGATGTTCATCAGCAAGCCGACCAGCAAGACGATCATGCCGGTGACGTGGAGGTTCTTCAGTCCGAATGCGAAGTAGCAGGCATATCCGATGAGGAGCCATCCGATTGCGAACGCTGGGTCGATGAGGGTGAGGACGAGCGTCGTGGTGATGGCAGCGATGAGCGCTCCGGTTGCGTGGAGCGTGGTCGATGTGATGCCTTGCCATCGTCCACCCAGTAGACGGCCGACCAGACATCCCACAGCAAACGCAAAAATTGAAAGCAGCACGTCGGCAAGGCTAGTGCGCGTCGCGCGGTGGGTGGGGACACTCGCGCGGATCGCGCGATTAGAGCGCCGTCAACCGAGCGGATCCGACGAGCTCCTCTTCATCCACGTGATACAGGATGCACGTCACGCGTCGGTGCCTTGCGACAGGGTGTTCGAACGTGTCTTGAGTGGGCTGGATGAAGTCGATGCCATATACGGACAGCTCATATTCGAGGCCCACGAAGTCGGCAAACGCGCCGTAACAGAGGTCGGTGCTCCACTCGGTCATCTTTGTTTCGCCCGGAAACGGGGCTCCGTTCGGAGCGGGAAACTCGGCTTCGTGGAAGACCTCTCGCAGGTGGGTTTCACCACAGTCCACGGAAGCAGTGATGTTGATCCGACGGTCGAACTGTTCGTCGAACCAGGACCACTCGCTGAAACAATTCCCGACGCGGAGGTCGTATCGGTTCAGTTGAGCGCCGGTCCAGTCGGGTTCGCTGTCCGATTCGTCGACGCGAACCGCAGAGCCGCCATCGATGGCGTCGGCCGGGTTCTCGTCCTGAGCCGACTCTTCTGTCGAAGAGCTGCAACCAAACAGGAACGCGCCGAGGAGCACAGTGAACAGGATGACGGTCGACGTGCGCACGAGATCACGGTATCGAGAAGAACGTGCCTCGGGAAGTCAGCCGGCAGGCAGGAACCGGTCGATCTTCTCGAACGAAAGACTCATCAAGATCACGACGGGCACGACACCGAGGGCTATCGCTGGCCAGCGCCGCCATCTGCGAGCGAGCTGCTTGAAACCTTGGTACATCGCGATTGCGGCGAGACCCCACAGGATTGCTGGAAACAGTGCTGACCGTTCGCCGTTCAGGCCTTCGTCGAGGCTCACGTCGTCGGTCGAAGGTGTGGCTGGTGGAGAGGGGTCGACCCCCGTGCTGCTCGCGTTCGCGACCTCGCCGGCATCATCGCCAGGCTCGTCGGTGTCACCTCCATCCAGCGGCTGGCCGGTCAGGTCCTCTGTTGCGAGATCGATCTGGTCGTCGAGAATCGTCTGTGTCGGAAGAGCGGGAGCGTCGACTGCCTCTGAGACGAGTTCGGCGGCGACGATGATGCGCCGGGAGGCGGAGAGTTTGGGGTGACACGCCGTGAGCGTGATCCGATTGTCGCCGAAGTCCCCGAGCACCCACGTCGCTGATGGCCTTACGATGATGTGGCCGAGATCTTCGTCGCCCTCGGGGACGACGAAGTCGGTGAGCTCGCTGAGGAGCTCAGGTGAGTACGCCTCGCCAGCCGGCATCACCCGGTAGGTGTGGGTGCCTTGAACGGTTTGAACGCGGATCTCGTCGCCGGGCTCGAGCTCGTCGATTCGGTTGAACGGTGCCCCGTACGTCGTGCGGTGCCCGGCGATGCCAGAGTTTCCCTCTTGGCCCGGAAAGACCGTTGCGCCGTAGTGACCGGGACCATTGCGAAGGTCCTCGACCTTGACACCTTCGACGACCACCTTGGTCAGACCGATCTTCGGGATGCTGATGCGGGCGACGGCCTCGCCGCCCTCCCGATACAGCTTCTCTGCCAGATACGTGTCGACGACCGGAATCGTCCCGCCCGGAGCGGGGATGGTGGTTGGGACGACCGACGTTGTCGTTTGCGGCGAGACTGTGGTCGGAGCGTTCGTAGTCGAGGTGGTCGGTGCAGTAGCGATCGGTGATTCGACAGACTCGAGCAACTCGTCGAATTCCGATGACAGGTCTCCCTGCGCCGCCGCCTCCTGCAAGCCAGTGCCCCACAACTGATAAGCGGCAAAGAGCAGGATCACGACCCCTGTCGTGATGAAGAACCGGCCGATCGAGCCGAGAATCCGCGAAGACATGATGGGAAACGTATCGGAGCCAGATACACGTGGTTGATGCACCCTTGCGAAGAATTGTGTAAGTCCTGGTGAGAATTGTCGAAGAACCCCTCTGCCCGGCTGCACTTAGGACAAGCCGACCTCACCAACACCGCTAGCGTTCCAGCCGTGTCCGTGATCGAGCTCGATAATGTCGTGGTGCTGCTGGGTCGCTTTCCCGCGCTCGCCGGCGCGACCCTGCGCGTCGACGCCGGCGAAGCGGTACTCCTGCAGGGACCAAATGGCGCCGGCAAGTCGACGCTTCTGCGCCTGTGTGCGGGTCTTTTACGCCCTGAGCGTGGTTCGGCGACGGTGCTCGGCATCGATCTCTCGACAAACCGCCAGTCGATCCGCCCTCGAATCGGCTACGTCGGGCACCTGTCAATGTTGTACGACGATCTGACGGTCGCGGAGAACATCCGCTTCTGGGGGCGCGCCGCTGGGGTCTCCGAGGCCCAACAGAAGGCGGCGATTGCTCGTCTGCAGATCGAGGAGCGACTGCTCGACGTTCCCGTCAATCGTCTGTCGGCAGGTCAACGCAGGCGAACGGCCATCGCAGTTGCGGCGTCACGCCGTCCCGAGCTCTGGCTTCTTGACGAGCCCCATGCCGGGCTCGACCAGTCCGGTCGAGACATCGTCGATTCCTTGATCACTGATGCCGCCGCAGCCGGTGGTGCCGTGCTCGTCGCTTCACACGAACTCGATCGCGTGGGTCCCGTCGTCGATCGACGGGTGACTATCGCCGGTGGAATGGCCCGTGACCAGGAGGATCCCCAGCATGTTCGCTGAGATCGTCCTCATCGCAGCCAAGGACCTCCGAATCGAGTGGCGGTCACGGGTTTCGTTAAACCAGGTCGCGCCCTTCGCCGTGCTCATCCTCGTCTTGTTTGGGTTCGCGCTCGATGCTGATCGAGCCACGCTCTCGAACTTCACCCCGGGCCTCTATTGGGTCGCGATTCTGCTCGCGTCGATCTTGGCCGTGCACCGGTCCGTGGGGGTCGAAGCCGGCGAGGGGGCTCGCGAAGGTCTGCTCCTCAGTGGGCTTCGCCCGGCATCCGTGTTTCTCGGCAAGACCGCCGCCCTCATAGTGCAGCTGTTGGTTGTGGCGATTGCGCTCCTCGGCGGCGTAGTCCTTTTGTATGAGGCGTCAATCGAAGAACCAGCACTGCTCGTCGTGTCGCTCATCGGCGCGGTTCTCGGTGTGGGTGCGGCAGGTACGCTCTATGGAGCCATTCTCGGAGGGCAGAGAGCACGAGAAACCGTGTTACCCATACTGCTATTACCCGTGCTCTCCCCCGTCTTGATCGGAGCAACTCGATCGTTCGGAGCGGCCATGGGAACGGTGGCTGCCGACGGATGGGCGTGGACGGGAGCTTTGTTCGGATTTGCTGCCTTGTACTTGGCTCTTGGGGTTGTCAGCCACGGCATATTGATGGAGGAGAACTGATGGAAATCACTGCGTCGAGAACAACCCGACTTCTTGGTTTCAGTGTGCTCGCAGGGGCGGCTCTGCTGGTCTTCCTGGCTTTTGTCGCGACCGATGCCGACGTCCGAATCGATGCAAACTCTGGCGACGAGATCGGTCAGTTCGACGCTGTGCGACTGATCTACGTACACGTTCCGGTAGCGCTCATTGCGTACTTTGCGTTCTTCGTCACTGCGGTGGGATCAGCCATGGTTCTCGTAAAGCGTTCGGTGTGGTGGGATCTGGTCGCGGGAGCGTCCGCTGAAATCGGTGCGCTCACCGCAGGGCTGGCTCTAGTCACCGGGTCGATTTGGGGACGACCGATCTGGAACACCTGGTGGGAGTGGGGAGATGTGCGGCTGCTCACCATGCTGGTGCTCTTCATGTTGGCTCTTGGTTATCTGGCGGTTCGAAAGCTTGAAGGGACGGCCGAAGAACGAGCGAAACGATCGGCGATCGTCGGTCTGTTGCTCATCGTGAACGTCATCATCGTGAATCGGTCCGTCGAATGGTGGGAGAACGACACGCTGCACCAGCAGTCCACGATCGCCGACGCCACGATCGAAGACCTCACGCTGTTCACCCTTTTCTTCTCCATGGTCCTCGGCCTCGCCGCGTACACCTGGATGCTCATTCACCGTTTCCGCCTCGCTTGGCTCGAGCGGCAAGACGAACGGTTCGGCCTCGAGGACGCCCTTAAACGTCGACGCGAGGAAGCAACACAAGGAGGTCCGACGTGACACATGTTGGCTATCTGATCGCCGGGTGGGGCATCACCTTCGTAGCGTGTGCTGGGTATGCGGTTTCGGTCATGCGCCGAGCAAGAAAACTTTCAGAACGAGTGCCGGCGGAGCGGGCGCGATGGATGACGTCGAAAGACGCCGATCGGATTGGTGAGAGCTGATGGATGACCTCGATCTGACACCTATGCCGCGTGACGCGCAACGTCGTGGTTCGAGACGCGGGCCCACGATCGTGCTCGCCGTAGTGCTTGCAGTCGTCGGCTTCGTTCTCTTCCAGGGACTTTCCGGAGCGACGTTGTTCCTTCGCCAGGCCGACGCCGCTGTTGAAGAACGCGACGATCTAGCAGAACGTCGCTTTCGGCTCCTTGGTTCGCCGATATCTATCACGGACGAGCAATTCGAGTTCGGCGGCGAGACGACGGTCCGGTTCTCGATCGCCTGTGACGGAACCGCTGTCGACATCATCCACCGCGGAAACATTGCCGAGGCGTTCCAGATGGGCGTGCCCGTAGTGCTCGAGGGGCGTTGGGCTGACGCCGCTTCGGTGGGGTCCCCCTGGGTCGACGGTGCAAACGACGGTTACTACTTCTCCAGCGACCGCATGCTCGTAAAGCACGACAACGAATATCGAACCGACCGGATCGAAGAAGCCGCGTCGTGTGGCGACGATGCCGTCGACGCACCGGAGACCTGATCGTGCACGTCCTCATTGGCTACGGCGCGGTCTCACTTGGATTCGCGGGAGCGCTCCTCGGCGCTGGAACCGCGGCCTATTCACTCCTCTCGAAGCAGCCTGCGCTCATGCGCGCCGTCAAGTTGCATGTCGGTTTGGTCGTGTTCGCAGCTGTGGTCGCCTTCATGACCATGGAATCGGCGCTACTCACCCACGACTTCAGCGTGAGGTACGTTGCCGAACATGGGCGGATCGACACGCCGGTCCTGTTCACGATTGCGACGCTGTGGGGTGCGCTCGAAGGGTCGATCCTCTTGTGGACCGCGATCCTGGCCGGCTACCTGCTCGTAGTGACGTGGCGGTTCCGCACTCGAACCGATGACCCGATGGTCGCATGGGCGCTCCTCACGATGCTCGTCGTGACCATGTTCTTCTTCGGGCTGATGCTCGGACCTGCGAATCCGTTCATCGAGATGGCGAACCCTCCTGCGGACGGGCCCGGTCTCAACCCGCTGCTCCAGAACAACGCGTTCATGGCCTTTCACCCGCCGATGCTCTACCTCGGATACGTCGGCTTCACCGTGCCCTTTGCGTTCGCGATCGCGGCTCTGACGACTGGGCGAGTCGGCGAGGGTTGGCTCGTGGAGACGCGTCGATGGACACTTTTCGCGTGGGGTTTCCTCTCGTTCGGAATCGTGCTCGGTGCTTGGTGGAGTTACGAGACGCTGGGTTGGGGCGGTTACTGGGCGTGGGACCCCGTGGAGAACGCATCGTTCCTGCCATGGCTCACCGGCACGGCGTTCATCCACTCGGTGATGGTCCAGGAGCGCCGCGGGATGCTCCGAGTCTGGAATCTGTCGCTCATCTGCGCCACGTTCGCACTCACCATTCTTGGAACGTTCTTGACCCGCTCTGGAGTGATCGCATCGGTTCATGCGTTCTCGGATTCGGGCATCGGCCCTCTTCTGCTCGGCTTCTTCGCGGTGATCGTCGTGGTCACTGTGGGACTCGTCGGATGGCGTGGCGATGCACTTCGATCCGTGGGCAAGATGGACTCGCCGCTCTCACGCGAGGGCGCGTTCCTCGCGAACAACGTCGTCTTTGCCGCCTTCGCATTCGTCGTGCTCCTGGGCACCGTGTGGCCGTTGATCATCGAGGCCGTGAACGGAGACCGGATCGCGGTCGGAAATCCCTTCTTTGACCGAATGACCATGCCGATCGGTTTCGTCCTCCTGTTCCTGATGGCGATGGCACCCGTCCTGCCATGGCGGAAGGCCTCGGGTGAGCTGCTCGGCGACCGTTTGGTCTGGCCAGCAGTCGCAGGGATTACCGCAATGGTGGTGTCGATGTTGCTCGGCGCCGCCGGATTCGCTCCAGTACTTGCGTTCGGGCTCGCCGGAGTCGCAGCAGGCTCCGCACTTCGACAACTCGTGCTTGCGACGAAACGCCAAGGGTGGCGTGGCCTCGTAGGCCGCACCAATGGCGGCATGGTCGTTCACCTCGGAGTGATCCTGATTGCGGTGGCGTTTGCCGCGAGCAATTCCTACTTGCGCCAGGCCGAGTTCCGGTTTGACGAGCCGGGTCAGTCGGCACAATTAGCCGGGCACGAGTTCATCTTCCGAGGCAGGGATCAGGTCGTCGCCGCGGACGGGCGAATCGACAACCAGGTGCTCGTCGAAGTGGATGGCCGGATCGAACGGCCGGCCTTGACAATCTTTCCCTTTGCTGGGCGCACGATCGGCACACCCCAAACCCGAGGGTCGCTGGTCGATGACGTGCAGTTGTCGGTGATCCCCACGGAAGACGAAGTGGTCGTCGTCCGCGTGACCGTGCAGCCCCTCGTGCAGTGGCTCTGGATCGGCGGAACCATGATGGCGGCAGGGACGGCATTGGCACTCGTTCCGGGTCGTCGTCGGCGGCCGACAGCTCCCACATCGGCCCCTGCCGTCGAGACCGACGTGGAACCAGAACCGGTTCCGGTCTGATGGCTGACCGATCGGTCGAGATCGAGATCAGCGACGGGCCTTCGCGGTTGGCCTTCTTCTTTGCGATCGCAGCAGGACTTGTGCTTGTCGTTTTCATCGCGGTCTTGGCCACGAGTGACGGGGATTCCGGGTTTGCTCGAAGCCCGCTCGTATCGAAACCAGCGCCGCTTATCTCCGGTGAGGCGGTCGACGGCACCGTTTTCGACCTCGACGAGCAACGTGGTCGCTGGGTCGTCGTGAACTTCTTCAGCACGACGTGTGTTCCCTGTATCCAGGAGCACCCTGAGCTCGTGGCCTTCGAGGAGGAGCACTCCGTCGTCGGTGACGCGGCCGTCGTCAGCATCGCGTTCAGCGATTCGTCGCGCAATGTACGTGAGTTCTTCGCCGCCAACGGCGGCGACTGGGCGGTTCTTGCCGAAGACACCGGCCGGCACGCGATCAGCTATGGCGTCGCTGCGGTTCCCGAGACCTACCTGGTCGCGCCGTCGGGGATCGTCACCTCGAAGTTCATCGGTGGAGTCACGAAGGCCGACCTCGAAGCCGAGATCGGCCGACTGTCCGGTTCGACGGGGGTGTCGTGATGTTCTCCAGGCGATCGCTGGTGTGGCTTTGCCTGCTTGCGGCTGCGTTGTCGGCTCTGGCCGTGTCCACACAGCTCGAGGGTCCGCCACGAACGAACGAGGATCGCGTGCGCTCGCTGTCCGAAGACTTCGCATGCCCGACATGTGATGGTCAGTCCGTTGCGGAGTCCAATGCGGTGGTTGCTGAAGAGATTCGACGCGAGATTCGCCGCCAGGTGGACGAGGGTCAGACGGACCGACAGATCACCGACGCGCTGGTGGCGAGTTATGACGAGTCGATCGATCTTCGACCTCGCTCAGGAGGGGTGGTCGGCCTCATTTGGATCGTGCCCGTCGTCGTGATGGTGTTCGGGTTCGGAGCTCTTGCGTCGGTGTTCCGCCGATGGCGGCTCACCGAAGCGCAGTCTGCCTCAGCCGAAGACGTCGAGTTGGTCCGTTCGCTTCGAGAGGACCGGCCCACATGACAGCGGGTGCACTCTCCAGTCCTGAGAGCGAGCGGTTGCTCGAGGAACGCGACCATCTGCTCACCTCGCTTGACGACCTCGATTCGGAGAAGGCTGCCGGGGACATTGACGAACTCGACTACGAGACGTTGCGCGATGACTACACGGCCCGAGCAGCAAAGCTGACACGTGTCCTCGACGGAGCCTCAGTGCGCCGAACGAAACGAGCCGCCGCTCCTGTCTCCAGCCGCATCAAGTCGATCGCTGTCGTTGTTGTCATCGCGGCCGTCGCCTCATGGGCGATGGTCCAGTTCTCCGGGGCGCGGGGAAGTGGCGAGACCGCCAGCGGTGAGATCCGTCTCAGTACAGCGTCGTTGTTGATCGACGCAGCGCAGGCATTCGGCGCGGGTGATCCGGACCGCTCCATCGAGCTGTACGGCGAGGTCTTGGAAATTCAGCCGACCAACGTCGAGGCGCTGACCTATCGCGGTTGGATTCAGTACCAGACTGGCGATGTCGACGCGGCCAGAGTGGACTTCGCCGAGGCGGTCGCATTCGATGACACGTACTCAGATGTGCGGGTCTTTCGAGCGATTGTGGCCCTTGACGACGAGGATTTCGAAGCAGCGTCGGACGAGCTTGCTGCGTTCGATCGTTCCGACCCGACTGCGATCGCTCGAAACCTCGTCGCACAACGACAGGTCCGCGAACGGATAGGCGTAGCGCGGATGGCCGAGCTATTGGACGAGACCGAAGGGCCCCCTGACCTCGCCGCGAACAACGTCGGTATCGCTGAGGCTCAGCTAGCGGGGGAGCTCTTCTTGCAGCTCGAAGATCCGGAGCGAGGAATCCGCTCATTCGATGCGGTACTCGAAGTCGACCGGAACAACGCTGACGCAATCGCGTGGCACGGCTGGACACTCGCGCTGCTCGCCGAATCCGGAGCCGAAGATCTTTTCGCGGATGCCGAAGAGTGGTTGGATCGAGCCGTGGAAACGGACCCAGAAACGGCCGATGCTCGCGTATTCCGGGCGTTCCTTTTCAACCGCCTCGATCGATCCGACGAAGCTAGAGCCGAGCTCGAAGTCTTCGACGCGCTCGACGAACAGCCGATAGACATGACTGCGCTGATCGAACAGTTCGGACTCCGAGAAGCGCTGGGGTAGATGGACCTCGCCGACGTTGTCTCGACGGCCACGGCTGTGGCGGCCACGTCGTCACGTACGAACAAGGTCGCCTCACTCGCTGAGCTCCTCCGCGTCACCCCGCCGGCTGAAGCCCCCATCGTGGTGGGACTGCTCACCGGCGAGGTTCGTCAGGGTCGAATTGGTGTCGGGTGGGCGGCCGTTCGTGACCTCGCTGTTGAACCCGCCGTCAGCTCGAGTCTCAGCGTCATCGATGTCGACACGTGTATGACGCAGCTGGCTCAGGTCTCGGGATCTGGTTCGAAGGCGCAACGCTCAAACCTTCTCGAGGCATTACTCCGTAGCTCGACAGGGGACGAGGGCGAGTTCTTGCGAGCTGTCCTGACAGGAGGCCTGCGGCAAGGAGCGCTCGACGGAGTCATGGCGTCCGCAATCGCCAAAGCAGCAAAGGTCCCTGTTGCACCGGTTAGGCGCGCTGCGATGTTGTCGGGCGATCTGGGCGAAACTGCACGGGTCGCGCTCAGCTCTGGACGAACCGCCCTTGATGCCGTTGGTCTCCGGGTCGGCCGAGCTGTACAACCGATGCTTGCGGCGACATCGGTCTCCGCGACAGAGGCGGTCAGGGAGCTCGGCGAGGTTTCGGTCCAAGCCAAGCTCGATGGCATCCGTATTCAGGCTCACCGAGACGGAGACGAGGTCTGGCTCTACACCCGAAACCTCAATGACGTCACCGAGCGTCTTCCGGGAGTCAGCGAACTGGTGAGGTCCCTGCCCGTGGAGTCGGTTGTGCTCGACGGGGAAGTGATCGGGCTCGCCGAAGACTCCCCGGAGATGTTCCAAGACACCGCGTCGACATTCTCTTCGGGGAGTGGTTCCGCAGGAGGCGAGGGTCCTCGAGTCACGTTGCAGACACAGTTCTTCGACATCTTGCATCGTGACGGTCTCGACCTGATCGACTTGCCCCTGCGCGAGAGGCTCAACCATCTGGCCGGAGTCGCCGGGCCGCACGAGATCGAGGGCATCGTGACCACGGATCCAACTGAGGCCGAGAATTTCTCGGCGCGCGTTCTTGCGGTCGGCCACGAAGGAGTGATGATCAAGGCGATCGATTCGCAGTACGCAGCCGGTCGACGAGGCAAGACATGGCGGAAAGTGAAGCCCGTGCACACCTACGATCTCGTCGTGCTCGGCGCCGAGTGGGGCCACGGTCGGAGGACCGGATGGTTGTCCAACCTGCACTTGGGTGCTCGGCAAGGCGACGAGTTCGTGATGGTCGGCAAGACGTTCAAGGGGTTGACCGACGCACTGCTCACCTGGCAGACCAAGGCGTTGTTAGCGCGAGAGGTTCGGCGTGACGGAATCACGGTGTTCGTGCGTCCTGAACTGGTCGTGGAGATCGCTCTCGACGGGGTGCAGCGATCGACTACCTACCCAG
>CAXMRH010000059.1:0-25591 GCA_964196045.1 uncultured Chthoniobacterales bacterium | reverse complement strand
GTTTCGTCGACTAACTGAGGCCCGACAGGGTCGAGGACCGGTGCGACGTTCGACGGGATGCGGGCGACTCCCTGATTTGCGTCCCAGAGGAACACAAACGGCTGGTTTTTCACCTCGCCGGTGTTCGTGGTCGGTTCGTATCGCGGGCCCCACGCATCTCCGCTCCAGAGGAAGTAGTTGAGATCGTTGTTGTCGACGTTGGCGGCGTACATGATTCGGTTGCCGTTTGGATCCGGGTACAGGACCATCGAGTTGAGTTTCGCCCCGAGATCTGGTCCGACCTGCTGGACCGACCACGTGCCTCCGTTGGGCATCGTGCGATACCTCATCTTGTTGTCACCCTCTGCATAGGCGGCGAGGAGGTCGCCGGTGGAAGCCTCGAAGGCGATATCGACGTTGGGGAACGTAAATCCGTGCGCAATCGTCGTGGCCAGTTGTTTCGATCCCCACGACACGCCGTCGTGCACTGTGAGCCAGACCTCGCTGTTGTCGGTGAGCACGGCAAGCGCAGTTCGGTCACTGCCGGGGTCTGATGTCATCATCGTCCAGCGAACGTTGCCCGAAGCGCCCACAGGGGGAGTGATGGCGGTCTCGCCGCTCCACGAGGCGCCGTTCCACGTCCGCGTGTAGGCGCTGGTAGCACCCTTCCCATAAACCACAACGGCGTCGCCCGAGACTGTCTCCCACGTGGCGTTCACGTCGGTACGGTCGTCGCCGATTCCGCTCGCGCTGAGTGTGACGGCATTGCCCCATGTGCTGCCGTCCCACACGATGGCGTAGTCCTGGCTCGAGGAGTTCGACGCGACGAGGATCATGCTGTTCGAATGCGGGTCCGACACCAGTCGGAGTTGCTTTGGTTCACCCGAGAGGGGAGTGGTGATCGTTTGAGCCGCGGTCCATGTGGCGCCATCCCACACTCGGTAGGTCAGTCCAGCGGTGCCAGTGGTGCCGTTGTTCCAGACCGCAACTGCATCGCCGGAAAGGCCCTCGTAGGCCACGTCGGTGGCCCACCAGAAGGACTCAGAGACTGTGGCCATCGGGTCGAACGGAAGCGCGGACCAGGTCGAGCCGTTCCACATCTCGCCCCGGATGACGTTGCCGGCATCGACGCCCACCACGATCGCCTCATCACGCGTCGGGGCTTCGGCACCCTGGATGATCCGCCACTCGCCAACGTCTGCCGAAGCCTGCGTCGGTCCGAACGACGTGCCGTCCCATTGGCTGTACTGAGGGATGGTCGATCCGTTCTTTCGCCACACGGCGAGTGCGCCCGTGGCCGGGTCGGCGTTCACGGAGACGATCGCTGTGTCGGTCGAACCGTTGCCGTCGTTGATGCGGTAGCCGAAGGTGTCAATGCCGACGAAGAGGGCGTCCCTCGTATAGGTGACCGTGCCGTCACCGTTGTCGACCACCGTTCCATTGGCCCCCTGAGTGAATGCTTCCATCGTCAGAGTGTCGAAGTCGGCATCGGTGTCATTGCCGACCACATCGATGATCACCGCCTGGTCGGTAGAGGTTGCTACGACATCGTCGACCGCGACCGGTGCCGAGTTCCCCGCGCTCTGGTCGGCGATCCCGAAGATCGAGAAAGCCTTCGGGTCCTCGGTGTTGTCGTCGAGCGCCGCATCGGAGCCGTCGAAGATCATCGATGCCGAGGCCACAGTCGTGCCGGCGACGAGCGTGGTCTCGGAGATATCGACTGCGAAGATGTCGAATCGTTCCACCGGAAGTGTGTTCGTTCCCACGGTGGTCGAGCCGTCGACCGAGGCGAGGACCGTCCCTTCGATCAGAACTCTGCCCCCGGCAGTGATCCTGCGTTCAACCAGGTCGAGGCCGCCCATCTTGCCGGCAAGGCCGACATCGTTCAGATCCGCGAGTGAGCTGAACGTTCCGGTCGTCGTGAGCTCACCTGTTGTCGTCGTGTCGTAGGCGAAGATGATCCTCTCATGTGCCGAACCCGAGCGCGCGAGGAGAATCGTGCCAGCGGTGACCACAGTGTCTCCGACGATCGTGTCGTACTCGACAACGGTCACTCCCTTGATCGAACCGCCGGAGGGATCGTCGAGGAGCAGGAAGAACTCACCACCTTCTTGCGGCGCACCCGGTGAGGTGGGCCGGTACACGAAGATGTCCCTGTTCGTGGTCGTGATCGAGGTCGACGTACCGACCAGTGTTTCGGTGTCGGTCGTGGCGAGCACGACGTCGCCGATCTCGAGGTCGAACGAACCTCCGCCCGACCCGATGGTCACCGGCGTCGTCACGCGATGTGCTGCGTCGATCCGGACGACGCCATCAGCGCTGAACTCATTCAGGTCGAGGGCCACGCCGAAGGTGCCGCCCGAGATTCCGGGTTCGAGGACAAGACCGGGGTCGCCGACCGAGAGCAGGTCACCGGTGGTCCAGTCGGTGATACCGGTCGTGCCGCTTGCGACGACGTTGCCGATGGTGGCGATTCGCAGCTCCGGCGGTCGTACGTCGACGTTCACCGTGGCGATAGCTGTTTCGGATCCATCGGTTGCCGTGTAGGTGAAGCTGTCGGGTCCCGCGTATCCGAAGTCGGGGGTGTAGGTGAGGGTGCCGTCACCGTTGTCGACAACCGTTCCGTTCGTGGGCTGGGTGAACGAGTCGATCGAGAGCGGGTCGCCGTTGGGGTCGGCGTCGTTCACGAACGGAGCGACGATGACCGACGCATTCAGCATCGCAACCACATTGTCGTTGGCGGCGACTGGCGCGGAGATCTGAGGCGTCAGAGCCACAAGATGGCCGATGCTGCCATCGCTGAGTCCTGTGGTGGCGGTGCGCGTTCCGGTTGAGCCCGCAGCACCCAGAACTTCGTCCGCGGCTTCCGATTGAGCCTCCGCGTCCTCGCCGACGCCAGCGAGGCTACCGACGTCCCAGCGTTCGGTCATACCCGCTGGGGGGTCGATCGCGTCCTCGCCGCGCACAGCAAAGAACGCGATGAGCGTTGTGTTGGGCTGCGTGGTGGTGATCGATGGTGCAACGAGACTCGTCGACGTTCCGTTGGACTGGGCGCCGAACGCGTCGATCGGGTTGCTGGTGTCGACGTTGCTGTACGCCGCGATGGCTCCCGAAGCGGCGTCAGAATTGCCGCTGCTCAGTGTGAAGCTGTACTGCGCAGGTTCTGACACGGTCGCGACTCGCCAATACAGCCCTTGGATGACATCGTGCGACGGATTCTCTTCCACGTCGATGACGGTCCAGCCCGCTGTGGGGGTGATGGTGCTGCCGGAACTGCCGCTGTAGTTGACCTGAGCGATGAGTAGATCACCTGCTGCAACACCAGCAGGAACTGGCAAGTCGAGGGTTCCTCCATCGGCGATGAGGCCGCCGGCGGTGTCCACGGCGACAAACGTCGGGTCGATCACGAGTGGGTGTGTCGGGTCGAACGTTCCGACGGTGAATCCAATCGTTCCGTCGTCCCGAACGTTGTATGAGCTGTCGACTTGAACGCGTTCGCCGTCGATGTCTTGGTAGGTGATCGGTGCGGTGGAGAGTAGATCTGGTCCCGTGACCGATTCGAGGAGCAGGTCACCTGCTTCGGTGACGCTGATCGCTGTCACTCCGTCGAAGTTGAGTGTGATGTCTGAAGGGTCGGCGCCGGGTTCGATGACGAAGCTGTATTCGAGCTCGGCACCGTCGGCCGAGTAGATCATGTCGATGCCTGGATACAGATTATCGAATGCGACCGCTGAGGCTGATGAGGCCGCCGAGGGTGCCCGGGTGGCGGCGTTCTCGAGGTTCATCGCGATTGGTGTGTCCCCGCCGTTGAGGCCGATCTCGACGCGGGTGTCGGCGATAACTGCGACGTAGTTGGTTGATCGGGCGACGAAGTCGAGGTCGGGTTCGGCTTTGCCACTATTTGCTTCGAAGACCAGTTTCTCGGCAGGTGTACCGGAGGAAGGTTCGTTTCTCCACTCGCGGGCCGTTAGAGGCTTGGCTCGGGCGACGACGACTTCGACTTGGTGGTCGGGAAGGAAGGTGAACTGGCGGGGTCCAGCCACCATCTCGGTGAAGTTCGGTGCCGTCAGGGAGCGCCCCGACCCCACGTCAAAGCGGGTGATTTCGTTCGTCCAGTAGTCGGCGACCCAAAGGGCACCGTCCGGGCCGATCTGAAGGCCCGAAGGAGCGACCAAATCGTCGCTTGCGAATGTGCCGAGGCTGCGGCCAGTCGAAGCATCGACCTGGTCGATTCGTCCGGATGCTTCGAGAGCGACGTAGAGGTTGCTGTTCGGGCCCCACGCGATCGCCGATGGGCTGGAGCCGGGCTCAAGTGCAGCGAAGGTGCGTTGGTGTACGCCGGTTGTGCCGTTGTAGAGGGCGATGATGTCGTCGGCTTCGTCGGCGACATAGAGGTCGCCGTCGGGGCCGAATGTCAGGTCGCTGGGCGAGTTCAGGGTTGCGGGGTCGACGAAGGAATCGATGAACGCTCCGGTTGTGCCGTTGAATCGGAGGATCTCTCCCGTGCCGCTGCTTGCCACGTAGAGGTTGCCATCTGGGCCGAATGTGAGCCCTTGTGGCCTGTCGATCCCACCCGATCCCGGAGCCACGAATGTTCCGATGTGGTTGTTGTTTGCGGGGTCGAAGCGTTCGACCGAGTCCGATGTGTTGCCCGAGACGTAGAGCAGGCCGTCGGGGCCCACTACCGCCGCGTCGGCGGTGTCGAGCGCGTCGGCGGATTCGCCGAGGTCCGCAATCTCGGCGCCGGTGATCGTGTGGTGACGGGTAATGCTTGCGACACGGTCGTAGTTGGGGACGATCAGGTCGGCGTTCGTGTAGGTGTTGTCGTCCTTGTCGGTGACGGACACGGTGATGCCGTGGGTCAGCCCGACCACGGAGTATTTGTGGTTGATGGTGCCGGGTTTGTTGCGTTTGGTGTCGGTTGTGCCGTCGCCCCATGCGACAGTCCATGTCGCGATCTCGTTGTCGTCGAGTCCGTCGACCGATACGTCGATCTTGTACGGTTTGCCGGCTTCGGCGGCGCGGTCGCCCGAGACGATGATCTTCGGTTCCTCGGTACTCCCGGTGGTTGCCTCCGAGTCTTCCTGGAGGGCTGATGCTCCGCCCATCGCTGCGATCACGGGGATCGACACAGCGCCGACTACGAGCGCGACGACGATGGCGGCCTTCGCCGCCGCCGATCGCGCTCGTTGCTTCAGTACCACCACGTAGCTACCGTCCGTACTTATGGGTTGTTGGCTGTTTGTTCGCCGTCGAAGGTGAACGTCGCCGTTGTCGTCACGCCTTGGGAGGCGTTACCCGTTGCGAGTGGCAGACTTACGTTCACGCAGAGCACCTCGTAGGCGCCAGCAGCCAGAACGCGGTCACCGGCTTGTGCGCCTTGACCGGGCGATCCGAACAGTGCAATGGTGCCGGTCGATCCGAGGTCGCCGTTGTAAATGACTGTGCCGCTAGCTGTCCAGTTCGCGTCGTTGCACAAGGTCACGCCCGTTTTGATCGTGAGATCAAGCTGGGCCGCGAGGGCGTCCTCGGTTGTTAACGATGTCGCCGAGTAACGAAGCTCGAGCGAGCCGCTGTTGGCGACGTCTAGTGGCGCTGTCACCTGATCTCCAGGCGCCATGGCTCCTGAGGTGACCACGGCGGTTGCAGGTGTCGCGAGCAGATCGATGGTGCCCGTCGAGAACGCATTGCCCGCGACATTTTCCTGATCGGTGAACAACGCCAGCGACGAGACAGTGAAGACCGTTCCTGCCAGGAAAAGGACCGCGAGGGTCGCCAATATTTTCGTGCCGTTGCCCCGACGTTCTTCGTCTATCGGTGCTTCGGTTTCAGTTGTGATGGTCACGGGGATGACCTCCCTGGGTCTAGTTGTCGGGACGACAACCTTTGGTAGTGGTAACGGATTGCTGTGGACGTCATGACGCCCCCAGAAATGTGAGATCGGCGAGCGGTCCGAATACCGCTCGTGGGTCCTGCTGGTCAAGCGCCGCCGCGTTGCCGTAGTAGAGGAACAGTTCTGTATCCACGGTCGAGGAGAGCAAGGGCACGTGAACCCAGGCAGTGATCGTCCCGGTGGCGTTGTCCCACGACTCGATGACGTGGTCGAGGCGTGTGGTGCCGTCGGCGTCGGTGAAGACGAGGTCGTTTCCACTAGCGGTTGCGGTCGTCTGGAGCTGCGGATCGATCACCTCGACAAGCAGTTGGAAGTCGGTTGCATCGACTGAAACGAGGTCCGCGTCGACGACGACGGGTTTGCGAGCTGTCCAGGTGCCCTGGGCGAAGTAGGTCCCGGATTCGACACCGCCGATCGTGAGAAAGGCGGCCGGGTTGCGCTGGTTTGACTCGAGGGCGTTGATCCACGGAGCCGTACGACTGACCAACTCGATTCGGACCTCGTCGATTGTCCCGTCGAGCTGACGATTCCCAGATGCGATTCCGCCGATGGTGACCGGCATGGCTGGGTTCGTGTCGAGAACACCGGCAGCAGCAAACGTCGCGACCTCGCCACCATCCACGTAGAGACGAATGGCTGTGCCGTCCCAGCTTGATGCGAGATGGTGCCAGGCGCCGAGTGTCACCGCGCCAGTCGGACTGATGAGCTCGCGAGTTGATCCGTCGAGCGAAAGTCGACCTCGGAGCTCGCCTGAGCTGGTCACCGACAACTCAAAGATGGGTGTCAACGGGCTGGTTGCTTTGGTGACCACCCGTGCGCCGTTGGTGTACGTATCGAGCTGGACCCAACCAGAAACGGTCAAGGCGGCAGCCGGAACATCGAAAGGATCGGTCTCGAACATGTCGTCAGTTCCGTCGAAATCGACTGCGCCGCCGATCAGGCCGGGGACAAGATCCCCAGAGGTCATCGCACCGCTTGCGAGACCGTCGTGGTTCCCGACGGTTGAGTCATCCACCTGTGGTGCAATTCCCGAAGGGTCGCGATTCAGGTGCCATGCGGCTTCGAACGACGTCGACCACGTTGCCCGGATGTCGTCTTGACTTGGGGCGTCGGCCGCCCCGTAATAGGCGTAGATGGTGGTGGCGCTGGCGGAGTTGACGGTGGGGACCTTGACCCAGGCAGTCAGCTGGCCCGTCACGGAGTTCCATGATTCGATCTCGTGGGCAAGACTGGTCGACCCATCGGCCGCGGTGAATCGGATGTCCGAGGCATCCGCCTGCGCGTTCGAACCGAGATCGGCAACGGTCATCGACACAAGCAGGGGGAAGTCGGCGAGAGGTCCGCTGACGCGACCCGCAGGAACCGTGATCGGGATTCGACGAGTCCATGGGTCGGCTGAGTACCAGGCGCTCCCGACCGTTCTGTCTTCGAAATCACCAAGCGTTCCCGATTCGAAGTCTTCGGTGAGAAGCCAGACGTTCTCGGGGTCGGCGAAGGCCAGAGCTGGCGTGCTGTTTCCGAAGTAGAGCCAGTACGTGCTGGTGCCTGCGGCCGCGATGGCGTCGGTCGTGCGGAACAACAAGGTGGTGTTCACCGAGTTCCATACAGCGCCGTCGTCGAGAATTCTGTCGAGTTCGGTCCACGTTGCGCCGTCCCACCGCAACACTCGGACGTCGTCCCCCGATGCCTGAGCGAGGTCCAGCGTGACGAGCGCCGCATGATCGATCGTGAAGGGGAGCGTGTATTGGTCGGGCGCCGCAGCGCTCGTCGTGTCGACATCGATTCGCTGGCGGAACGTGTAGTTGGGGTTCCACCACTGCGGTCCGGCCCATTCGATCACTTGCCAGCCGAACGACGCATTCGACGCGGTGCTGTCACGCTGAATCGTGACAGTGTCCGCAGCGGTGAGGTCGAACGTTGCGCTCGCCTCGCCTGCGACGTCGTTGGCCACGTGATCGGTCTGGCCGCCACTAGCGATCCCGGGAGTAGCGACCGTGGATAGAGCGGTACTGCGAGCGAGGTCTACTGCTTCGATGTCAATCGTTCTGACGGGCTGCCCTGAGGTGAAGTCGACTGTTCCGTGTCGGACCGACGAGCCGTCTTTCAATGTGATGACCTGCACGGAGACGTCCATGGCACTACCTGCGACCGCTCGGCTCACGTTGACGGTCGACGCGTCGGCCAGGTGCGAACGGATCTGACGTTGTCCGACCGCTGGTCCCGTTGCCGACGTCGTGCCCGAGGCGATCAAGAAGGTGGTCGAAGGATCTGCGGGCGACGGGATGGGAATGTTTGTCGAGGTCGTCGCAGCCCCGAGCGTTGCGGTGACCGTTTGCACCACAGCGTCAGCTGGGTCAGTGAAACTCACGACCTGCCAAGCGACCATGCGGTTGAGTGAGAGGGCTGAACCAGCCGTGCGTACGCGAAGGTTCGTCGATGAGGTGAGCTCGGCGATGTGATGATCGTCCGAGTCGTAGTCGGTGTCGGAGCCATTGGGACTCGAGGACGTGAGCACGAAGCTCGACGTCTGATCGACCGCCGCGATCGCGATGTCGAGTTGGGCCGTGGCGTTGCCACTGGCGGTGCCGCGCTGAACGGTTACGCCGCACGAGTATTCGACGACCGACCACTGGACGGTGACCACGGGCGGGGCGCCGCTATCCGTGGCTCGCTCGAGTTCAACAGTGGCGCCTCCAGCACCGAGCTGTACTTGGACGAGGCTGTCAGCGGGTTCGCCGGACGCGCTGCGCTCCGAGGCGAGAACGAAGGAGCTTGTCGGGTCGACCGGAGTGATCGGCGTCGAAACGGTTCCATCGACCGCGTGGAGGGTCTGGCCCGACTGGACCGACCCAAGCTGCGCATCGAAACATGCGGCCGTCGTGAAGTCGTTGGAGGCAACTGTCTCGGCTGATGCGAAGAGAGCCCAGGCGACGCCAGTGGTCATCAGAGCGGTGAGAGGAAAGAGGGCTGCAACCAGTGGCTTTCGGCTCAGCTTCTTTCCGGTGGGTGATGCCCGAACCGAGGTCGCGGCGGGTTCTTGTTGTGGCGGCCTCTTCGCGGGTTTCGACCAGATCGATCGGAGCGATTGGAAGGCCAACGCAAGTGTGGCGAGACCGAGGATTGCCAGAGCAATTCCGGGCTGGAACACCAATTGGATGAAGCCACCCAAGCCGGGTCGGATCCACCTTGCAACCAGCTCTTCACCTTCGAGGGGGTAGGGCGCGGCGTCCGGGGCCTCGTTTGCATCGCCCTGGGTGATGGCGAAACGCGTGGCGTTCGTCCCCTCAATTTCGATCACGCGGTGTGTCACCGGCGTCGCACCCGGTCGACGCATCACAACGATGTCGCCGACGTCGATCTCGGCTGCATCGCGGGGAGCTGCAATGATCAGCGACCTTGGGGGCGCGGTCGGGCCCATGCTGCCGGTTTGGATCACGACCGGTCGGTACCCGGCAGCGAGGCCGCCCAGGACCACTGAAACGCAGACGATTGCCGTGAGCGCGAGCGCGGTAAGAACCCGATCTCTAGTGGGTCTCATTGCTCGGCCTCGATCTCAGCCTCTATGTCGTGGACGGCGACCACAACAAGATCGATCTCGGCGCGTCGACCCTGTACTTCGTTCGGTGCGTCGAGGAGAAGCTGTGAGCCAAGGCAGAAGATGGCGTTCTCGCCGACGGCGAGTTGGACGTCCATGGAGTCGGTCCCCACGGACGAACCGAAGAGCACGGCTGGTGATCGGGTGAGGACGACGTCCGAGATGAACCGAGCGTCGGCGTCGTCAGGCGAACACACCGAGCCGCTTTTCCAGAGCTCGAAGCGCATCCATTCGGCGAGCAGATCTCCATCCGAGTTGGCGGCGACTTCCAGCAGGATGGGAAGAGTTCCTGCGTTCACGAGCTCGAGTTGGCCGGACACCACGTCACCCGGAGCAAGGTTGTTCGCTTCGAAGGCGACCGTCGTTTGTCCGACCTCGAGATCGAGGACGCCGGCCCCGAGGCGGTTCGTGGCGAGGACTTCGCTGTCGGCGAACGCAGCCGACGAACGCGCCGATTGGTACCAGAGCAAGAGTGGGGCCAACACGATGATCAGGAGCAGCAGTGCAATCGCGGTAAGGCTCATCTGGTGTTTGCGCTGCTCGGAACGGGTGGTCGCAGTCACGATGGCGTTACTTCCCAGATGAAGTCGGCCGAAGCGGCCTTACCCAATGCCTCCTGCTTGTCCTGGATGTTGACGGTTATGCGGAAGCTCCGCCGATCACCCGAGTTCACGAGACGACCGAGGGAGATTGCATCGCTCGCAGCGAACTCGCTCAGCGTTCCGCCGTACAGCGAATCGCCCGGCTCGAACCCTTCGCATGACTCAAAACCTGCGCCCTGGCCGCTTTCGACGGTCACGTCCAGGAATGGCGCCAGCTCACCAATTCCCTCGGCGGAGAGCTGGAGGTCGACGGGAGTGATCGAGCCGTCGTAGATCACCTCGATGCAACGAACGGTTGGGCGGCCGGGCGCCATGTCCGAGAAGTCGAAGAGGGCGCGGCCGGCATCATCATCGAGGAGAGAGATGGTGCCTGAGCTGATCGCGGAACCCGCCACGGTTCCGTCCGTTGTGAGAGCTTCGTTGGATCGATTGACGACCAGCGTTGCGATGAGGAGGGCGGAGATTGCCGCGGCAAATGCGCGAGCGGTCGTGCGGGTCAGCCAGTTCTCTTGAGCCAGTTCGATAGTCGTGTCCGGTCGAGTGTTGAGTTCGTCAAGTGAGCGTGCCACTAGCGATCCCCCTGTCCATCGACTGGTCGAACGGTCTGCGTCGCGAGCAACCGCTCGAGAACGTTGCCTGTTTGGAGATCCGATCTGCGTGCAGAGAGGTCGCGGGAGAGAACTTCAAGGAATGCTCCGGCGGGCATCGGTCGATGCAGGCCATACCCCTGCAGGATGTCGACACCAGCGCTGATGACCGTCTCGAGTTGTTCGTCTGTCTCGATGCCCTCGGCCACCACTTGGAGACCTAGGTCGTGAGCGAGGCCGACGACCGACTCCAAGATGATCCGATCCGAGTCATCCATACACGCCTGTTGCACGAGAAGGCGGTCGAGCTTCAACTGGTCGATGGGCAGCCCTCGAAGGTGCGCAAGAGAGGTCTGACCCTGCCCGAAATCGTCGAGCGAGAGGCTCGCGCCGAGGCGCGTCAACTCGTCGACCGCAGGAATCGAAGTATGGCGATCGGCAACGATTCGTTCGCTCAGCTCCACGACAAGGCGCTGAGCCGGCAGTCCACTCAACATCAGTGCGTCCTTGACGTTGTGCACCAGCCCAGGAAGTTCGAGTTCGGTAGGCGAAACGTTCACCGCAATGGTGAACTCGTCCGAGGCGTCGAGGTGAATGGAACCGACTGTGCCCAACGCGGTCTGTAGGATCCAATTGTTGAGCTCGTCGACGCGGTCGCTGACTTCCGCGAGCTCCAGGATGGCCGGCGCACTGACGGATCCGAGTTCGCGATGTGTCCATCGGATGAGGGCCTCAGCGCCGACGATGCGACGAGTCTTGGACGACACGAGCGGCTGGAAGAAGACTGCAAGTTCGTCGTTCTCCAACGCCTTCTTGAACTCGGCGGCCAGCCGACCTTGACGTCGCTCTGCTTCGTCGAGGTCAGGGTGGTAGACGCTGATCCGGGTAGAACTGCTTCCGTTCTTCGCCGAGTACATTGCCGCATCGGCGCGGCGCAGGACTTCACTCTCGGGAAGGCCGACTTCGGCGTAGGCGATACCGATGCTGGCCCCGATCTTTACTGACTCGCCCCCGACCGTCATCGGTTCGACCAAGCTTCGGTGGATTGTGCTTGCGACTTGGATGGCGACTCGACGGTCGATCATCGGTTCGAGCAGGACGGTGAACTCATCTCCACCGAGGCGCGCGACGAGACCGCCGGCGCCCACAGCATCAACAAGACGTTGGCCGACGATGCCCAGCAACACGTCGCCTGCCTCGTGCCCGAGCGAATCGTTCACGGCCTTGAAACCGTTCAGATCCAGGAACAGGACTCCATGACATGCCGACGGATCGCGTGACTCTTGAAGCCCGGCCGTCATGTGTTCGAGGAAGTTCGCCCGGTTCGGCAGCGTGGTTAGTGCATCATGAGTTGCCTGGTGGCGCAATTCGGTGTGGACCTTGCGGAGTTCGTCCACGAGCTGGCGATTGTGGAGCGCGACCGTGGCTTGTCCGCACAGTAGTCGAAGCGCTTCGATGCTCGGTCCAGCAGGATCCCGGCCATTGACCGTCGCCGCGCGCAGCGCAATGATCGTGCTTTCCTCGTCGGAGACGACGAAGCGCAGCAGAGCCCCAAATCCGCACGTCGCCAAGGCGACAAACTCGGCTGGATCGGTGTCGTCCGCGTCGACGACGATGGCGATTTCGTCAAGCGAAGAATCGACGAGCCCGGATCCAGGCAGCCCTGCGAGTGGAAGGGACCGGGCGTCGTCGACCGTACTAGTGGCGAGCACGTGCCAGGTCCCGTCAGGCATACGTAGGGACACGTCGACGATGTCGAAACCGATCTTGATTGTGGAGGCTGCCAGGATGTCCGGGAGGTCGACTCCAAGGCGGTTGACCTCGTGCCCCATCTCTGCGACGCGCTGAAGCATCTTGCCTCGCTCGACGGCTACGTGGGTGTGACGCTGCTGGAGGACCACGTCGTTGAGAAGCTGCTCGGCGATGTACGCACCAGGAATGACGACGAGCAGCAGGACGCCGAGCTGGTCGAGGAGTTGTTCCAGCTCACTGACCACGCTGTTCACCGGGGCCGAGGAAGCCTCGAGCACCCACAAACGAGTTCCTAGGGTCACGCCCGTCATGAGCATCCAGTGAACGAGCGCGCCCGTCAGACGGAACCGCACGGCCGCCTCGACGATCGGCAACGCGATGAGCACCCAGCCAATACCAGTTCCCCCGGTCGCTGTTGTCAGAACGATGACCAGGGTCGTGTCCGCGACAAGTTCGAGCGTCGAGATGTGCTTTGGCGGTGACTCACCGAATCTCTTCGAAGCCCACGCGGACAAGCTGTTGATCAGTCCGAGCCCGCCCATCGCGACGACGAGCAGCTGAGTCCTCGACAGGCCGAGCGATTGAGTGTCGAACCGTCCACTGTCCAGAAAGAACTGACTCGCGATCATCAACCCGACGAGGAAGCGAACGCGCCGAATCGCTGTGTCGGCCATCGCCGAAGCGCGAGCACTGCCTTCCTCCCGATTTGTTTGGCGTGGTGTTCGCGAGAGCGAACCGAGACTGATGATCATCGATGCAATCGACAGAATCGCCGCAGCTACCAGAGCGATCAGGTTGCCTTCCTGTGCCCAGACGACGGGCAGTCCAACGAGTGGAACAACGAGCTGGCCGACACCGACGACCTGGTCCGGTCGAACGAGATCGGTGTCGGGTGTCGGATTTGCATCCCCTTTGGTGATGTAGCGCTCCGAACCCGGCAGGCTCTCGAAGATTCGGTGCGTGATGAGCTCGCCATCGTCACGCTCGCTCTCAAACGTGATCACCGTGCGCTGGCCAAGTAACTGGCCGTCCGGGTGGTCATCGATCATCAGAACGTCGCCGGGACGCATCGCGGGTGCCATCGAGCCCGACGTGACGACCGTCGGTGACCAGCCTGTGGCCACCATCACGATGAAGACCCACGCAGCGAGAAGGCTCAACAGGTAGAGGTGAATCCACGCGAGAAGTGTGACGAGTGGTTGGGCGGACGCACGAAGACGGCTGAGTAGCGTCGCGTTCGCGTTCATGGTCGGGCCTCCACGGTCATCGAGAACTCGGTGGCCAAGCCTTGGGCCTCGTTGTCGTCCATCAGTTGCGCGAGAACTCGAACAACGACGGAATCCGAAGCTGTCATTTCGCCGATAAGCAATCCGTCCATATAGCTGCCGTGCTGTATTTCGACGTCGGCCAACGCCCCGTCGAACATGGAACTCTGGAGTTGAAGCTCGGCGTCTTCGCACGTGGCTGAATGAAGAAGGGAAATTTCGACGTGGACGTACTCTTCGAGACCCGTTCCGCCGAGCGCGCGAGCGTGAAGACGCACGTCGGCGGGAACCGATCCGCGGTATTCGATCTCGACGCAGCCAACGACTTCTTTGCCTGGGTACAAGTTGTTGACGTCAAAGAGCAGCTCGACGACGGACCCAATCTGCGCGAGGTCCACAGTTCCTGCCGAGAAGATGCTCTCGGTGGATGTCGTGGCATTGACGCGTGCACCACTCGTCTGGACGGCATTCCAGACGAAGACCATCAACGCAACCAGGACGATGGCGACGGCGGTCAGACGGGGCAGTCTCTGTTGAACGTTCACTGCTCGTCCGCCGTTGTGCTGCTGGACTCGGGAACGCTCGTTGTCGCCGTCTGCACTCCCGTGCCAACGTCGAACACATGCCCTGCGTCGACGGTTGTCTTGACGACAGTTCCGTCGCTCAATCGGAGAGCGACTCGCCCAGGCAACACCTCAGCCCCGTCGACGAATGTGGTCCAGCCGCCGCCAAAGTCGATCTCGTCGACCTGCGAACTACCCGCCTCGACGCGAGCAAGCACGAGCTCGGTTTCTCCCGCACTGATCGGCATGACGAGTCGACCGTCTAAGTAGACGAGCTCGAGCTGGACTTGCTCCGAAACGAAACCAAATTTCGTTCGCCCATCTGCGTCAGTGGCCGGCGCCTCTTGCCAGGAACCGTTGTGGTATCGCACCGCTACGCCATCGATCGGCGAGCCGTCCGTCTGTAGTATCTGAAGCCCGAAAGTGATGGTCTGATCTGACGCTGATGCAGCGCTTGGACCGACGAGCATCACCACGAGCGATGCTGCGGTGGCGAACGCGGTGAGAGCTCGAACCGCGTGCACGCGATGGAGATGAGGGCGGTGAATCGAGAGCGATCGCGGCTCGGCAACATGTCGCGGAGCGGCGTTCCGCGCAGCGCCGATCATGCAGAATTCGACGAGTGCCTGGCGTGCGGCGCGGTCCAGATCGACGAATTCGAGTCCAACGCGAACACGACCACTTGGGTCGGGGACTGCGGACCGTACAAGTCCTCGGACACGGATGTGTTGCTCTGCCCCTGCGAGGTCGGGAAGCTCGAGCACGATCTCCATCGGTGTTCCGATGGCGGGTGCATGTGGAAGGATGACTCCGATTCCCGAGGTAGCCAGGTCGACAGTCTTGGTGCGTGTCTCGCCCACGACTGCGTGGAGTTCGACCTTGAGTCGGAATGCCTTGCGTCGCTGCTTACGCGACACGATGAGCTGCAACACGTCGATTATCGGCACGAGCATGAACAAGCCGAATGAGATCACGAGGACACGTTCGGCGATGCTGAACCTGGGGAGGAGACCGTTGTTGAGCAGCGTGGCCCCGCGAAGGAGAAGGGCAAGATCGAGAGCGATGACCACGCCAGTGAGAAGTCGAAGTCGCCCGAGCGTTCGTACACCAGTCGCGCCGTGGTGCTCCGTGTCCTGGGTTCCCGCCTTGTGACGCAGAACTCTCACGATGCCGGTGACGTCCGCACCCAGGGTCCGCCATCCCTGTCTCGTCCAGTCTCCTACCCGCATCGAACCATTGGCAAGGAGTCGTCGAGCCAACGTCGCAAGAGCCATCGACACGATCCATGGAGCGAGAATTGGTGCGAGCGGACCTTCCATCGGGATTCGTCCGACTACGAGCGCTCCGATCACCACCACGACAACGACGAGCTGGCGAATCCCGGAGAAGAACGACGAAGCCGAGACAAGGTGCGCGAATCGCTGAGTCGGTGAGAGGCCTGCGGCGATCAAGGGGCTGTGGAGCGACGTGAACGCGCCGAGGGTGCCAGTCGCCCGTCGCCTACGCGCCACCAGATAGTCGTCCAAGTCGTCGGGGGCGATGGCTCGCACCCTTGGGTTCTGGTCGTAGGCGCTGGTCCAGTCATGGCCATGCAGCAGTACGAGCGTTCGCTGAACCTCGGAGGGTCCGCCCGCTGCAAAGCCGCCGATCGAATCGATGGCTTCGCGACGGACGATCGATCCAGGACCGGACCACGGAGCAGCACCTAGTTGGTCGAGACCTGGTGCGATCACGTTTCTGAGGAGTGCTTCCTCGTCGCGTCCGCGTTGCAGATGGACGAGCGAGTCGGAGTTCACGAGTCCTATGGCGCTCTGCCATACCCCTACGGACGGGTCAGCAAGCCGGGCGAAGCCAGCGGGGATCAGGTCGGGCAAGGGAACCTGGCCCGCATCGAGCCAGACGTAGCACTCAGACGTCGAGGCGTCGAACAACGCGGCCGCGGGTTCGACTTCAAGCCTCGGGTCGGTGATGTATTGCCCTCCGAACGAGCCCGCGAGTTCCTGGAGATCAACCCGGTGATTCGTGTCGACGACGACGACGGTGCCAAGAAGACTCATCGCCCGCGCGCCAACCAATGTTCGTTCGAGATCGGCGAGATCGGCGAGGTGAGCATTGATGACGAGGTCTACGGAGAAGGGTGGGTCGACAACAGGGCGCGAGTCGTTTGGATGCGGTGAATTCCATGCGGCAAAGGCAAAGAGGGCGAACTGTGCGAATGCCACGTACTCAGCAGCGAGGAGGGGGAGCGAAAGAACGAGCAGTGAGCCGCTACCAAGCGTGGTGAGGCGAATGAGGAGGTACGTAAGTCCGGACGCGCAGGCGAAGAGGGTGACCACTCGCGTCCAATCGCGTTGCCAAAGCATCGCGGTCCTCCTATCTCTGCTTCGCCTACTGGGTTGATCGGCAGCGGCGCGCAAAGTTTTAGAGTTGAAAAACCAACACTTTCCGACTCGTTAACGCGCTGAACGTGACCGATTCGACTCGGCGAGGTGGCAAATAGCGCCCGGGTCTATCGCGGCATAGGAACGTGCGGTTCGTGATCGTTCGGGACCAGGGGAAACTGTTGGTCGACCCAGCGCTGCTTTGAGGCGTCGATGACTTCTTGGTCCGAGTGCACGAAATTCCACCAGATATGGCGTTGTCCGACTGGTTCGCCACCGAAGAGCAGCGCGCTTCCGGTGCCCGAGACCGTCGGTCGGGTCCCGGGCTCGAGTACTGCCAGCGATCCGGCTGGCAATAGCGCTCCGTTGATCGAGATGGAGCCGTCCATGGCGACGATTGCACGCTCCGGTAGTGATGATTCGATCTTCACGTGGCCGTTCGTGAGCGTGAGATCTGAAAAGGCGAGCGGCGAAGAGACGTCGACAGGTGATTTCTCGCCGAAGACTGCCCCTGCAGCCACTCGAACGGTCACGCCGTTGCGTTCGGTCGTAGGTACCTCGGCGGCGGGGCAGTGTTGGAAGCTTGCCGGACCATCCTCTTGGTCAAATGGGAGGGCGACCCACATCTGCACGCCGAACAGCGCAGACTCCGCACCTTCCTCAACCGACGTTCGCTCGGTGTGGCTGACACCTGAGCCAGCGGTCATCCAGTTGACTGCTCCCGGTTCGATGTTCTGGATAGCGCCTGTCGAATCGCGGTGCGTCAGCTGTCCGTCGTGGAGGTACGTCATCGTGGCGAGCCCGATGTGTGGGTGTGCATCGACATTGAGCTGGTGGTCCGCATCGACTTTGGTCGGCCCCATGATGTCGAGGAAGATGAAGGGCCCGACCATCCTGCGCTTGCTCCATGGCAGAAGCCTGCGCACGGTTCCGCTGCCTATAGATCGTGTCCGCGGCTCGATTATCAGCTCGACAGCCCTGTTTCCTTGGGTCACGCCTGCGTGGTTCTCTTGGGTCACGCCTGCATTCCACCACACTGTTGTTCGAGAATTTCTGACGAGCCGATGTCGATTGCGGAAGACTCGTTCGTAGTAGGTATGTCGGCACGGTGCTGACGGCGCAACCAATGCGCCGCAAAAGGAAAGAGGATCACGATGTCGAAGGTCACAATGATCGGGACCATCAACTGTCAAGACGGCAAAGCCGACGAGATGGCGGCCGTGCTAGCCACCATGGTCGACGCTGCACACGAAGAACCGGGAACCGAGATCTACTCGTATCACCGCGGTGAAGGCAATACCTTCTACTTCTTTGCGCTGATGACGAGCGCTGAAGCAATGCAAGGTCACGGTCAGGGCGAGGCGATGCAGGCAGCGATGCAAAACTTCATGCCTTTGATGGCAGAACCTCCACAGATGTCAATGGCGACCCCAATCGCCGCCATCGGCCTCGATCTCTGATGTGAGCTTCGATGTCGACGAGCTCGCGCGGATATACCGACGCGAGTGTGGTCGATGCATTGCGACGATGATTCGTGTCCTCGGCGACGTCGATGCGGCCGAGGACGCGGTCGCGGAGGCGTTCGCGATCGCCGCACAACGCTGGTCGGTAGAGGGGATTCCACAGAATCCAGGCGGTTGGATCACGACCACCGCAAGGAATCGTGCGATCGATCGACACCGAAGAGATGCCATGCGTTCCGAGCGGCACCACGACGTCGAGTACCTCGATCGGGGCGAGGTGACGACGACGCCCAGCCTTGGAGAGCTCGATTTTGGCGATCCGACCATCGTCGAGGAGGATCAGCTGCGGCTGATCTTCCTCTGCTGCCACCCGTCGCTCGCGCCTGATGCACAAGTGGCCCTGACCCTTCGGCTGCTCGGTGGTCTCGAAACCGGAGAGATTGCCCGAGCGTTCCTCGTGCCCGAGGCCACGATCGCGCAACGGATCGTTCGTGCGAAACGAAAGGTACGGGACAGCGCGGCGACCTACGGGCTTCCCGGTGTCGACGAGGTCGGCCCCCGTCTTTCCGCGGCCTTCTCGACCGTGTACTTGATCTTCAACGAGGGGCACACGGCGAGCAGCGGGAGCGAACTCTCTCGCCCCGACCTGATCGCCGAAGCCATCAGGCTTGGTCGAGTTCTGGTGCAACTGGTGCCATCGGAGCCAGAAGCTGTTGGCCTTCTTGCGTTGATGCTCCTCACCGAGGCAAGGCGTGCAGCACGAATCGGACCAGACGGCGACCTCGTGCGACTCGCCCACCAGGACCGCACGCTCTGGAATGCCGAGCTGATCGAAGAGGGCCACGGGTTGGTCCGCGAGTGTGTCGAGCGAGACGAACCCGGCTCGTATCAGATCCAGGCAGCCATCGCGGCTGTTCATGCAGCGGCGCCGAATGCCGGTGCGACCGAGTGGTGGCAGATCGTGACGCTCTACGATCAGCTTCTGACGTTCCAGCCCAACGACGTTGTTCGACTGAATCGGGCGATTGCGGTCGCCCAAGTCAGCGGCGCTCAGGCAGGTCTGGACGCGGTCGGCTCGCTCGACTTGGGCGAGTACCACCTGTTCCACGCCGCGCGCGCCGAGTTTCTCGCACGACTGGGTCGCCAGGGTGAGGCGCTCGACGCCATCGACCGAGCCGTCGAGCTGGCCACGAATGAGGCTGAAGGTCGATTCCTCTTGGTACGACGCGACGAGTTGTCAGAGTCGTAACTCGTAGAAGGTCTCCGTCGAGCCCGGCCCAGCTGCGGTGACGAAGCCATTCTTGATCAGGACTCGAGCTGAGGCAGCGTTGTCCGACGACACCCCACCTGCCAGGACACCGATCGTCGGCTGCGATCGAGCCCACTCCACCAAACCACCGATGAGCTCACTCGCCAGACCACGACCCGCTGTCTCGTCGCGCACGATGTAGCCAATTCTCACATCGACCCCTGAGTCCTCGATGCTGGCGCTCTCGAAGAGCAACAGCAGGCACGGGGCCGCGCCAGTCTCGTGCTCCACTGCGAGAAGTGTCGCGGACTCGGCGTCGCGGTCCTCGATCCATCGTCGCGATCGTTCGATGTCGAACGCACCGTGCCATTCAGGTGGCAGTGCCCGCGTCGTCTGCGGTGTGAGAGTGTCCAAAACGACGGTCTCGAGATCGAGCCCATAATTCTCGGCCATCGCGTGCCACTCGCCAACCTCGAGACGATCGGTTCGGAAGGCGCATTTCTTCGTGACCTCGGTCGAGCCCATGTTCCAAGGATGTCACGTGGGACGTTCGACCCTGAGCTGAGTCCGCAAAGCGGGAACACGATGGCTTCATGAACGAGATGAGGCGAGTCGACCAGCTGATGAGCTCCGATCCAATGACGGCAGATCGACGCGACCTCGTCGGGGCGATCCGTGAACAGATGTTGGAGACCGGCGTCCATTGCCTGCCGGTTGTGGATCCAACAGGTCATCCGATCGGAATCGTCTCCTCGTGGGATCTCGTCGAGGAGTATCTCTCGATTGAATCGATCGAAGACGTCATGACCTCGAACGTGATCACCATCGGCTCGCATCAAAGCGTCTACGAAGCTGCGGTCATCATGCAGTCCAACTACATTCATCATCTCGTCGTGATCAACGAGGAGAATGAGGTCCTTGGTGTGCTCAGTTCGCTCGACCTTCTCGGTGAGTTCATCGACGATGAGCGACTGGATGGCGGCGGAGTGCCTCTCGTCGCGAACGGTTAGGTAACGACTCGACGAACACTCCGAGCTCCCGGCCCTTAGTGGGAAGGCGATGCCGTAATTCAGCCTGTATCCCTGCTGCTCGCAGAGTCGCGATCGAATCGGTGGGAAAAGCGAGCGTGAGCTCAGGCGCGAACTCCATCCAACCGCGAGCGAGCTGACGAAGGACGTCAGGCGATCGAAGTGTGGGCCGCCGTGAACGGCCAACCTCGTATGGAGGATTCATAACGACAATGTCGAACTCCTCGCCGAGGACTGAGTCGAAGAGATCTCCCGAGCGAACGTCAATTTCGGTGCCTTGAAGATTTCGTTTCGCGCAGGCAACGGCCCGGGAGTCGACGTCGGTCGCAACGACGAACGCGCCGCGGTCGTGAAGTGCGGCGGCCACAATTCCACATCCTGTCCCGACCTCGAGCACATGCTTGTCGGTGAAGTCGCAGGTGAGGAGGTGCGTGGCGAATACCACTCCGGAGAGGTGCCTCACTGGATCGAAAACTCCAAAATCAACCGCAAAAGTGTGGTTGTTGAAGACAAACGTCGACCGTCTAGGGGAACGAAAGTGAACGATCGCGGGAGCGTAGCAGCGCCTTGCGCGGCTTTGCTCTGAGCGTCCTTGGAGCACGAGCTACGGGTGGACTTCGGTAGCGACGAAATCTCGGAATTTTATCTTCGCGAGTAGTCGGAGCCGAATTGGCCTAGAGTCAATGCTGGGTAGACCAAGAGGTCAACCCCAAAAGAAAAGAAGAGTAACATGCAAGGAACTGTCAAGTTTTTTAACAGCGAGAAGGGCTTCGGCTTCATCTCACGTGAAGGCGGAGACGATGTCTTCGTTCATTATTCAAACATCGCCGGCGAGGGATACAAGTCCCTCGACGAAGGCCAGCTCGTCGAATTTGACGTCGCTCCAGGCCGCAAGGGCGAAGAAGCACAGAACGTCCGCGCCATCTGAGCAAGTAACGTTCGCTGAGATGCCGCCGCCTCATTGAGGCGGCGGCTTTCTCGTTTTGGCCTGTGTTGGTGTCGCTCAGTCGATCGCCGTCTTCGGCCCAGTGACGTCCCAGAGGTGGTGCACCGGGTCGTGAATCTCGTACCGCGCAAATGACTCGATGGTGAACTCAGCGCCGTCCGATCTGCGGCCCTTGCGCAACAGATCCTCAACAGTCACGGTCTCGAATCGCGCCGCGATCTGTTCGGCGGCAGTGAGGATTTCCTCGCCGACCTTCACAGGATCGGAGAGGTCGTAACGCTCCGCTTCTGCTGTGGTGTTCGGATTCCAGTTGGCGAACATCGGATTGTCCGAGCTGAGCATCAGCTCGAGTCGCTCGAGGAAGAGCGTGAATACATCGCGCACGTGGCATCCGTACTCGAGAGGGCTCCAGACGTCCGGACTAGGACGCGTGGTAACCCAAGCTGAGTCGCGGGCCAACACGTTGGCCCAGGCTGTTGCATTCGTTCGATTCAGTTGTGCGACGTCGGCAATCGCAAGATGCCCGACATCGACCCCACAGTCAGGGCACGGCCTGTCCAGCACCCAGGTCCAATCCTTGTCGTCTGTTTGCGCGGGCGGGGGAGTGTCGCTCATAGCTCTTTCCTTGACTTTGTTATCGGAAGGTTTGCCTCAGCGTTTGACGTGGTCATTCTTCCGTCGAATCGTAGGAACAACACCCTCGAATTAGGGGTTACATTTCGAGCAACGGCACCATGCAGGAGCGGGAGTATGAAATTCAGCAGCAGCGCGCTGACAATTACCTGTTGCAATGACTACGATCGATTTGTCATTGTGGAGTGCGGGCGCACATGTGAAAAGGAGGCGTCGTGGCGGTAACGACACCGTGCGAGGAGCTTGGTCAGAGCGAAACTCTCAACCAAGGACGACTCGCGCACACCCGCGGTCTTGCACTGCAGTTCGCCCTGCTCCTCGTCGCTCTTGGCCTCTACTTGACCACGCGCCGCTTGACGATGGGTAATGCGCTCGACGCGGCCAACAATGCGAGAGGCATCCTCGATCTCGAGGCGGTCTTGGGCCTCGATGTCGAACACGCCCTTCAGCGGTTGATTCTCGAATCGCCCTCTCTTGTCGCCTTGATGAACTGGATCTACGTCTGGGGGCACTGGCCACTACTCGCGATCACGGCGATCTGGCTGTTCGTGCGTCATCGTCGCGAATTCATGCTCTTTCGGAACGCGTTGGTCATTTCTGGGCTCCTCGGACTTGTCGTGTTCGCAGTGTTTCCCGTGATGCCGCCGCGTCTTTTGGGAATCGGGATGGTCGACACGGTTTCGCAGTGGTCCGGTAGTTATCACATCCTGCAGCCTCCGTCCCTCGTCAATCAGTACGCCGCGGTGCCGAGCTTCCACGTTGGTTGGAATGTTCTCGTAGCCGTGGCGATCTTCCGAGCTCGGCCCAAGTCAGATCTTCGCTTCTTCGCAATCATCCTCCCGATCGCCATGATCGCCTCGGTGGTACTCACAGGAAATCACTACCTGCTCGATGCCGTTGCCGGTATTGCCGTGGTCGCCGTGGCATGGGTCCTCGGTGAGCGAATCGAGAGGCGTCGGCCGGTTCACACTTGAACCTGCACGACTATCGAGCTCCTTCGCCTGTAGCGGTAAGCTAGGCCCATGGTTGCCCCCGTTCGCACACCGTTGACCAGGACACGTGTTGCTGTTGCCGCGCTCGAACTCGGAGACAGTGAAGGGTACGAGGCGATTACGATGCGGGCCGTCGGAAAGACTCTCGGCGTCGAGGCGATGTCGCTGTACAACCATGTCGCCAACAAGGAAGACTTGCTCGACGCCGTGGGCGACCTTCTCTACACCGAACTCATGGAGCGTCTCCTCCGAGATGCCGATCGAGGCTGGGAAGACGAAGCCTGGGACCTGATCAAGACCTTCTACGACCTAGCGATGGAGCATCCCAAGGTCGCAGCGGTCTTGCTTGATCGTCCTATCCCGAGCTTGGTGAAGGTCTCGTTCCTCCAACAGTGCTTCGACATCTTTCGTTCAGCTGGCATGGAGGCTACTGACGCCGCCCTGGCATTCGGAACGGTCTCGGCCTGGCTTACTGGCACGGTACGAGCGGAGCTCGGACTCATGCGTCAACTGAGCGAGCAGGGGCACCAGATAGTGCGCGAAGACGTTCCGGCCGAAATGCTCGGTGCCCTGGACTTCATGGATGCGTGCATTTCGAAGTCCCCCGAAGAGCGGCTTGCGGCCGGGTTCGGGACCCTCATGGCTGGCCTGCAACACGAGCTCTCGGCGGTCGTCTCCTCGTAAAAACGGCTCGGGAGCCACACGTGTCAGGCAGCGCGAATAGCCCGCTCGACGAACTCCGCGAATGCGTCGGCATGACTCCGATGTGCGCCGTGGTAGGCGCCATCGATGACTTCGAGCGTCGCACTCGGCAGCTCGTCCGCTAGCTCTTGGGTCGCACGAATGTGATGTTTGTTGCTGTTCGTGCCATAGCCGAGAAGAACCGGTGCTGCGATGTCGCTCGGTTCGAATGGTGCAGCACGTCGACCTGCCTCTAGATCAACCTGCAACGCCTGACCCTCCGAAAGAAGCCCGTTCCGCGCAGATTCGCTCAAGCGATCCCACGCCGGATCTCCGACCATCTCGGTGTAGAAACGTTCGACCGTTTGTTCCGGACGCTCGCCCTGAAGAACGCACAGGTCGTCAGGCCACCAGGACTTCCAGCCAGTCGGTGGCTCGTACGCGGCCACCGACACGATGCTCGAGGGAAAGTGAGCTGCCGTAGTCAACGCAATGAGTCCGCCGACCGAGTGGCCGACAACGATGGCTGGCCGATCGCCGATGATCGACAGCAGGTCTGCGACGTGCCTCTCGAGATCGCGCACCGCTGGTTCGACGTCAATCGACTTTGCGTATCCACGACGGTCGTACATGAGCGGCGCCTGGTCGAGACGCCGGGCGACTCGCCGGAACGAGTTGTGGCGGTCCATGGCTCCGTGCACGAGAATGGTCCTGACCGGCGCACCCTCCGTCTTATCTGTTGGGTCATCACCGCCAACGACATGCAGTGATGACGCAGGCGACGAGGTCATGACGTGGCGTTCAGCGCTTCGGCAAGAGTGTCGATGACCTGCCCGATCTCATCGTCCGTGATGACGAGCGGCGGACACATTGCGATTCTTGTGATGACCGGCCTCACGACGACACCGTTGGCGAGCATGTGGTCGCGAACCGGGATGGCGTCTCTGTTCAGCTCTGCCCCCCACAAAGCGCCTTCGCCGCTGAAACTCTCGATCAGCCCATCGTCCTGGAGCGCCTGTAAACCGTTCGTCACGAGCGACCCGATGTGACGAGCTCGCTCGACGAGACCTTCTCGGCGAATGATGTTGATGTTCTCGATTACGGCCGACATGCCCGCGGGGTGGCCGGAGTATGTGTAGCCATGGCGGAACATTGCACCCATGGACTCGAGTTCGTCGCAGATGGCCCGGCTCACGATCACACCGGAGACGGGTTGGTAGCCCGAGGTCACTCCCTTCGCGAAGGTGATCAGGTCGGGCGTGACACCGTAGGTCTGTGAGGCGAACCATTCTCCAGTTCGACCGAAGCCACAGATGACCTCGTCATGGATCAGCAAGGCCCCATTGTCGTCGCACAGCCGGCGCAGCGCCTCGAGGTATCCCTCAGGCGGTGGAAAGACTCCTCCAGCGCCCTGCACGGGTTCTGTCAGAACCGCTGCGATGCGGTCGCCGTGTTCAGCAAAGATCGACGCCATTGCTTCGATATCGTCGCTGGGCGCTTCGATGAAGTGGGGGACGAGGTCGCCCCACCCGACGCGGTTCGCTTCGATGCCCTGTGCTGAGGTTCCTCCGAAGTTGACTCCGTGATAGCCGCGAGTACGTCGGATGATGATCTGCTTGTCGGTCTTGCCGCGCTGTTGTTGCACGAGTCGGGCCATTTTGAGAACGGTGTCGATCGCCTCGGACCCAGAAGACCCGAAGAAGACCCGACCGTCGGGGTGAGGGGAAACAGCCGCAACTGCCTCAGCCGCGGCGACTGCGACGTCGTTCGTGAACGGAGCGAACGTGTTGTAGGTCGCCAGCGTGTTGAGCTGATTCGTGATCGCAGCGATCAGGCTCTGGTGCCCGTGTCCGACCTGGCAGTACCAGAGGCTGGCGAGGCCATCGATGTAGGGCTTACCAGCATCATCCCAGAGCGTCGATCCTTCCGCCCTGACGATGTTGATGAACTCGGCCTCGGCTTGCGCTGGGTCAGAGAAGGGG
>CAXMRH010000058.1:0-10682 GCA_964196045.1 uncultured Chthoniobacterales bacterium | reverse complement strand
TTCAATGCGATCCACATTCTCGGGAACCAGGTGGCCGCTCCGCTCGAGCTCCCGGCGAACAATCGTCACCTCGACACCTACCGCGCCAACCTCACGTTGTCCGATCTGAGCTACCACTGCACCGCGATCGGCAGCGGCCGGGCTCTCGACGGGATCGAGATGATGGCTATCAGTCGCGGGATCAGCCTCGACGAACTCGCGGAGTCTCCGGGTGTCATCACCGTCATCAACGTGAACTCGCCGCGCCGGTTTGACGAAGAGATGGCCAACGGACTGATGACGATGAGCCGACATGGCCAAGCCGTGTCGATCACGCCATTCACGCTCATGGGAGCGATGACTCCAGTAACGCTCGCGGCCGGCCTCACGCAACAAAACGCCGAGGCATTGTTCGGAATCGCACTCACGCAGCTGGCCAAGCCCGGCTCGCCGGTGCTCTACGGTTCGTTCACTTCGAACGTAGACATGCGTTCGGGAGCTCCGGCCTTCGGGACCCCCGAACATGCAAAGGCGAACGTCGTCTCCGGCCAGCTAGCCCGCCGCTACGGCCTCCCGTACCGGTCTTCGAATTCGAGCGCGTCCAACGTCGTCGATGCGCAGGCCACCTATGAGACGCAGATGTCGCTGTGGGGGAGCGTGCTCGGGGGGACGAACCTGCTCTACCACGCTGCCGGTTGGATGGAAGGCGGGCTGCAGGCCAGCTACGAGAAGCTCGTGATCGACGTGGAAATGCTCCAGAACATGATGGAGTTCCTGACACCTATTGATCTTGGCGACGATGAGCTCGCCTTCGACGCCATGGAGCGGGTGCCGACCGGTGGCCACTTCTTCGGAGACCAGCACACGCTTGAACGTTACGAGCATGCCTTCTACTCGCCGATGGTCAGCGATTGGCAGAACAACGGCGCGTGGCAGGACTCGGGCTCCCTCACAGCCACCCAACGAGCGACCACTATCTGGCAGACCGCGCTGGAGGACTACGAGCAGCCAGTCCTCGACGACGCCATCGCCGAAGAGCTCGACGACTATGTCGCCCGACGAAAAGAAGAGATCGGCGACGGCGACCCATGAGCCAGCGACGTGGCAGGCTTTGTCATGGCTGATCTGAGTGCAACGCACTTCTCTACCATCGTCCTCGTGTTCCGAGTGGTATTCGGCCTGGTGTTTGCGGGTCACGGCTGGGGGAAACGTAAGGGCGGCATCGACGGCACCGCGAGGTGGTTCGACTCGATGGGCATGTGCCCGGGTCGGGTGCACGCACACCTCGCGTCGCTCACCGAGATCGGCACTGGGCTGATGATTGCGCTGGGCTTGTTTGTTCCGTTCGCAGCTGCCGGCGCCATCGGCGTCATGGTTGTCGCCGGGTGGACAACACATCGCAAGAACGGGTTCTGGATCGTGGGTGACGGATGGGAGTACACCTTCATCGTGGCTCTTACCGCGGCGTTGCTCGCCGGCCTGGGTGCCGGTGACTACTCGCTCGACGCAGCGTTCGACCTGGTGGATCCGCTCAACGGGCTCATCGGCGTCGCCCTGGCGCTCGGTCTCGGTGTTGTAGGCGGGGTCGGCCAGCTTGCAGCCTTCTACCGGCCGCCCGAGCCGGGCTGAGTCCGGTGACGACGTCGTCGACGATGCCGAGCGACGTCATCTCCTTCATCCACGACGTCTCCTTCGACGCGGTGCCGGACCGGGTGGTCTCGTGGGCGCAACGATGTCTGCTCGATCTTGTTGGAGTTGCCGCCGCGGGTCGAACGACCGATCTGTCGCGCATCGTCACCGACCATGCAGTCGCGCACTTCGGCCCTGGAGCAACGGCCGTGCCGATGCTGTTTGACGGACGACGGGTGAGCCCAGCCGGTGCAGCCTTGGCGGGCGGGATGACGATCGATTCGATCGATGCACACGATGGTCACAAGCTGACCAAGGGGCATACAGGCTGTCACCAACTGCCCGCGCTTCTCGCATTCACTGCAGCAGAGTGCCGAGACGATCCGCGTAGATTCCTTGCTGACCTGATCGTTGGGTATGAGTTCGCAACACGTGCCGGAATCGCCTTGCACGAGACGGGAGCCGATTATCACACCTCGGGTGCGTGGGGAGCCGTTGGATGCGCAGCACTGGGCGCACGGGTATTGGGCTTGGACGAGGGGCGAACATTCGAGGCATTGGGTATCGCCGAATACCACGGTCCTCGAAGTCAGATGATGCGCGTAATCGACCATCCAACAATGCTCAAGGACGGCAGCGGTTGGGGCGCAATGGCAGGAGTATCGGCGGCCTATCTGGCCGCCGACGGTTTCACGGGAGCGCCAGCGGTCACGGTGAACGACCCGACCGTGGCCCACGTGTGGGCTGACCTGGGAAGTTCCTGGATCATCGAGGATCAGTACTTCAAGCCCCATCCAGTGTGCAGATGGGCGCAACCCGCCGTCGAAGCCGCGCTTGTTCTACGTCGGCAACACGAGATCGACGCTCGAGAGATCGAATCGATCGAGGTATCGACGTTTCACGAGGCTGCCCGCCTCGTCGCCGCATCGCCCACGACCACGGAACAGGCGCAGTACAGCCTGCCGTTCCCCCTTGCCGCGGCGCTGGTGAGAGGGCAAGTCGGCGCCAGCGAAGTGTCCGCCGAGGCGCTTCGCGATCCGATGCTCAGATCGCTGTCGAAGCGCGTGAGGTTGACCGAGGACGATGCCCACAACGCAGCCTTCCCCGCTACTCGCCTGGCGCGGGTCGCCGTGAACATGTTCGACGGCCGGTCGTTCACCTCCGAAGACACCGAGCCCCGCGGTGACCCGGAGGCCCACCTCGATGACAAGGAAATTCGCCAGAAGTTCCACGTGTTCGCCGACCCCGTGCTCGGCGCGACTCGCGCCACTGCGATCGAGAGCGAGATCGACGGGCTTGTGCAGGCGGATTCGCTTGCCACCCTGCTCGACCTGCTCGCAGCGCCCATCTAGGGTCTGAACTTCACCCCCAGCTCGAGAGGATCTACATGGGCGTTCATGACATAACGATGGAGTCGATAACCGGTGAGCCTGTCGACTTGTCGCAGTTCGCTGGTCAGCACTCGCTGATCGTCAACGTTGCAAGTTTTTGAGGCGCAACACCTCAGTACGCAGGTCTGCGTACCCTCCACCACGAAGTTGACGGACTGAGCGTCCTCGGATTCCCCTGCAACCAATTCGGCTCCCAGGAGCCCGGTAGCAACGCGGAGATCCTCGAGTTCGTCACCACGAAGTACGACATCGATTTTCCGATGTTTTCGAAGATCGAGGTGAATGGCGACGGCGCGGCCGAACTGTTCACCATGTTGAAGGATCAGCAACCTGGTGACGACGAGTCATCTGACGTCAAGTGGAACTTCGAGAAGTTCCTCGTCAATGGTGAGGGAAACGCCGTGGCTCGGTGGGGCACAGCAGTGACACCAGAGCAGATCCACGGCGAGCTCGGCAACTACATGTAGTCGAGTGCACGTAGTCACACCAGCCTCTGAGTGGGAGTGGATTTCGCTCTATCGTGGCAAGCTCACAACATGACCAACGATCAGCTGCTCGACCGTCGCAACTTCTACATCAACGGGCAGTGGATCGCGCCCGTCTATGCCAACGATCTCGATGTCATCGACCCCTCCACCGAGCAGGCCTGCGCGGTCATTTCGCTCGGCGGAGAGGCCGACACGAACGCCGCCGTAGCCGCCGCGAAGGCTGCGTTTCCTGGATGGAGCATGACGAGCAAAGAGGAGCGAATCGAACTCCTCGAGAAGCTGCTCGAGATCTACGTCAGGCGCAGTGATGAGATGGCGCAAGCCATCTCGACGGAGATGGGTGCACCGATGGCCCTCGCCCAGACGTCGCAGGTCGGCGCCGGCGCCGGTCACATCAAGAGCATTATCCGAGCGCTGAAAGCGTTCGAGTTCGAACGGCCCCTCGGACCACATGCACCCGACAACACAATTCTCCACGAGCCCGTCGGGGTTGCTGCCCTGATCACACCCTGGAACTGGCCCATGAACCAGGTGACGCTGAAGGTCGTGCCAGCCCTGGGTGTTGGCTGCACGATGGTTCTCAAGCCGAGCGAGATCGCTCCAATGAGTTCTGCCCTTTTCGCCGAGATGATCGACGAAGCTGGCTTTCCTGCCGGCGTGTTCAACCTGGTCAACGGTGACGGCCCTGGTGTGGGAACACAGCTCTCGGGTCACCCCGACGTCGACATGGTGTCGTTCACCGGGTCGACGCGAGCTGGGGTTGCCATCACGAAGAACGCAGCAGATTCGGTCAAGCGCGTCGCACTGGAACTGGGCGGCAAGGGCGCCAACATCATTTTCGAAGACGCCGACGAGAAGGCGGTCGTTCGAGGCGTACGAGGCTGCTTCAATAACAGTGGTCAGTCCTGCAACGCTCCGACGCGCATGCTCGTCGAGCGTTCTCTGTACGACGAGGCCGTGCGCACCGCACAAGAGGTTGCAGAAAAGACGGCCGTCGATATCGCCTCCAACGAAGGTCGCCACATCGGACCCGTCGTCAGCGAGCTGCAGTGGAACAAGATCCAGGGTCTCATCGCGATGGGTGAAGACGAAGGCGCACGGCTCGTCGCCGGCGGAACCGGACGCCCCGAGGGCCATGAGACCGGCTACTTCGTCAAGCCAACCGTGTTCGCGGATGTCACCCCCGACATGACGATCTACCGCGAAGAGATCTTCGGCCCGGTGTTGTCGATCATGCCGTTCGACAGCGAGGAAGAGGCGGTCGAGATCGCCAACGACACCGCGTACGGGCTCACCAATTACGTCCAAACTCAGGACAACGACAAGGCTCGACGTATTGCGCGCCAGCTCCGTTCGGGGATGGTCGAGATGAACGGACTTCCCCGCGGTGCCGGCGCTCCCTTTGGAGGGTACGGACAGTCGGGCAACGGCCGCGAAGGTGGCGAATGGGGCATCGAGGAGTTCCTCGAGGTCAAGTCAGTCAGCGGGTGGAACGCCGCCGACTGAGCGATGAGAAATCCAAACTGGACGATCGTCCAACTCGGTCGTACGGTTCAGTAATGACGCGTGTCCTGGCGCCCGTGGAGCGAGAACTTCCGTCGTTGACCCACCTTCAGGGTGCCCTGATTGTGTTCGGGGCTGGGATCTTCTTCAGCTTCGGAGGTTTGGCCTTCCGGTCCGTCGAAGACATCGGCGCATGGGAGTACTTGTTCTTTCGTGGTGTGGGCATGCTCGGCGCGGCAACCGCCGTCCTGGCCGTTCGATATCGAGGACGATATTGGGTGCTGCTGAACGGCGTCGAGAACGGGCATCTCATCGCCGGCGTCGTGTTGGGCATGATGAACACGCTGTTCATCGTGTCGCTGTCGTTTGCATCTGTGGCGTTCGTGTTGATCCTTCAGACCTTGGCGCCATTGGCGGCGGCCTACTTCAGTTGGCTGTTGATGGGGGAACGTCCAACCGCGTCGGTGTTGTTCGCCACGGCGTTGAGCATGGCCGGTGTGGCCGTGATGGTTGGGGGCTCAATTCGCGACGATCTGTCTCCCTGGGGCTTGCTCGCGGCGTTGATACCGCTTGGTTTCGGCTACTACACGACGCTCATCCGTTCGGCGCGGCGTATCGACCCGTCGGTCCCCCTAGTCATCGCTGGCCTGACGCTTCTTTCCGTCGGCATCGGTGTGGTGACGGCGCAGGGCGGCTTCGAGGCCACCCCGAAGGAAGCAGCGATTGGGCTGTTCGCCGGGAGCCTCCTCCTCGCGTTACCGCTCGCCGTGTTCAACGTTGCCCAACGGGTCCTACCTGCACCTGAATCAGCCATCTTGATCATGAGCGAGATCGTGCTCGCCCCACTCTGGGTCTGGCTCTTCGTCGGCGAACAGGTATCGGCTTCGACCGTCTTCGGAGGGGCGATCATCCTCACGGCCGTGGTCTGGGTGACGCTCACACGTGTGCCCCGAAAGGGACGACGGCCGATCACGAGTCGAGGTTGATCCGAGAAGCGCCAACTCAGCTAGTGGCGAAGACTTGAGAATCGTCGGCGAAGGACTTGAACTCGAGCGCGTTCCCGGACGGATCCAGAAAAAACATCGTGTGCTGCTCACCGACTTCGCCTTCGAATCGAACATGAGGCTCGACGACGAAGTCAATGTTCGTCGCTGCCAGCCGATCGGCCAGAGCTTTCCAGTCGGAGAGGTCGAGCAACGCGCCAAAGTGCGGCACGGGCACGGCGTCGCCATCGACGGGATTGGTGCCTGCCACACCGCCGCCACCGGAAACTTCGTGCACCACGAGCTGGTGGCCGAACATGTCGTAGTCCACCCAATGTTCAGACGAACGGCCTTCGGGAAAGCCGAGCACGCCGCCGTAGAAGGCCCGGGCCGAGTCGATGTCGTGTATCGGAATCGCAAGATGAAATCGAGGTTGTTGCACCGCCATATCGTGCCTGGCTGATCTCGGTTGGTCCATCCGGGGCAACTGGCTACTGTGTCCGGGTGACAGTCGTCCTTCTTGCAGTGGCCATCCTGGTGCTGTCCCTCGCTGCTGGCCTGGCGCCGCGCGCGTTCGCGCACCGTCTCACGGATCGACAGCTCCAAGACATCACCGGCGCTGCGTCCGGCCTCTTGCTCGGCTCGGCATTGCTCGTGGTCATTCCTGAGGGTTTCCACACAGCGGCACTGAGCGCAGATGTCGGTGAGGCGTTCGCGTTCGAGCCGAGTGTGTTGGGGCTCACAGTCCTTGCGGGATTTGTGGCGATGCTTCTGCTCGAGGGATTTGGCGTGGGGCACGCCGTTCACGAGGAGCATCATGACCACGCGCGTGGTCACGGCCACGGACATGTGCATCACCCGACATCGATCTCGACATTGGCCTTGGGGTTGTCCGTGCATGCCCTGGCCGACGGGTTGGCCATCGGCGCCGCGGCAGCGGCTGGTGACACCGGCTTCTCGATTCTTGTTGCGCTCGCGGTGTTGTTGCACCGTGTGCCTGCAGCGTTCAGCCTCGGATTGTTCGCCTTGCACGAGACGAAGAACTCGTTCGCGTCGGCTCGTGGTCTCGTGGCGTTCTCTCTCGCCACACCGCTGACGATGATTGTCGCGTACCTACTGCTCGATGGTGCCGACGAACGTGTGATCGCTCTGACCCTGTTGTTCTCTGCAGGCACGTTTGTCTACGTCGCCACCGTGGACACGCTGCCCGCGATCCACAACCCGGAAACGGGTCGGCGGTCTGTGCGCAATGTTGTTACTGGTGTTGTGCTGTTCGCGATTTTGCTGTTCGTCGCTGACGCCGCCGGACTGCTCGATCACTCCCACTGAAGATAACGTCGGGGCGTGTCACAGCCCGTCGATTCTGCCGACAGCGACGCGCTGGCAGACCGGCTTGTTACCCCTCGGTTCATCACGATCAGCACCGCCGCGCTGTTCTACTTCATTTCGTTCACGATGCTCCTGCCGACGTTGCCTCGATACGTCGAGGGCGAGCTCGACGGCTCGAGTGTCGAAGTTGGGGTGGTCGTCGGCGCATTCGGTTTGTCGGCGGCGATCATTCGTCCCCTCGTCGGCCGCCTGGGGGATCGATACGGTCGCCGCGTTCTCTTGGTGTTCGGTGCATTGATCTCGGGGTTCATGGCACTGCTCTACCCGGTGTGGTTATCGATTCCGGTTCTGGTCCTTCTTCGTGTGGTTACCGGCATCGGGGAGGCTGGCGCCTTCGTGGGAGTGGCTACGGCCACCCAGGACCTCGCTCCCGACCACCGTCGAGGTGAGGCATCGAGCTACTTCAGCCTCTCCATTTTCGCCGGCCTTGGGATCGGGCCCTTCCTCGGCGAGTACCTCTTCGACAGCTACGGGTTCGAAGGGGTCGTCCGGGCGAGCTTTGCGATGTCGCTCCTCAGCGCAGCCTTGGCGTTCGCCATCCCGGCGAAACCCCCGATCGACGTTCGGGCGTCGGGGTTGACGCGGTCCAAGAGTTTCTTGCACAGAGCCTCCATTCTTCCTGGGATCTTCCTCACCCTTTCTCTCATCGGGTTCGTGGGGTACACCACGTTTCTCGCTCTTTACCTGGACGACCTCACCGATGGCGAGGCCTCTGCCGGTGCAGTGTTTCTTCTGTACGCCGCCGTCGTCGTGGTCTTCCGATTGCTGTTCGCGAGCCTCCCCGACAAACTCGGCGCTCGTCGAGGCAGCACGTTGGCGTTCGCATTCATTGCTATCGGCCTCACGATCGTTGCCGCGTGGCCGTCACTGGTGGGCGTCTACGTAGGGACAGCGGTCCTCGCACTCGGCGTGGCATTCAACTACCCGGCGCTTTTCTTGTTCGTCATGGCGGGCACGGAGCCGCACGAGCGGAGCCATTCGATCGCGAGCTTCGGCTTTTTCTTCGATATCGCAGGAGCCGTCGGCGCTCCACTTCTTGGTGTGATCATCCACATCACCGGAAGCGATCGAGCGGCGTTCGCCGCTGGCGCCATTGCCGCCCTGGCGGCACTCGTCGGTTTGCGCGCCATGCCGGCTGTTCCTCCAGGGGGTGTCCAAAATGCGTGAACCCCAGGCCGATGAGTCCGTGCATGCGCTTGGTGTCCTGGCCGCCGCTGTTGCGGTATCGGTGTGGGGCTTCTCTGGCGTCATCGTGAAAGACATCGAGATGGGCGGGCTCGCGATCGGGGGGTATCGGTTCGCTGTCTACGGGCTCGTAGTCGGTGGTCTGATGGCGCTGCGCGGTACGCCAATCACTATGCGAGTGCTTCGCGAGTCGATGTGGGGTGGGCTTGCTCTCGGCGCCGATGTTGCGCTGTTTTTCAGCGCGATCAAGCTCACGACCATCGCAAATGCGACGGTAATCGGTGCGCTTCAACCAGTCGTGGTGAGCATCGCTGCGTGGCGGGTCTTCGGCGAACGAATCGATCGTCGGGATCTCGCGCTGGGGGCGGTTGCCCTCCTGGGCGTGCTTCTCGTTGTACTCGGGGCGACCGGGTCAGCCGAATGGAGCCTCACCGGCGATCTTCTTGCTGTGGGGGCGCTGTTGTCGTGGTCTGCATACTTCGTCTTCTCGAAGCGAGCAAAAAGCCGCATCACCTCGAACGAATACACGATTGGAGCAGCGCTTTGGGCTGCAGTGATCAATCTGCCGCTGGCACTTCTCTTTGGGCAGAGCCTGGCGTGGCCGTCTCTCGATTCCTGGATTGGCATATTGTTGCTTGCGTTCGGGGCTGGCATCTTGGGGCACTCGTTGATGAACTGGTCGATCCGGCAGATCCCGTTGTGGATCAGTTCGACATTCACGTTGCTCATCCCGGTGGTGTCGGCATCCACCGCGTGGGTGTTTCTCGATGAGCCGCTCACCACGCTTCAGATCGTTGCCATGTGCCTCGTCCTCGCGGCCTTGGCGGGCATTGTCGGGCGTCAATCAGGGATCGGAGCGCGTCCTCGACCGCTACGTCGTTGAAGCCGCGTGTCAACGTCTAGCGTGAAACAATGGCAGCCAAGGTCGTCGACTGGGGAACCAAGGAACGGGCGCTCACCGAGTCGGTGAGCGTGTTGCAGGGCGCTATGTTCGGGTCGTATCCGAGCGGCAATTCGGTCGTCGTCCGAGGGTCCGCCGAGTCGATCATCATCGATCCTTCACTCACGGTCGTGGCGGAGGGCGGTGCACCAGTCGCCGTCGATGCCGTCATCAACTCCCACTCACACGAAGATCATCTTCCCGGCAACGGGCTCTTCACCGACGCTCGGGTGCACATTCACCATGACGACCTACCGGGAGCACAGAGCCTCGAGGGATTGCTCGACGTCTTCGGTTTCGACGACCAGACCCGAGCCGAACAGGCGATCAGCATCGTCGAGGAGATGCATTACAGCCCGCGCCCCGATGCGCAGGGTTTCACCGATGGGCACGTGTTCGATCTCGGTGAAATGACGGTGACGGCAATGCACCTGCCCGGTCACACGCGGGGTCACAGCGGGTTCCACATCGACGGTGGGATCTTCTTCTTGTCCGACATCGACCTCACCGGGTTCGGCCCTTACTACGGGGATGTGTGGTCCGATCTCGAGCAGTTCGAGGAAAGCCTCCGCGTGGTCCGTGACGTCGATGCCGAGTACTACGTGACGTTTCATCAAAAGGGCGTCATCGAGGGTCGCGAGAACTTCGTTGACCTGCTCGACAAATTCCACGACGTCATCGGTCGACGTCATGACGAGATGCTTGAGTTCCTGCGAGAGCCACACACTCTCGAGCAGATGGCTGATCGTCGGTTCGTCTATCGCCCCCACGTCGACATCCCGTTCGTCGAAACGGTCGAACGTCGCACGGCTGACCTCCATGTCGCTCGAATGCTTGAGCGAGGCGAAGCGGTCGAGGTCGAGCCGGGTATGTACCAGACGGCATGAAGACACCCGCGAAGCTGAACGAATCGGACTTCCTAGTGCGGTTGCCGAAAGTGGAGCTGCATCTGCACCTCGAGGGGTCGATGTCGGTCGACACAGTGCGGGCGCTGACGGAGTGGCACGACCGAGACCCTTCGGGGGTCTGGCCGAACGGATTTCCCGAGTCGTTTTCCTTCGTCGACTTTCCCGATTTCGGGCGGCAATATCTGTTTGGCCTCTCGTTGTTGCGAGGAGCCGAAGACATTGCCCGTATCACCGACGATCTTGCAGCGACTCTTGCTGCACAGAACGTGCGATGGGCAGAGGTCACC
>CAXMRH010000057.1:0-6168 GCA_964196045.1 uncultured Chthoniobacterales bacterium | reverse complement strand
CTCAGCACAGTACGGTTTGCGACGTGCCAAGCCCACGCCGCGACACCCAACGATGATTCACGAGCACGAACGATTGATCGACGACTACGAGGCCTGGACTGCATGGGGCCCGTATCTCGCCGAGCGCGCCTGGGGAACCGTCCGCGAGGACTACAGCGCTGACGGCGACGCGTGGAATTCGTTCACCTACGAGGATGCTCGAAGTCGTACCTACCGATGGAACGAAGACGGGCTGTGCGGTTTCTCCGATCGAGATCAACGATGGTGCCTGTCACTTGCGTTGTGGAACGGGCGAGACCCACATCTGAAGGAGCGCCTCTTCGGGCTCAACGGACATGAAGGCAATCATGCCGAGGACGTGAAGGAGGAGTGGTGGTATCTCGACGCGACTCCAACCCACTCCTGGGGTCGGACGGTGTATGCCTACCCAAGGATCGAGTTTCCCTATGACGACCTCCGCGCACAAAACGCACAGCGGGGGCGCGACGAACCCGAGTACGAACTGCTCGATACCGGGGTTTTTGAGTCTGGCTGGTGGGATGTTGAGGTCGTCCACGCGAAGTGTGCTCCCGACGACCTGTGTGTCCAGATCACGGCCACCAACACGTCAGACGTCGCCGACACCATTCACATCTTGCCGACCGCATGGTTCCGGAATCGGTGGAGCTGGGGTAGCGAAGTCGACGGTGGCGTGTCGAAGGAGTGCGCTCCTGAGCTGTTCGTTTCTGATCACGGCGGGTTCACGCACGATGAGGATGCGACCGGACGGCTCGAAATGTCCTGCAGTCCGGGTGCGACCCCGCTTGTGTGTGAGAACGAGACGAACCGACCTCTGGTACACGGCGAGGCTCCATCCACGCAGTTTCCAAAGGACGGAATCAACGATCACGTCATCGCAGGCACGGCAACGGTCAATCCGGACGGTCGGGGCACCAAGGGCGCACTCTGGTACAAGTTCGACGTGCAGCCAGGGGAGAGCGCTCGTGTGCGTATTCGTTTGGCCCCGACAGCGCGGTCCGTGGAGGACGAATTCGACGACATCGTCGAGGTCCGACAGAACGAGGCGGATGCCTTCCACGACGATCTGCTGCCAAAGAACGTCGACGACAGCCGGCGTGCGATCACTCGGCAAGCGCTTGCTGGTCTCCTCTATTCGAAGCAGTGGTACCACTTCGATGTCGCGCAGTGGCTCGACGGCGATCCTTCGTCTGCTCCGCCTCCCGACTCGCGAAAGCACGGTCGTAACAACCGGTGGCGCCATCTCAACAACGCTGACGTGATCGCGATGCCCGATACCTGGGAGTACCCCTGGTATGCCTCGTGGGACACCGCGTTTCACTGTCTGCCGTTTGCACTAGTCGACCCAACGTTTGCAAAGACCCAGCTCAAGCTGCTCGGGCGTGAGTGGTACCAGCATCCGAACGGCCAGCTACCTGCCTATGAGTGGAGCTTCAGCGACGTCAATCCCCCGGTACAGGCCTGGGCCTCTCTGCGTGTCTTCGAGCTCGACGGGGGATGGGACACACACTTCCTCGAGCGCGTGCTTCACAAGCTCATGCTCAACTTCACATGGTGGGTGAATCGTCGCGACGTCGATGGGAACAATCTCTTCGACGGGGGATTCCTCGGACTCGACAACATCGGCGCATTCAACAGATCGGAGGGATTGGGTGCAGGCCGCCTCGAGCAAGCGGACGCCACGGCCTGGATGGCGATGTTCGCTCTTGATCTGATGGACATGTCCTTGCGTCTGACGAGCGAGAGCCCCGCCTACGAGGATCTCGCGACCAAGTTCGCCGAGCACTTCGCCTACATCGCGACAGCGATGGATGAGCACGACCTGTGGCACGAAGATGATGGTTTCTACTACGACAAGCTGCGACTCGATCACGAGTCGGTGCCGATCGCGGTGCGATCGATGGTCGGGCTCATCCCGATCTTCGCAACGAGAATCGTCTCGGCTGACAACCTGGAGCGACTCCCCGGCTTTGCTGGACATCTCGACTGGTTCCGCACCAACAAGCCCGAGTTCGTCGATCATATGCACGACAACGGCAACGGCGATGTGCTTCTGTCGCTGGTGAGCCCCGAGCGCCTGCTACGCCTGCTCGAGGCGGTGCTGGACGACGACGAATTCCTCTCCGAACACGGGCTCCGCGGTCTCTCGAAAAGGCACGCTGACGACCCGTATCGGCTGTCGGTCGACGGCCGCGACTTCTCCGTTGGTTACGAACCAGCCGAGTCCGAGAGCGATCTCTTCGGTGGTAACTCGAATTGGCGCGGCCCCGTGTGGTTCCCGTTGAACTATCTACTCATTGAGTCACTTCGACGGTTCGACTACTGGGCTGGCGGCTCACTGACAGTCGAGTTTCCGAAGGGATCTGGGCAACAGCTCGCATTGAGCGAGGTAGCCGACGAATTGGGGGATCGCCTCGTCGCGCTCTTCGAGAAGGACGATGTCGACGGCTCAAGACCTGCGATGCCTAGTCACGCTTTGTATGAACCGGGCGGCCCGTGGCACGACCGTTTGTTGTTCCACGAGTACTTCCACGGCGACACGGGATGTGGACTCGGCGCCAGTCACCAGACTGGATGGACTGCCCTCGTTGCTTCTCTCGCGACAAATTCAGCCGTGCCGCTCGGCCGCCGCAGAGAGCGTAGAGACTGACGGTTGAGCGGGACGATCGACTCTGGTGAGGTCGACTCCCCGTTCCTATCTCAGGGCATGGAACACCATGTCGAACGGCGTCAAGAAAAAGGGAACCAAATCGGCCCCTTAGGCGTCTGACGGATAGAGCGTTCAACCGAGGAGTTGTCATGGACGAACACGTAGAAGTCGTCGAGGTCGAGCTAGCGCCCAAAGAGGGCACAGACCGCAAGACACAGTTTCGAACGATTGGTGGGGGCATCGCGTTGGTCGCGGCTCTCCTCATCGGTGCAGTGCTTGCAACGGGCGATGATCCTGATTCGCTCGATGTGGCAGCAGGACAGGACGATACGTCCGACGGTGGAGAGGTCGGGGATACAACAGCTGAACCCGACGACGAGCCAGTGGTGAACGATGAGGTCAGTGAAGACACCGATCGAGATCTCCCTGCCGACAGCGGGTCGGACGATGCCACAGCTTCGAATCGGAGTGGAATTGGCGAGTTCGCTACAGCAGAAGACGCGGCGTACTACGGCGGTTCTGACGCAGTCATCTTCGACGGATCTCGCTTCATCTCGATCGGCTATTCGGAATCGGGCCAGACGCTGCGAACCTCGAACGATGGCATCACCTGGAGTGAGTCGCCCTTCACCGGGATTCCCGCGAACTCGAACGTGTATCAGCTTGCCGAACACGATGGAACGGTGATCGCGGTCGTCGAACAATGGAACGATGACGGCTTTCGCGAGGACACCCCAGAGGCCTTCTTTGGCCCTGTAGAGGGCCCAACGCACTACCTGGCTAGCTCAACCGATCTCGAAACCTGGGATTTGGCGGAATTGCCGACACCCTCAGCCGACGATGGTCCTGTCTTCCTCAGCGTGAACGGAATCGCCATCAACGACGGCGGCGTCGTGCTCTTCACTCAGGCGCACCGCGAAGGTGGCAACGAGATGCGATTGCTCTTCGACGCCGGGATCATCGACATGGAGGACCTCGATCGGTACTGCGGTATCGACTTTGCTGAGGACGACGTGTACAAAGTCCAGCTCTGCAACTTTGAAGACGACCAGTCGATGTGGGAAGAGTTCGAAGCTGCCATGGAGGCCGCGGCCACCGACGAAGAGCGGCGCGAGATAGAAATTGAATTCGAGGAGGACTTCGTCGAGCCCATCCCCGTGGTGATCGCGACGATTTCTCCAGGGGACCCTCTGCACGACGAGCTCCAGGCCATCTTCACCGACCAGGGCTCAGAACCGACCACGACAATTTTGACCGGGCCGGTCACGGGTCCGTTTGCCCAGACCGAACCCGACAGCGAGGGGTACACCGCAGGGCTGGTGGAGGTCGATGGAACCTTCGTCACCGTTCTCCAGCAATGGAATCGCGAGACGCCGACCGCGACCGCCCTTCGCTCTACCGACGGACGAAGCTGGGACGAGGTGGGATCTCTCCCCGAGGGTGACTTCGGAAGGCTCTTTGCCGTTGGCTCGAATCTTCTCTTGGTGGGTGGCGACGACGAGGGACAACCAGTGTCGCTCGTCTCCACAGATCTCGGAGCCTCGTGGACGAAGGCCGACATCACGACGAATCTGTTCGGGGCATACCCAGAAGCGGCCGTCGGCCCAGCTGGGGTCGCGGTGGTCATGCAAGGCGCCACCGAGCCGTATCCCGAATGGACACCACCGCCGCCAATCGAGATCGAACGAGATGGGTTCGTCTTGACGATGACGTATGGCGACGAAGACGGCCGGGTCACGCTGCACGATGCCGACGGAAACCTCGTCTACTCGCTGCGCGAGTACGAGATGTACGACACCGGCAGTGAGGGTGTCGTACGTGTGAGCCGACTGACCGGTATGCCGACGTTCCTCGATCCTGAAACGGGTGAGGATCTCGTCTCGTTCACCCAGGACGACTACCAGGCTGCCTACGGAGTATTGGAGGATGAGCCACAAGAAGAAATCGGGTTCGGTATCGAGATCCTCTTCTCCACGAACGCGGTTACCTTTGCCTCGCTCAACGATCCCCGCCTCGACATCGACCCCACTCGTGGGAATATCCAGTTGGTCGGCGTGGGCGACGACGAGGTCATCTTCGCCAAACACACCTGGGTCGAGCCACCGGCCACACTTTTTGCGTTCGAGGAAGACGGACGTGAGCCCACCGAAGCCGAGGAACAGACGCTCGACGCGTGGTTCAGCGACAACGGAGGCGAGAAAGCAGTCGAGTACATCCGGGTCGAGGTCGGCTGAGCGTCTACCTCAGATATCGGGCGTCGGAGCCGTTCCGACGCCCGTCCGGCTACTCGGCTCAAGTTTGCGGTGGGGTGACCGACCATCCCTGCAACAGCTCGGAATCATGGATACGGCGGATCATGCTCCCTGCACCAATACCCGAAGAGAACGAGCAGCGACTGGCCGAGCTCCACGCGCTCGGTTTACTCGACGGCGCGCCGGATCCAGCGTTCGCTCGGGTGACTCGGCTCGCCCAACGAATGTTCGATGTACCAACCGTTCTCGTCTCGCTCATCGACAAGGACAGGCAGTGGTTCGCGTCGAACATCGGCCTCGATGCAACCGAGACCCATCGCGACATCTCCTTTTGCGGACACGCGATCCTCGGTGAGGAAGTGTTTATCGTGGAGGATGCGACAGGAGACGAACGATTCGCCGACAACCCTCTTGTGGCCGGGAGTCCCGACATCAAGTTCTACGCTGGTGCGCCGCTGCGAACACCAAGCGGCGCCGCCATCGGAACTCTGTGTCTCATCGACAGCGATTCTCGGGAGATGACGAGACACGAGGTCGACAACCTTGCCGATCTCGCCGAGATCATCAACGGTGAAATCGCCCACATGTGTCTCGCCAACACCGATGCCCTCACTGGTCTGCTCAATCGTCGCGGGCTCTTCGCTGCTGGCGATCAGCTCCTGGCCATCGCAAAGCGAGAGGAAACGCCCGTTTCGCTCGGCTATTTCGATCTCGATGGCCTCAAAACTGTCAATGATTCCCAGGGTCACGCGAAGGGCGATCATCTCATCTGCTCAGCGAGCCGACTGCTCACGAATGCGATTCGAGCGTCAGACCTCGTGTGCCGCCTTGGTGGTGACGAGTTCGCTGTTCTGTTCTACGGACTCGGCGAGGAGAATTTCGACCGCCGCCATGAGCGGGTCGCTGAGGACGTCGATCGCCACAACGCGCTGAATGCCACAACTGCCCCGATCTCGTTCAGTGCGGGGTTTGTCCTGTGGTCACCCGAAGAGACGCTGCTCGAACTGCTCAACCGCGGGGATGCGGCTATGTACCGCTCGAAAGTCGCTGACCGCGCCGCGTGACTCCGATACGGGCTGAGGGTCGACCCTGCTACCAGGCAGGGTGGTACCCGTAGAGTTCGCGGACCGGTTTCACGTGATTGGCCTCGAGCCGAATCTCGACCTGTGCCGGATCGACGAGGCTCGGGTGTTCTGCGCCCATGGCGTTCGACAATCGCAACATCTCGTGCCGCAGCGCTGACACATA
>CAXMRH010000056.1:0-6366 GCA_964196045.1 uncultured Chthoniobacterales bacterium | reverse complement strand
GCCCGCAGCGCCGACGAGTCGGTCTCTGCCATTTCCGCCAGAGAGCTTGTCTTGGCCATTTCCGCCACCGAGGTAGTCGCGGCCGTTCCGGCCCTCGATCACGTCGTCACTCGATCCGCCGAGCAGCCAATCGTGGCCTATGCCGCCATTTATGTGATCGATGCCCGATCCGCCTTCGACTCGGTCATTTCCTGCAGTTCCAAGCAAGTTGTCGTCACCGGGGCCACCCATGATCTTGTCGGGGCCGTCGCCGCCTCGAACGGCGTCGTTTCCCTCACCGGCCACCAGGAGGTCGGCGCCTCGCCCACCGCTGATGGTGTCGTCACCATCTCCGCCCCAGACCAGGTCGCGCCCTGGCCCAGCGAGGATCGAGTCGTCACCACCGTTTCCGCAGATGAGGTCATCGCCACCGCGTGCATCGATGTTGTCCGACTCTTCAGATCCGATGATGACATCGACGGTTGGTGTCCCTGCGTGGGGTGAAGTAGTGGCATAGAGGCCGCCACATGTGGGCTCGTCCTCGATGGTCGAGGGCGCATAGGCGATGGGGTTTGACCATTCGCCCCAACGTTCATCGCTCCGTTCGCGAATTCGAATGACCACGGGAGCCTCGGGTTGCGAGAACAGTGCCAACTCAGTCCCACGGAGGGGTTGAATGACGGGGGACGATCTGTCTTGGAAGTGGAGGCTGATCTCGAACTGGGTGTTGGGTGACATGGTTGGGGCGATGACGCCGAACCGTGTCGAGCCGGCTAGGACAACGGCACGAGGGACGTTGTTCACGTCGACCCCGTCCAGGCAGCCGTACCCGTCATTGACGATGATCGAGCCGTAAGGAACGTCGTTCCAGTCCGCTACTCCGAAGACGTCTGGGTACCGAACTTGCTCGCCAGTGATGCAGCCAATCCATGCGCCCATTGGGGTGCGGGTCCCTGCCGGGAAGTGCTCGTCGTAGTGCAGGTGAGCTGAACTGCTCTGCCCGGAGACGCCAGAGTTGCCGATCTGTTCGCCGACGCTCACCTCGTCGCCAGCAACGACAAGCACGACGTCCAGGTGGAGATATCGCGAGAAGGTTCCGTCAGCGTGTCCGATCGAGATGAAGTTCCCGGCACCGCCACGGCAGTACCCGAAGCCACGACAACCGGTCTCGGTCTCGATGACGACGCCGTCACCTGTGGCATGAATTGGAGTGCCGATGTCCATGCCGATGTCGATGGCTGGCGAGCCGTGATGTCGACTGCAACGACCTCCGGGAGCCGGATTCCGGTCCGTGCACCAAACCTCGTAAGAACCAACGAATGGCACCGCGATTGGGGACTCTGCCGTTGTGCCGAGGGAGGTCTCGGGCTCTGCGGCTCCTGCAGCGGGCGCGCTGATGGCGAGAGCCGTCGAGAGCACGAGAGCTACGACACACGCGAGTGCGATGCGGTGGTGGAGTGAGGGAAGCGTCATGTGGGAGCAGGTGGCCTTTCGTTCTATGTATCGACAGAACGAAATCGGGCCGTAACAATTGTTACATAGTTGTCATACGTTTGCGCATTCGACAACAAAAAATTGACAACTCAGCTCATTTCTATGTTGAGGTAGCGTGTCGGATGGCAACAATTACCGCAGATCTGACCGAAGGCGCCCGCGTGGAACTACGCAACGGCCGCCATGTCTGGACCGCCGACGAGCCCATCGAGTTCGACGGAACCGATACGGGACCCAACCCATACGAGATGCTCCTCGGAGCCCTTGGAGCGTGTACGTGCATCACGATCTCGTTCTACTGCAAACGAAAGGGCTGGAATCTGCGTTCGGTCTCCGCGACATACACGTACGACAAGATTCACGCGGACGATTGCGCCCACTGCGACGAGGACGCCGCTGGCTTCATGCACAACGTCACGTCGGAGATTTTCATGGACGGCGATTTCGACGACGAACAACGATCGCGCCTCGAAGAAATCGCGAAGAAGTGTCCAGTGCACCGAACGTTGGAAGCGGGATTGGTCTTTGACGAAACGGTGACGTTCTAAGTTCCCGCTCGTCCCTCGCTCCTGGGCTGCTGGCGTCTCTTCGTGCGTATACCCGTGACGGTTGGTCTACTCGACCGCAACTTACGACGTAAGGGGTCAGGCCCCTTTCTTTCCCGCTCGTTCCTCGCTTCCGGCAATCGCACATTCGCCTTCGGCTCGGTGTGCTCTGCGGACTGCCGGAGGCCGGCTTCCACCCTCCGTCCCTCCGGGCTGGGTGCCTCAGGCGAGAGGGGAGTGAGCCGGAGGCGATCGACCATGTCGATCGTGTGGGGATGTCGGGCGGAAGTCCCGACGTGTTAAGGAACCAGCGCTCGTGCGAGTCCAGCTAGTTCCGGCAGCACATGGCCAACGGCCGGGTCCTTCACCCGCGCACTGACGATGACGCCACCAAGCACCTGTGACTCCTCGATGTCGATCTCGAGGGTCCAACGGCTGCCCCAGACGGTGAGATGTACGGTGCGCAGCCCATCATCGGAGACGACCTCCACGGAATCGCGCATGGCCCAGTCGTCGCCACTGAGGATTCCGTTGAACCACGACAGTGCTTGCTCGAAATCCATCGGCCGATGTAACTCGGACACGACGTTGAGCATTTGGGTTGACACGTTGACCTCACCTTTGAGGCCCCGGACTCCACCCGTTGCGACCATGACGGTAGTTGGCCAGCGCGGTCGCGTCGAAACACTGAGCAAATATTTTCGGCGTCAGTTGAACAGCTGAAAACCAGACCGTTCGATGCGAGTCACTCGACAGGTGTCGACGATCCCGCTAGACGATCGCTCGAAGAGTCGCAGTATCTCTGTTTCTCCGGCCTCGACATCGTCGGAGCGCACCTCGCCGGACACCTCGGCCGCCGTTGTTTCGTCTGAACTGCCCTGCGTGTCCCAGACCACCGTGACTCGGTAGAGGCTTTGTCCGGTGCTCTTGTTCTGCAGTGTGATGATCGCGAGGGGTAGGTTGCCGCTTTCGGACGCCGTGCACTCGACATCGACCAAATCGTCCTGCGGCGGGTACTCGAGGTTCGTCGACGTGGTGACGATTCCGTTTCGGACGATCTCATCACCGCCATTGATCGTTGTGAACAAGACAGCGAGCGCGGCAGCAGACGCCACGAGCGACAGAACCGAGAGAACGATGCCGCCGATCGCGAGACCACGGCCGCGCCCGATGGTCTTGGAGCGCCTGAGCCCAATCACACAGAGCACGAAACTGACGAAGGCAATGAGCCCACCGAGCACGATGACCGAGAGCACTAATGCGAGGACGGAAACGACGAGGCCTGCAACCGCGATCGGGTTGTCCGTGCTACTTGTCCCCTCTGGCTCGACTGGGCTCAGAGGAGGACCCGATGGGGCGGGCGGAGTTTTGGGGGCTGGAGGGTCTGGGACCGACTCATCGTCATGCACCTGAAGAAGAATAATTGGTCGTCGGTATCATTCCTTCGTGGCATCACTTCCCGAAGCACAAGAATTGATCGACGCGTTGCGTCCTGACGACCCCACGGATTCGTTGTGGGCCATCATCGACTCGGGTCGAATGGAGCAGATCGCGCCCGAATTGTCCCTGCTACGCATGGAACAGGATCCGATTCATCGCCACAAGGATGTGCTTGCGCACACGGTGGCGGTGACGGCGAAGACCCGGCCTGACATCACGATCCGTCTGGCTGCGCTCTTTCATGATGTTGGCAAACCTCGCACCCGCCGAATCGACGATGAAGGAGTCACGTTTCGACACCATGAAGCGGTCGGAGCGCGGATGGCGAGGAAGCGGCTCGCCCAACTGGCTTTTGATGAGGACGTAGTCGAGAACGTGGTGGAGCTCGTTCGTATGTCTGGCCGGTTCAAGGGTTACTCCGACGGGTGGTCCGATTCAGCCGTTCGGAGGTATGCGCGCGAGGCGGGTCCCCTTCTCGGGGACCTCAATCACTTGATCCGCTGCGACTGCACAACTCGAAATGCTCGCAAGCTCCAGGGCATCCAAGCAGCAATGGACGATCTCGAGCGGCGTATCGGCGATCTGGCCGAGGCCGACCGCAGAGACGCAGAACGCCCCGACATGGATGGCGACGCCGTAATGGCCTACCTGGGACTCAACCCCGGGCCAGCCGTTGGCGAGGCAGTTCGCATGCTTCTCGAAATCAAACGCGTCGAAGGCACCCTCGAGCGCGAGGAACTGGAACGACGCCTGGACGAGTGGCTGGCAGCTCGTTCGACAAGCTCATAGTCCCGGGTTATCCAAGAACGTCGAACTCCACACGGCGATTGGTCAGACGGCCAGCCTCGGTTTCGTTCGACGCGAGGGGGTCATCCTCGCCGCGCCCGATCGAACTCACCAGATTGCTCGGAACACCTTGTTGGATGAGCCGCTGGGCGGCTGCCATCGCCCGGCCTTCCGACAACCGCTGGTTCCCCGGAGCTCCGCCGACGTCATCGGTGTGTCCGCTGACCTCGATGTACCAGGTGTCGCTGATGGCCCGCTCCGCCAGCCGATCGATAAGCGGAAGGTATGCGGCGTTTAGATCGTCGCTGTTGTACCCGAAGAGATCTGGTGCCGAGAGGCGAAACGTGATCGTCTGTGGTTCGAGGAAGAACTCGTCGACGACCTGTTCGTCCTGGACGGTTAGCCCCGCAAAGATCTCTCGCGCGAGGTCGAGAAGATCGTCGGCCGCTCCATCGTCTGGCATGCCGCCGACAACGCGAACGATCGTGGTTGTCATCTCGACGATTGCTCCGGCTTCGGTGGCGGCGAGCTCTGCGTCGCTCGAGGCAGCCCGCGGTGAGACGGCGGGTTCGGTGCTGGTGGGAGCCGTCGTAGGCGGTGCGGTCGTGGTGGCCACCTCGGACGTGGTTGGCTGAGCTATCGATGTCGTAGACGACGCAGTGGACGCAACGGCGGCGTCTTCGTCATTCGGCGTGGAGGATGAAGGCGGGCCAGTCGCGATGTCATCGTCATCGGCGCCAGACCCCCAACCGAGCAGAACGAAGCCAAGCAGGATGAAGGCGACTCCGAGAAAGGCCAGGATGGCGATGACTTTGCCTCGGTGGAGGGCGTAGAGATCCTCTGCGGTATCTGCGACTTTCCACCGCAGCGGGTAGTACTCGTCCGGATTCGAATCCTTAGCCATGCTCGTCTCCTTTCGGCCTCGCTCTTCGCCCTATGAGAACTGATGAGAATCTACCGCTTTGGTGTAGTGCTCCTCGAACGGTTGATCAACAGTTCGACCGCAGCCCAATCGCCGAACGCCCGAATCGTGACGGCGTTGTGACTTGGGTAGAGCATCCGAAGTTGTCCCACCTGACGGCAAAGGACACCGGAGATGATGATCTGGCGCGCGTGCTGGCAACGAGATGCGATCGACCGTTGCACGTCAAGCGTCACGTTCGCTATGACAAGAGACTCGTGATCAACCGTGAGTGCGGCGCCATCGGCCACCGTCAACGTGATTCGATCATCAACTCGATGTGCGGGGTCCGAGCTGTTGAGCGCAATGTTGCGTTGGGCGATGCCGGCGGCCACGGGATCGTTCTCTATCGCCGCGACCGTGTATCCGAGCCTGGCGGCCAGGATGGCTATCACGCCCGTACCAGTTCCGATGTCGACCACATGATGGGTGTCGGCGTGAGGCCGGATCAGCAGCTCCGTCGCCAAGCGCGTTGACGGATGACCTCCGTGCCCGAATGCCGCACCGGGATCGATGATGATGTCGTACTTCGGGTCGAGATCCGGCGGCGGTGTTTCCCACGGTCCGCGGATGTGCCACGGTCCCAACGTCGTGGGAACCAATGAAGCCTGCTGTGTCTCCACCCAATCTTGGGCAGAGCGATCGTCGATGGCAGCACTGGCGACGAAGTTCGCGTACTTCTGCGTCACGTGTTCGAGAGCCTTCTGTGCGCTTGGTCGGCTGGAGAACCCTGCGACCAACACGAGGCCTTCACCTGGTTCGACCTCGCCAACAGCGAGTGCACCGAGATCGAACAGCGCGAGTGAGACGACTTCAGCCGCGACCGCGCCCGTGGTGTCCCCGTGTCCCGAGATCACACATCGCAGCGCCACGTCCATCGATCAAGGGTGCTCGATGGACTCGGTGGACGCAATCACACTCAAGCTCCACATCTCGTCGGGGTCGCGGTCATGATGGTTGCGAACAACAAGATGTCCGAGGGATCGGATCACGAGCCGAAGGCGAGTCGCATGCAGTTTGGAATGGTCGGGATTGGACGAATGGGCGCGGGGCTCGTGCGGCGAGCGATGCGAGACGGCCACGAAGCAGTGGCCTATGACGTGAACACCGAGCCTGTCGAGGCCATTGCTGCTGATGGGGCGACCGGAACGTATTCACTCG
>CAXMRH010000055.1:0-5085 GCA_964196045.1 uncultured Chthoniobacterales bacterium | reverse complement strand
CGAATCGGGCGTCACTCCATGATCTTCGAGCGCCAGCACGCAAAGCATGGCGGTGTATCCGGCAGTTCCGATCGCCGCTGCGTGGTAGGTCGAGAACTCTTCTGGAATGGGGGTGAGCCACTCCGCCTTTACGCGAGCCCGTTCGGCGAGCCCACCCCAGTGACGCTCCCCGACATCCCAGCCATTGAGAACAACACGGTCGCCGACCTTGTGAGACTCGACCGAGGAGTGCAGGACCGTTCCGGCGAAGTCGACTCCGGGCACCATTGGCCAGGTTCGAACGATCGGCGAGGTATTCGTAATCGCCAGCCCGTCCTTGTAGTTGATGGTCGAGTACTCGACCGCCACAAGGACCTCGGATTCCGGCAGATCCTCCTCCTTCAGGTCGGTGACCGTACAGGAAAACTCGTCATCTTCGTTCTGGAGTAGCAGCGCGCGCATGGGATTCTCCGTCGTGTTCTCGACCGACCTGATGTCGGGGCGAGGGCGACGCCCAGACCCTATTGCGACGACCGGGCGTATTGTCAGTTGAGCGGGCTGTCATCGCGAGGCGACAGTGGTGATCGGAGAGCGGACGCCGGCTTGGAGTTCGAGAACATCTTGAAGTTCTGGAAGGCCATCATGCCGAGGATTGCGGGTCCAAAGAGGCTGCGCAATGCAACCCACATCCAGACTGCCGCGAGTGTTGCCACCACGACCGAGACGAGGGCAGCGCGACGGCGCCTCACTGGCACTGAACCAGGAATCAAGTCAGTCATGATGTGGCCCCCGTCGAGAGGCACGATTGGCAAAAGGTTGAAGGCGCTCCAGCCGAACGTCGTGAACAGGCCGATCAGGAAGAGATCATCGATCAGTGGAGTGCGATCGATTACTCCACTCCGGGCTACCACCAAGATGATGATGCCGAGCACGATTCCGGCGAACGGTCCCGCGAAGCTGATCATCATCGATTGACCGCGAGACGGTTCTCTCTGCAATCGATAGCGAGTGAGCCCGGCCATTCCTTCCAAGGAGATTGATGGAGTACCGATCGTCCCCTGGGATCGTGCCGCGAATGCGTGGCCGAGCTCGTGCACAACGATCGCCAAGAGCGCGATCAGCACGAACGCCACAACTCGATCCAGCTCTTCGGGAAACGAGACGTACCCGAGAACACCGACGATCAGGAGAAACGAGCCCTGGATATTGACAGGAAATCCGAACAATCGAAACGACAATGCACTACCTCCAGCGAGATGTCACTCTATGTCCCAGCTCAACTTGCTCCGAGCGCGGCGCGCTCCTCACTGCTCAGACAGCTAGCGATTTGTGAGTCGATGCGATCGCGGTCGTCCAGGTCCCCTGACAGATCGGCTTCGATCGTGACCCGGACGAACTCTCTGTCGTTATACAGGTCATCGATGCAGCCCACAGTCGGAGGCGAGAGTTCAAGGTTTGCCTGTTCCCCGACGGCGCGTCCCACGGACACGCACTCCGTGTAGAGATCGAGGTACCGGTTCTGGACCTCGAGATCGGACAGCAGGAAGTCGAATGGTTCCTCGTCCAAGAGAGCGACCCAGAAGGGTCGATATTCCTCGGTCGATTGGAGTCGGCTCGAAACACAAGCCGACTCCGTAGGCGGAAGAGGGTTGCCTCCAGCAAGGATCAGCGAGGACGCGAAGTCGTCGATCGCTCGCGGTGACGCGCATTCCTGAACTGCCTCGATCACTGCGTCGACGCTCGTCGAACCCGAATCAACAGCGGATTCTGCGGCATTGTCTGCACACGCCTGCTCATCCAAGCTGAGCACCAATCCGGAGGCTGCAAGCTCGGTGTACGCAGCGGCGTTTTCCGAGTTCTCATCGATCACGACCGTCGACGGCGTGGACGAATCGTCGTCGTTTCGAGGTGGTTCTGTGGTCGCGACGTCCTCGATGTCATCTTCGTCGCCACCCGTGACGACCTCGTCGGCATCGTCCACGGTTTCATCCACGGGGTTTGTCGTCGTGCTGTCGTCTGGATCACCGGGACCCGGAGCGACGATGGACTTCCCATCACCACACGCGGCGAGAAGCAAAGCGCCAAAGAGCATCGGGAGCACGACGCGGACGAGGGGTTTGCGCATATGCCCAGGTTAGGACCGCATGGGAACCAGCCGAGGTCATGCGGGTGCGCGCCCCATTACCCATCGAGGCGGCAGACTGTGCCAGTGCACCGAGCCGCCCCGTTCCTAGGTAGTCAGTGGTGGATTCTTTTGCTCGGTCTCGTCGCACTCGCATCGGCCGGGTGCACCGGTGATGATAACAACACCGTCTTCGACGGTAGTGGTTCCGCCAAGACAGGCGACTCCGAGGTCACTGATGAACCCGCGAGGCAGGCCAGTGATCCGACCGGGGCTTCGCGAGTTACGGCAGAGACAGCGCCACCGTCACCGATCGAACCCATTCTGCACGTCCTCGGCAGTGTTCGGAGCGTGGACGCCACATCGTCCGCATGGCAGTTGCGTGTGCCAATGATCAACGACGACCTGGCAACGATCGTGTCCTTGGGATGCGACACCACCACCCCCGAGTGCTCGCGCTCGTCGCTCGTCGATTGGGCGACCGGTCGAGTCGAGGTGATGAACGTCGCGACCGCCGACGCGGCGGGCGAGGATTCGGACGCGTTGCGAGCGTTGATCACGGATGCCGAGCAGGCAGGAATCGCCGTGATCGGATACGGCGCCTCCGAGGCTCGGGCGATCGAGGCCGCTGTGGTCGAGACGAACAGTGTTGCGGTCGCCGTGCATGCCATCTCGATGTCTGTCAACGGCGAACTCGCCGCGACGTCGGACGGATCGGGGATCGCTGGGGCGGCGTCATTCGACTCTCTGCTCGAGTCGGTCAAGGCGAACCTCGAACAAAACCTCGCAGTCGTCGTACTCATCGACTGGGGCGACAGCGAAGGCCGAGCCCCAAGCCCCGAGCAGATGGCCGACGTCCAGCAGCTCGTCGATCTGGGAGTCGACGCCGTCGTCGGACATGGCGCGGACTTCCTCCAGCGATTCGATCAAGTCGCGGGTACCGCAGTGGCTTACAGCCTCGGAAACACGACCACCACGGACGAAGACCCCTTGCGCGGAGATGGCGCAGTACTGAGACTCGAGTTCGCGACGCCGGGCAGGGCCTGTCTTCTCGCGATCACGGCTGCGGCCAGCGGACCGGTACTTGATGATCCCGACACCATTACCTGTGCAGGCTGAGCCAGCGAGGACCTGCGCGGGCGAAGACCGGGAGAGGTGTCTTAGAGCAGGTTTCGTTCGACGAGCTGTTCCCGGAGACGATCGGGACTCTCGAATAGCACAGCGTCGAATCCCAGAGACATTGCGACAGCCACGTTGGCCCCCGAGTCATCGATGAACACGGCGTCCTCTGGTTCGATGTCGTACCGCTCGCACAGCAGGCGATAGATGGCGGGGTCTGGTTTGATGATCCCCTCGCGCCCGCTGATGACCATCCCGTCGAAGAGTTCAAAGAACGAATAATTCGGCTCGATCATCGCGAACGTGTCGCGGCCCCAATTGCTGAGCGCGTACAAAGGAACACCCTCTCGACTGAGCTCGTCGAGCACGGAAACGCTCCCCTCGATCACCCCTCCCAGCGTTTCCTGCCAACGATCTGCGAAAGCCATGACCAGGTCATGTTGATCGGGATGGCGCTGAGCAACCTGTTGTGCGACTTCGGCAAGTGGTGTTCCACGGTCGAGGTGTTGATTGTCTTCGAGGGTGAAGACACCATCGAGAAATGCCTCGAGTTCATCGGCGTCGTCGATCAGCTTCTCGAAGAGGAATCGTCGATCCCACTCGATCAGAACGTTGCCGAGATCGAAGATGACGGAGATGTGGCGGGGCATGAGTCGAAACGGTATCAGCGCAGCCGAATCGTGCCTGCGCCTGTCGACGCGACGCCGACCACCGCGGCGTCATGGCCCGACGAGCGCAACTCGTCGACTGCGGAGGCCGCGTCCGAGGCGGAAGACACCCCAAAGATCAGTCCTCCCGATGTCTGTGCATCAGCCAACAAGGTGACCTCGAGCTCCGAGGCTGAACCCGTATCCAGGCGGTCGAGCACCCAGCGCAGATTGCGCTCCGTTCCTCCGGGGATGGACCCCTGCTCAGCGAGAGCCATCGCTCCGTCGATCAGAGGAATCGCGGACACAGTGAGCTCGACGTCGACCGACGACTCCTGCGCCATTCGTCCGAGGTGTCCGAGCAAGCCGAAACCTGTCACGTCAGTGGCGCCTGTGGCACCAGATTCCAGAGCGACCCGCGCTGCGACATCGTTCAGTTTGATCATGGAATCAAGGGCCGCTGCGACCACTTCGTCAGGGGCAATTCCTTGCTTGAGCCCGGTCGTGATGACACCTATGCCGAGGGGTTTGGTGAGCACGAGATGATCGCCATCGCGGAGGCCAGCGTTCGTCAAGAGCCGATCGGGATGAACCTCACCGATGACCGCCATGCCGTATTTAGGCTCCGGGTCATCGACGGTATGGCCTCCAGCGATGACGAACCCGGCCGCTTCTGCGATGTCCTGACCGCCTGCGAGGACGTCGCCGAGAAGATCCATCGGGAGCGCGTCGGTGTTCCAACCCACAAGATTGAGTGCGAGCAAGGGGCGACCGCCCATTGCATATACGTCAGAGACGGCGTTCGCCGCAGCGACGCGACCCCAGGTACGTGCGTCATCGACGACGGGCGTGATGAAGTCCGCGGTCGCGATGAGGGCGCGATCATCGTCGAGTCGCCAAACAGCAGCATCGTCACCCGATGCTGTACCGACGAGAAGATCTGGATGTGTTGATGGTGTTAGGCGGCCCACGACCTGGGCCAGCTCGCTCGGATCGAGCTTGCAGCCTCAACCAGCGCCGTGGCTGAACTCGGTCAAACGGTGAGTTGTCATGTGGTCACCTCCTCTTCGGTCTCGTCTGTTGTTTGGTCGCGCGGACTTGCTCCCTCGACGGTACCGCCCTCGTCACGGATGCCATCCGTGTCGGCGCCGATGCGTTGTACGAACGCGGCGATGTCGCCGTCGTCAAGCGGCTTGGTGTAATCGAAGTCGTCCCGTG
>CAXMRH010000054.1:0-8655 GCA_964196045.1 uncultured Chthoniobacterales bacterium | reverse complement strand
GTTCGGCGAACCTCTCGTGCCTCTACGATGCACGTTGTGAGTGATTCTGGTCCATTCGACGACGACGACCTTCCCGACGACTTCAATCTTGGGGATCTATTCGGCAACTCCGGCGACCCCAACGCGATGATGGCGAACTTCATGCAAATGTTCAGCGGTCTCGGGGGTGGTGGTGGAGGAGGCCTCGACAACGCCATGCAGATTGCCGTTTCGATCGCTTCTGGCGGAGTGGCCGAGAGCAACGTCGATCCGCTGGATCGAATTGCGCTCGAGCAGCTGGTGCGGGTGGCGGAGCTCCATGTGAGCCAAGCAACCGGACTCCGAACAGCGACAGAAGGACCGCTGACGATCGCGCCGGTCACGAAGGGCGAATGGGTTCGCCGCTCCATGCATTCGTACAAGCCGGTTCTCGAACAGCTGGCAGGCGCGATGGCTACACCAATCCTCGACGATGACCTCGGCAGTGACCCCCAGATGGCGATGCTCGAGCAACTGTTCAGCTCGATGCGACCCATGATGGTGAACCTCACGACGGGCTCGATGATCGGTCACATCGGAAGCAGGGCCCTCGGCACCTACGACCTGCCCATTCCGCGGCCGGGCAGCAACGAACTACTAGTCGTCGTACCGAACCTCGATGAATTCGGAGAGGAGTGGAGCCTCGACAAGGAGGAACTCCGCCTGTGGATTGCATTGAGTGAGGTTGCGCACCACGCTGTGCTCAGCATCCCCCACGTTGCACAGCGGATGAGCCTCCTGCTCGGGCGCTACACCAATGCGTTTCGAAACGATCCGTCCGCGATCGCCGATTCGTTGGAGGCGTTCGAACCCAGCGGCGACTTCAGCGACATCCAAGCCCAGATTCAACAGATGTTCGGCGACCCCAGTGCGCTTCTCGGGTCGATGCGCTCCCCTGAGCAAGAAGCGATCCTGCCAGACATCGCTGCGCTGACAGGCGCCATAGTTGGGTATGTCGACCACATCATGGACTCGATCGGAAGCACGCTCATCACCAGTTACGGTCAGCTCACCGAGGCTCTCCGACGACGGCGGGTAACCACATCGTCCTCCGATCGTTTTGTCGAACGTCTCCTCGGACTCGAGCTCGACCAAGACCTCTATGACCGAGGTCGACTCTTCGTCGACGGCATCGTCGAGCGCGAAGGGGAGGAAGGGTTGGCCAAGCTGTGGCGGAGCGTCGAACATCTACCCACCCCGAATGAACTCGATGCACCTGGTCTGTGGCTCGCGCGCATCGACCTCGAGCCGAGCCAAGACTGAGCTCGCTCACTCCCACAGGCGGTATTGGCCATCTTCTCCCGGAGTAGCAGGCGGATCCGTGGGCGTGATCCACACACCGTCGCCTGACAGCTCCGGCTCCGTTTGAGGCGACCACTCGACCTGATCGAGCGGCACCGACCCGCCGCTGTCGATGTCATCAGCACGTCCGGTCTGCACCTTGGGTTCGCTGTTGCTCGGAGGGCCCGGCACCGGAGCAATCAATGTCGGGTCGGCTCCAGGGTTACTCGACGGTGCAGCCGCCATCTTGGGCTTATTGAATGACGCGACTCGGTCGGCGATCGGCCGGAACCTCTGGACCGCCCGGTGTGAGCCGATTCGTTCGACAGCAGCGCTGGGCACGCGATCGCGAATTGCCTCACGCACTCGTGACGACTTCCGCACCCGATCTGTGCGGCGACCGAGCTCATAGCTCACTGCGGCAAACCCGGCAGCCAGCGCGACGAGCAGGGCCCCAACCTGAATAGGGAACCGGATGACGACAGCTATGAACGCACCAAACGCCCACGTGAGCTGGAAACGACCCTCGAACTTCGCGAAGACACGCCCATGGTTCGCGCGCGGAGCATCTCGCTGAACGAGCGCGTCGAAGCCGAGCTTTCCCATGGCAGCGGAGATACCTACTCCGAACGCAAGCATCGCTGTACCGGTGATACCCCCGCCCCATGCTGCGAGAAGTGCGGCGGTGCCGGTCGCGACGAGGGCGCCTAGAACAATCCGTTCCTCGCTTGTGCGATCGCGAACGGTCGGCGCGTACTTCGCGCCAAGCAACGCTCCAGTGCCGGCCGCGAGTCCAGCAACGCCGAGATGCCACTGCGGTGGGCCAGGCGTTCCGAGAATGTCAATGTCGCGGATGGTTCCCATCGCTGCGCCTACCGCGGCCCCGGTCTCGGTCGTGTCGACACCGTCGTCGCCAGCTCGCAGGTGGAACGCCAACAGGAACGTGGTGAATCCTACGATGCCTTTCATCACGGCGATCGCTGTGGCCGCCAAGATGATGTTCGCGCCCCGGACTTCGAGACGCTCGGTGGCGTCCGCGGGTGCCGCCGCGATCTGCACTTGTGGTAGCTGGGCCGCGGCGAGGGCTCCGACGAGGAACACGAAGATTGCGAGAATTGTCGATGCCGCGCCACCGAAGATCGCGATGAGGGCAACGCCGAATGTCCCGCCGATCAGCGCCCCAACAGAACTCAACAAGGCAAGCTTGGAGTTCGCTTGAATGAGCTCCTCCTCGCGAGGACAGACGGCGGGAACCAACGCCGTGCGCGAAACCCCGTATGCCTTTTGCAACACGAGCATCGCGAACGCTTCGGGGAACAACAAAAGACTGTCGATGTGGCGAGACATGAAGAAGGCAACGAGCGCCCGAACGACAAGAGACCCGATGATCATTCCTCGACGTCCACCACGAGTGCGGTCGATCGCCGGCCCGAGCAAAGGTGTCACAACGGCGAATGGGGCGATCGTGAGAACGAGGTACAGCGCCACGCGCCAGCGCGCATCGGCGGGGTCGATGGAGAAGAAGATCGACCCGGCCAACGCAACCGCGATACAGCCGTCGCCGATGACCGATATGACGTGCACTCTGGCCAGCTGCGTGAAAGGGGTGACGAACAAGCCATTACCGAGCCCCGGAGTACCCGACTTCCGAGGCGTCGATGGCGCGCCCGACGAACGAGGGCGGCGCGTGTTGCGCAGCGGCGTCCATCCGTTCGGCGAAGTCATCGTCTCGATCATACGTACCCGCGATGACACAGAGGGGCAGCCTCGCGAACCTTCACCTGTGACGCGTCAGCTGTCCTCGAACTTGTAGCCGAGACCGCGAATCGTCACGATCCGAACGGGGTCTTTCGGATCAGCCTCGACCTTTGTACGAAGTCGTTTGATGTGAACGTCGAGGGTCTTCGTGTCTCCGACGTAGTCCGACCCCCAGACGCGATCGATCAACACATCACGGGTGAGCACACGTCCGGCGTTCTCGATGAGAAGCGTGAGAAGTTCAAATTCCTTCAGGGGAAGATTCTCGCGCTGTCCGCGCACCCAGACCTCGTGTCGATCGATGTCCACACGGATGTCACCAACCACGATCGGCTCGACATCCTGACCGCCGTAGCTCGAAACGCCCACCGCCGCTCGCTGCGCTCACTAACCGAGTTGGTGCGCTGGCGCGCCCAACATCGACGCCCAGCCGGACGTCGCTTGCTAGAGGAGGAGTTCATCGATGCGGCCTGACTCGAGGAGATCCGCGAAGACGGTCTGGTCCTTCGCGTACGTCAGGCGATCGGGGACATTGTCGACGCGCACCCACGCGATCAGGTCGACCTCATCATTCGGCGTGAACGTTCCGGACAGGACCGTCATGAGCCAGTAGCGAACTTCCTTGCTCCGCCCGTTCCGATCCCGATAGGTGAGTGACGGCAGCGAGGGTTTGTGCATCTTGCACTCGAAGCCTGTTTCTTCCAGCACCTCGCGCAGGGCCGCGTGCTTGAACTTCTCGTCGGGCTCGAGCTTGCCCTTTGGGAAGCTCCAGTCGTTGTAACGCGGCCTATGGACGAGGAGGATTTTGGGGCCCATCTTGCTCGACCGCACGATCACGCCTCCCGCGGCCTTGATCTCCGCTTTTCCCTTCGTCACTGCCTCATCGGCCATGGCCCTAACCTCGAGATGCCGAGTGTTGCGTGCTCGACTTTCGCCGCTCGACAGCGAGTTTCTCGAAGGAACGATGAAGGTCGATGAGCCCCTCGCGTGCATCACGCGTCCAGGAACCATCAGCGGCCAGATCCCAGCTCTGCAAATTCGGCTCAAGGTCCATCTCGAGTGACTCGAGCAGTCGATCGGCGATCGACGGGTCCGTAATCGCAACCAGACTCTCGACTCGGTGGTCCAGATTTCGCTTCATGAGGTCGGCGGATCCCATGTAGACGACCGACTGGTCTTCGCCCCAGCCATTCGCGAAGTAGTAGAGGCGTGCATGCTCGAGGTACCGACCGATTACCGAGCGGACACGAATGTTCTCCGAGAGCCCAACGACACCGGGCCGGAGCCCACAGATGCCGCGGACGATGCAGTCGATCTGCACACCAGCCTGGCTCGCTTCGTAGAGCAACCCGATCATTCCGGGATCGACCAACGAGTTCATCTTCAAGATGATGCGACCATTCTTCGAGCGCATCTCTTCACGAATGAGGTCGCTCAGCCCAGATCGAAGTCCGGCGGGGGCGACCAGGAGGTCGTCGTAGCTGACTTCACCTCCGTAGCCGGTGAGGGTGTTGAACAAGACAGCAACCTCGTCGCCGAGCTTCTCCGACGCGGTCAGCAGACCGAAGTCGCAATAGAGCCGGGCCGTTCCCTGGTTGTAATTGCCCGTGCCGAAGTGGCAATACCGGACCATTCGCCCAGCTTCGCGGCGAACAACCATCGTGATCTTGGCGTGGATTTTCAGACCCGTGATCCCGTATGTGACATGAACACCCGCTTGCTCCAAGGTCCGCGCCCATTCGATGTTCGCTCGTTCGTCGAAGCGCGCTCTGAGTTCGATCAGCACGGCAACCTGTTTGCCCTGTTCCGCAGCGCTCACGAGTGAACGGATGATCGAACTATCGCTCGAGGTCCTATACAGCGTCATCTTGATCGCGACCACGTCAGGGTCGACGGATGCGCGACGAATCAGATCTTGGGTCGAGGCAGCGAACGACTCGTACGGGTGGTGCACGAGGAGATCTCGTGACTTCAGCTCCTCGAAGAGGTCGACTTCCTCGCCGCTTCGCTGCGAAACGCGTGCCGGAACCACCGGTGAGAATTCGTCGAAGCGAAGATCGGGACGATCGAGTCGCATGAGCGACCACAAATCGGTCATCGCGAGAAACGCGGTCTCCACGTAGATGTCGGCCTCGTCAACCTGCAGCTCTCTGCGCAAGAGCGAGCGAATCGAATCACCGGAGTTCACTCCGATCTCGAGGCGAACGGCGTTACCGAACCGACGACGCCGAAGCTCCATCTCGACGAGCTCGAGAAGGTCCTCTGCCTCCTCGTCGCGGTAGTTCAGGTCAGCGTTGCGAGTGACACGGAACGCGAGATGTTCCACGATCTCGAGCCCAGGAAACAGCTGGCCCAGATGTGCGACGATCAGATCTTCGATGCGGATGAATGTGCCGGGCTTGGTCAGTTTGATAAGTCGATCGAGAGATCCGGGGATCTTGACCCGGGCGAAGCGAGTTCGATCATCGCCACGCCGTCGGACCCGAACGCCGAGGTTCAGCGAAAGGTCAGAGATGTACGGAAATGGATGTCCCGGATCGACGGCGAGTGGCGTCAGGATCGGGAACACCTGCTCGTCGAAGTGCACGTCAGCAAGCTTGGTATCTGTGGAATCGAGTTCGTCGTAACCAAGGAGCGAGACACCCTGCAGGCGCAGCTGCGGAAGCAGTTGGTTCGCGAAGATGTCTTGGCGGTGCCGCTCGAGCTGTTCGACCGCGAGTCGGATCGCTACGAGCTGCTCCTCGGGCGTTCGTCCATCGGGCGCGCGAACCCGCACCTCGCCCGCGACGAGGTCTCGCAGACCTGCCACCCGCACCTGGAAAAACTCATCAAGATTGCTCGAGTAGATCGCTACGTACTTGAGGCGTTCGAGCAGCGGGATGAGCGGATCAGCGGCGAGAGCCAGCACCCGAGCATTGAAGGAAAGCCAGCTGAGTTCGCGATTGAGGTAATGCGTTGGATTGCGATCGACCGGCGCGACCCTGAAGCTGCGACCGTCTACATCAATGACGTTTGCAACTTCGTGCACCTCGAGCTCCTCAGACATGTCTTGCCCATCGGACGGCCGGCGCCTGCCATTAGTTCAATCGAGTTCCGCGAGGTCAAGGAAACCACGCAGTCACGAACTCCGCGTGGTCGGTCTCAGGACGATGGCTGGGATGGCTGCTCTTCTTCGTAGCCGAGATCCCATTCGATGTAGATGCGCTCTCGCTCTCCATCGCGGTTTACACGTTCGCGGTTGCGACGAAACTGCGGGTCGTGTGGGGGCAGCAGGAGAAGTCGCGCAGCGACGCGATCTCGGAATCCGTCCATCAGAGGAGTCTCACCGGAGATCGTTCGAATGTCCCAATGTGGCGCCACCGGGCCCTGATAGACGATCTTCGCGTGCCCTTGAGCCGGAAGTTGTTCTTCCATCGTGTTCGACATGACAATCCTCTCGAAACGGGGTGAGGCCCGCGTGAACTCGTTGGTCAGGCTAGCGTTGACAACACCAGAGACACGCACGTTTGTTACGAACAGACGCCGAAACGAACCCGCTTTCGCAACTTTGCGCCTTTACGGGAACTTTCGGTCCAGTCTGGGCGTAGTACCCTTGCGAACACTCGGAGGTGTTTCCCATGGAACCGAACTGGATGGCACGAGGATTATGTGCCAATCAACCCCCCGAAACATTCTTCCCCAGCGATGGGGTCGGGGTTGAGGTGGCAAAGCGCATCTGCGCAACGTGCACCGTTAAGGATGGCTGTCTCGAGTACGCCCTCGAAAATCGAATCGACCACGGCGTCTGGGGCGGATGCTCGGAGCGCCAGCGTCGACGCATACTCAAAGCTCGTCGCAAGGACGCGGAGAAGCAGGCCAAGCAAGACCGCAAACAGCGGGTCTAACCCGCAACGAACCTTCCGCCCGCTCACGAGCTTGTGAGCGGAGGACACGAAAACGACCGAGTGCTCCGGGGATGCCCGGAGCATTCGAGGTTTTACGGCAGAGCTTGCCTATGCGTCTGACTTCTTGGTCCCGTCGTCTTCTATGCCGTCAGACAGGCCGTCCTTGAACTCTTTCTGGGCCTGACCAAGGGACCGTGCGAGCTTTGGCAGCTTGGCGCCGCCAAACAGCACGAGAATAACAACAAGAACGATGAGAAGTTCTGGTGCACCGAGGTTCATGAACCCGATGGTAGCAACTACATCGAGACTTCTGCTGCAGCTGCTGCGCGAGCAAGGGCTCGCTGGCGTCGGATGCGCCGGCGCTCGCGCTCGCTCATGCCGCCCCAGATGCCGAACTTCTCGCCATTCTGCAGGGCGTACTCGAGGCAATCGTCCCGGACGACACAACCACGACAGACCTCTTTTGCCTCTTTCGTCGAGGCGCCGCGCTCGGGGAAGAACAGATCGGGGTCGACACCGAGACAGTTCGCAAAGTCATGCCAGGTGGGTTCGTCTTTGTCGGACGCGCCTATGAATGCCATCGTGTGTGTCCCTGCTCCCAATTGCACCGCCACCCGCCCGCGTAGTCCCCGCGCGTGAATTCGACAGTGTCGCCGATCTGTTCTGAACGACGACCTCGTCGTCTTTCCGTGATGTAATTACAACACTGTAATCCTCTCGATGTAAAGCTGGAATCCTTGAAATCACGACTTTTATCAACAACATGGGCAACACCAGCCACACCAGCCGCGCCCACCACACGAGCCGCATGCGTGTCGGTTACGAGTTCATGACGAATTCGCCGATGGATGACTCCGCCCGCGCCACCCTCATCGCGGAATGCGCGGAGATCACCACGCTGGAGTCTTTCGACGAGATCCTCGTCGGTCCCGGAAGTGAACGTGCTCTAGCGATCCAAGGCCTTGACGTACGCGATCGTGACATGCAGATTCGAGAACGAGAGTGGCCTCACACGGTCTTCTTGGGTTGCCTATTGACCGTCGCCTCAGATGCCCACGTGTCCGCCTCCGGTGCGACGATCTTTCCGCCATTCACCGGGCTCCCGTTCAACCCGTACCGCGGGCACCTTTACTCACCCGAAGAGCTCTTCGCCAACGACCTAGATGCACGGATCTACGAGCATCAATCCCGATGGAGGACCAACCCTCCGGCGCCCATCCTCGAAGCATTGGCGCAGCGAATCCACGACCACGCGATCGACGATGCTCTGCAGAGTTTTCTCACGGCGCATCACAAGGTCGTCGCGATCATGGGCGGCCACGGTCTCGCACGCGATACGGCGACGTACAGGACGGTCGCCGTGGTTGCACGGGAGCTCACGCGCTCGGGACACCTCGTCGTGACGGGCGGTGGACCCGGAGCCATGGAAGCAGGAAACCTCGGAGCGTGGTTGTCGCCACAGCCCGACGACGCCTTGGACCACGCCATTAAAACGTTGTCAGACGCTCTCGACTATTCGACGTCCGAGTACGTGGCCGCAGGCCGAGCGGTCGTCAGCACCTTTCCCGGCGGAGCGACGAGCCTGGCCGTACCAACCTGGTTCTATGGCCACGAGCCGACGAATGACTTTGCTACCGACGTCGCCAAGTATTTCTCTAACAGCATCCGAGAAGACGGGCTCCTTGCGATCGCCACTCACGGCGTCGTATATACG
>CAXMRH010000053.1:0-6908 GCA_964196045.1 uncultured Chthoniobacterales bacterium | reverse complement strand
GGCCAACTTCCTGCACACCACGTTCTATGACGGCCAGGGTTTCATGGTCAGGGCCGATAGCGGTATCTCGTCGCTCGCTGACATTGCCGATGCTTCGATCTGCGTGCTCACCGGCACGACGACCCTGCTCAACCTCAACGCAGTCCTGGACGACATGGGCATCGGCTTCACCCCGGTCGAGTTCGAGTCGAACGATGAGCTCAACCCAGCCTTCGTGGCTGGCCAGTGCGAGGTCTGGACCTCGGATGCTTCCCAGCTCGCCTCTTTCGCTGCGGCAATGGACGTTGAGACCGCCATCCTCCCCGAGATCATCTCGAAGGAGCCCCTGGGTCCCGTCGTCGCAGACGGTGACACCGAGTGGGCGCAGATCGTCAACTGGGCAGTCATGTCTACAGTTCAGGCCTGGGAGTACGGCATTGATTCGAGCAATGTCGACAGCTTCCTCGCCAGCGAAGACTCTGGCATCCTCCGATTCCTTGGTCAGCCAATCGAGGATTCCGATGGCAACACAGCAGTAGCCGATGTCGGTCTGGGTCTTCCCGCTGACTTCGCTTTCAACATCATCAGTCAAGTCGGTAACTACGAAGAGATCTTCAACAGCAACCTCGGTCCGATCGGTCTGACTCTCGCAGGCAGCCCGAACGACCTGTGGACCAACGGTGGTCTCCAGTACGTGCCGCCATACCGCTAATTATTGGCGCTACGTGGCATGTGCCACGTAGTTCCTAGCGTTACGCAAGCGTTACTAGGAAGGGGCGGGTTGGACATGCCAGCCCGTCCCTTCTACGTTCGTGACACCACATTTGTTGTGGCGCACCACCAAATGTGCTTCGGGGGAAACACATGATCCAATTCTTGCTCGGGGTATTGGCGCTGTTTCTGGTGCTCGTCGTCGTGTACGTCGTCGGAAAGCTTGCCTACGACATCGTGCAACTCTTCCGAACGAGGGCTTCGCGAGACGACAGCGCTGTGCTGTGGCGCGACGTTGGCGCAATCGGCATCGCCGCTCAGATTGCAGTTCTCATCGCCATTGCGGCCGTGTTGTCGTATCTGTGGTCGAACTTCACAGCCCGAACCGAACTCATTGGGTTGGAGCTGAACTTCGACTTCCTCGACCAGCCGGGCAACATCAGCATCGCCGACAATCCCCTGACTCCAGGGGACACGGTCGGCGCCGCCATCACCGAGGGTTTTCTCAACACGATCCGCATCATTCTGGTCGGCATCCCCCTCGCCATGATTCTCGGCACGCTTATCGGTGTCGCTCGGTTCTCCTCGAATTGGCTACTCCGAAAGATCGCCACCGGGTATGTGGAGTTCTTCCGCAACATCCCGCCGCTCGTCGTGATCGTGTTCTTGTGGGGAGCCGTGTTCCTCAATGGCTTCCCTCGATCCCAGGAAGCATGGAAGCCGCTGAACAGCTGGTTCATCTTCAGCAACAACCGCTTCGCTTTCCCATCGCTGATGGGGCTCGACAACTTCGAACTCTACCGTTGGCTTTTGCTCGCTGGGCTCCTCGCCGCGATTGGCGTTGCAGTATGGCGAACTTCGGTCTTCAACAACACCGGAACGCCGCACCATCGTGTGCTGTGGGGTATCGGCACCCTCATAGCGGTTGCCGCTATTGCCTACTTCGCACTCGGCGGACCAATCACCACCTCGAAGCCTGAACTCGACGATCGGGGTCGAGTATTCAGCAACGGCATCCGTATGCAAATGCCGTATGCCGCCCTTACCTTCGCTCTCGTGATCTACACCGCCACCCACATCGCCGAGATCGTGCGCGGCAGCATCCTTGCGGTACACAAGGGCCAGGAGGAGGCAGCGAACGCGCTCGCGCTCTCGACGCTCCAGCGCTACCGTTTCGTTATTTTGCCCCAGGCCATGCGTGTGGCGTTCCCGCCGCTCATCAGCCAGTTCTTGAACTTCACAAAAAACAGCTCGCTCGCCATCGCCATTGGCTTCACTGAGTCGACGAGCGTCGTGACCAATCTCTTCGGGCAGTCCCAGCCCGCTCCTCAACTGATCTTGGTGCTCGCCTTGCTCTATCTCACACTGTCGCTGATCCTGTCGGCAGTCGGAAACCTTGTAAACCGACGACTACAGATTGTGGGGAGGTAGATCATGGAGTCAGTGACCCTTCCAGCCGACGACGCCATTGCGGTCGCGATCAACGAGGCCAATCAGGCACCTAGCCAGAAACTTCCGCCGCGCGAGTGGCTGAAGAAGAATCTGTTCTCTACAACCGGGAACAGCATCGTTAGCCTTATCGTGCTCGCGATTTTCCTCGTGGCGGCCATCCTTGCGTTTCGATGGATCGTGGACAAGGACTTCGCGATCGTGCGAGCAAATCTCCGGTCGTTCATGATCGGCCAGTTCCCACGAGACGAGCTCTGGCGACCCTGGGCCTCCGGGTACGTCCTCATGGCTGCATTGGGGCTCACCTCGGGTGCCTTGGCACGGTCGAGTTATGAGACCGCCGTGAGTCAGGACCTCCCTGCCGAGAAAGAGTCGGTGAAGAGCCTTGTCAGGCGATTCTGGGCGATCATCGCCGTGACGGTGTTCTTCGTGAGTTTTGCCCGAACAGCGTTGCCCTTCATCGGGCTTGCGGCAGCATTCGGTCTTGTCGTTGCGATGCGAGAACTCGGCTGGCGGCTGCCCGGAGTGCTGCAGCGTGACGCTGGCTATATCGGCGCCACGTTGCTCGTCATCTCGACGCTCATACTTGCTGGAACCTCGCCCCTCGGAGGGCTCGTCCTCGGGTTGATCGCCTTTGTTTGGGCCTTGGGTGAATTGGGCCGGCGCGATCTTCCGGCTGGCGCGGCGGGTCTCGTCATGCGGGTGGGGCCAGCCTTGGGAATGGCTGTAGTCGTATACCTGGTCCAACTTGTGATTCCGCTCGACGGCTTCGGCTGGGAAGACTGGGGCGGGCTGCACATCACTTTGTTCACCACGGTGGTCGGTATCACGCTCGGGCTACCGTTTGGCATCTTGTTGGCGCTTGGCCGCCGATCAGACCTGACGGTCTTGAAGACCGCCTCGGTTATCTTCATCGAGTTCGTACGCGGCGTCCCGCTGATCACGTTGCTTCTCGCCTCGGGTCTGCTATTGCCGCTGTTCCTTCCTGTCGACTTCGACCGACCGGCCGATCTCACGCTAGCGATCGTCGTGATCACCGCGTTCAGCTCGGCGTACATTGCCGAGATCGTGCGAGGTGGGCTGCAAGCTGTACCCAAGGGTCAGACAGAAGCTGCGCAAGCCTCGGGCATGTCTGCGGCGAGCGTGCAGAGACTGATCGTCCTGCCCCAAGCGCTACGCGCCGTGATCCCGGCCATGGTTGGTCAGTTCATCGCCTTGTTCAAGGACACCTCGCTGCTCTCGATCATCGGGATTCTCGAGTTCCTGCGAGTCTCCGACACGTCGAATGCACAACCCGATTTCGTCGGCAAAGGCCTCGCTGGCGTGACGTATCTATTCGTGGCAATTGGCTACTGGGCCTTTGCCTACACATTGTCCAAAGAGAGCCGCAGGCTCGAAGTCAAGCTGGGAGTTGGAACGCGATGAGCGACGACATGACAACGATCAATGCAGACGCCACACAAGTTGGTGGCACCGGCGACGTCATGATCGACGTGACGAACATGGACAAGTTCTTTGGGGACTTCCAGGCGTTGACGAACATCAACATGAAGGTCGGCGAGCAAGAAGTGGTCGTCGTCATTGGACCGTCTGGTTCCGGCAAGTCGACGCTCATCCGATGTATCAACCGGCTCGAGCGTCACGACCGTGGCAGCATCGTAGTCGACGGGGTCGAGCTCTCCGATGACATCCGTGCCATCCAGAACATTCGTCGAGAGACCGGCATGGTCTTTCAGAGCTTCAACCTGTTCCCCCACCTCACTGTTCTCGAGAACATCACTCTTGCGCCGCGGAACGTTCGCAACATCCCCAAAGCTGAGGCCGAAGCAACTGCAATGGAGCTGCTCGAGCGGGTCAAGATCCCCGACCAGGCGCACAAGTTTCCTGGCCAGATGTCTGGTGGCCAGCAGCAGCGTGTCGCAATTGCACGGTCGTTGGCCATGAAGCCAAAGGTGATCTTGTTTGATGAGCCCACGTCAGCTCTTGACCCCGAGATGATCAAGGAGGTCCTCGATACGATGAAGGACCTCGCCGAGGAGGGTATGACCATGATCTGCGTGACCCATGAGATGGGCTTCGCACGCGAAGTAGCCGACCGAGTGGTGTTCATGGCCGACGGCGAGATCGTCGAAGTGGGCACTCCCGAGCACTTCTTCACGAACCCACAAGAGGAACGCACGAAGCTCTTCCTCTCCCAAATCCTCTAACTTCCCGCGGTCGCAATCCGGCCCTGGCGGGCCTCGATGCTCGGCGGCTGCGCCGGAGGCGGCGTCCCGCCCCTTCGTCCCTGTGGGGCTCGCTCACGTGCTCCAGCTTCGCAACGTCGAGGGCTGACGCCCCGACCGCCCCCGCTCGCTCTTCAAGGCTTGGACCAGCGACGTTCGTGCGCGGGCGCGCCAGTCGAAGAACGGGACCTTCGGCCTCGGTAGTGGCTGCGCGGATGCGCGAGACTTTCGGAGAAAGTTGGGTGATACGTGCAAATCGAGTTCACGAGAAACGAACGCCCAACCGTCGGAATTGAAGTCGAGCTGTACCTGGTCGACGAGAAGTCCGGCGAGCTTGTCTCAGCCGCCAATGAGCTGATCGCCGAGCTCGGTGCGACGCATCCGGGCGGCGAACATCCAAAGGTTAAGCACGAGCTCTTCCAGTGCATCATCGAGATCATCACCGACGTGTGTGAGAACGCAGGTGAAGCCCGCGCCGACCTGCTCGCGACGTTGGGCGAAGTGCGTGCACTCGCCGTCGAACGCGGACTCACGCTCATCAGCTCGGGGACACATCCCTTCGCCATCGCGCGAGAGCAGGACATCAGCCCCGAGCAGCGCTACCACGACCTCATCGAGGCGATGCAGTGGCCCGCTCGCAGGCTGCTCATCTGTGGGATGCACGTGCACGTCGGCGTTCCCGACGGTGAGCTGGCGATCGTCATCATCAACGAATTGAAGCGACATCTGCCGTTGTTTCTCGCCCTGTCGTCGTCGAGCCCGTTCTTCGAGGGAGAAGACTCGGGTCTGGCGTCGGCGCGATCCAAGGTTTTCGAATCGCTGCCCACGGCCGGGCTGCCTCCCCAACTCCACGACTGGGTCGATTTCGAGGCCTTCATGTCGACGCTGCTCGATGCTGAGTGCATCACGTCCATCAGAGAGGTCTGGTGGGACATCAGGCCCCATCCCGAGTTCGGCACGATCGAGCTGAGGATGTGCGATGCCACGCCGACGATCGCAGAAGCGACGGCGCTCGGAGGCCTCGCACAGACGCTCGTGGCGTGGTGCATGCAACGCATCGAGGATGGCACGCTGCCACCTCCGCCACGCGAGTGGACCGTGAGCGAGAATCGGTGGCTTGCCGGCCGCTACGGCATCGAGGGAACGCTAATCGTCGAAGGACCCGACGGCACCACGGAACGCCGCCCTATCCGCGAACTTCTCAGCGAGCTCGTGGTCGAATTGATGCCGACCGCGAGAATGCTAGGCAACGAACACGAACTCGGACGAGTGCTGGAGATTCTCGAGACCGGATCCGGAACAACGCGTCAACGGCGGCTCGTCGAAAGTGGGGGGACGCTTCTCGACGTGGTCAATCACCTCGCCGATGAACTCGCCGCAGACCAGCCAAAGGCTCCATGACGGCCGAATCAGTGACCGAATACACCCGGTCAATAGATGCCTGGCTCGCCGCCCATGGCGAGGGTCTCATCGCTTTTCGACGCAACTTGCACGCCCACCCTGAACTGAGCGGCCAGGAGTACGCGACCTCTGAGCTCGTGTCGGAACGACTCGAGGTTGCGGGGCTTGCAACGCGAGGCCTCGAGTCGGGAACTGGGCTGTTGTGCGACATCGACCCCGAGGGAGTGAGAGGACCCAGACTCGCTCTTCGGGCAGACCTCGATGCCCTCGCCATGAGCGATGAGAAGGATGTCCACTACCGCAGTCAGGTGCCTGGTGTGTCTCATGCGTGTGGCCACGACGTGCACACGACCGTCATGCTCGGGACCGCGCTGTACTTTGCTCACCATCGCGAACTCCTCCCGGGCAGGCTGCGGTTCATCTTCCAGCCCGCCGAGGAACGGGTGCCCGGCGGGGCGCTCGATGTGATAGCGGACGGCGGGCTCGATGGAGTCGACGCGATCGTCGGATTACACTGCGCTCCGCAGTACGACGTTGGCCAGATCGGGCTTCGGGTGGGGGCAATCACCTCGGCGGCAGACATGGCCACGATCACGTTGATCGGTCCGGGCGGCCACACGGCGAGGCCCGAGCTCACCGTCGACATGGTCGTTGTCGCCGCACGACTCGTGCACGAACTTCCACGTCGAGTCGCTGCGATGCTCGCCGATCCGTCTGACATCAAGATCGTCTTCGGTTCGATCCGCGCTGGCGACGCGGCAAACGTCATACCGACCCACAGCGAGCTCAAGGCCTCCATCCGAACCCCGTCGGTCGAGGTGTGGGAGAAGGCCGAGCGATTCTTCGAACGCGCGCTGGCTGATGTGCTCGCGGAATCAGGAGCCGAGTTCTCACTTGACTACGTACATGGCGCACCTCCAGTGGTCAACGACCCAGCCGTAACCCAGGTGGTGCGTTCTGCGGTGACGAGCGAGTTCGGATTGGGCCCTGTGACCGAGGCGGTCCAGAGCTGGGGAGGCGACGACTTCGCCTGGTACACACGCGAACTCCCCGGCACCTACGTGCGGCTCGGTGTGCATGACCCCGACAGCACCGAGCCTCGACTCGATCTGCACGTTGGCCACTTCGATGTCGACGAACGGG
>CAXMRH010000052.1:0-21120 GCA_964196045.1 uncultured Chthoniobacterales bacterium | reverse complement strand
GAGACGAGTGTGGAGCTCCGATCGGTTGAGCCCGAACGCCTTCACCTGTAGCTGTGCCCACCCCGCTGGTGGTTCTGGCAGGGGCAGGTCTCGAATGGAAAAGCTCTCGGGCGGGCCCGGTCCGTCGAGCACGATTGCGCGCATGGTGTCACTCATACGTTCGTTCTTATCGCTCGCTTGCGTTGGAACCACAACTCTTCGAGTAGTCGCTGACTCCATGAGGGCGCCGCGGGCGTCAGGCGCCATGGCGCAGATTGTATGAGCGGTACGCTGCACCAATGCCGCGGCCACCGCTCTCCGTACTCGATCTCGCTCTTGTGCCCGTAGGAGGGTCGAGCACCGCCGCCCTCGGCGCGACGACCGCCCTCGCACAACGGGCCGACGCACTTGGATTCACGAGATTCTGGGTTGCGGAGCATCACAACATGTCGGCCGTCGCCAGCACATCGCCTGCGGTTCTGATCGCCCACCTTGCCGCATCGACCGAGAGAATTCGTGTGGGTTCCGGCGGCGTGATGTTGCCGAACCATGCGCCCTTCGTGATCGCCGAACAGTTCGCGATGCTCGAAGCGCTCCACCCGAACCGGATCGACCTCGGCATCGGTCGAGCGCCAGGCACGGACCGCAACACCATGCTGGCCCTCCGTCGGAACATGAACCCGATCGATGTCGACGAATTCCCCCACCACGTGATCGACGTGATGGGGCTTCTCGGTGATGTTCGAACCGAAGATGGGCTTCACACCCAGGTGCGGGCGACACCAAGCGACGCAACAACACCAATGGTGGGCCTGCTGGGCTCGAGCGGGTACAGCGCTCAGCTGGCGGGGATGCTCGGTCTGCCGTTTGGTTTCGCGCATCACTTCGGGATGGGCGGAACCAGCGAGGCGGCGGATATCTACCGTCAGCACTTCACGCCCTCTCCAGCGCTCGACGAGCCATTTCTGATCGTCACCGCCGTCGCCGTGGCAGCAGAAACCGAAGCCGAGGCCGATTCCCTCCTCGCCTCACATCGCCTGTTCAAGCACGGACTTCGGACTGGGCGCCTCTACGGCGTGCTCGACGCAGACGATGCGGCGGCTCACCCCGACTACGCAGCGGCCGTCGCCGGCGGTACGAACGCGATCCATGGAACGGGCGACGACGTCGCCGAGGGTCTCGAGAAGTTGGCTGTCGAGATGGGCGCGACCGAGCTCATGATCACCATCCCCGTTGCCGGCGTCGCGGCGCGCCTCGACAGTCTCGACCTGACTGCGGCAGCATGGTTCGACCGATGAACAAAGACACCTACACCCACGGCCATCAATCGAGCGTGCTGAAAGCGCACACCTGGAGGACCGCGGAGAACTCCGCCGGCTATCTTCTCCCCCACCTTGATGATTCGATGCACATGCTGGATGTGGGCTGCGGGCCGGGGACGATCACCTGTGATCTAGCCACTCATGTGGCCTCCGTGGTCGCGATCGAGCCACTCGATGGAATCTTGCTGAAGGCCGCGGCCACGGCCACCGAACGCGGCGTCGACAACGTGACCTTCGAGGTCGGTTCCGTCTACGAGCTCCGCTTCGAGGACGATACGTTCGATGTGGTTCACGCCCATCAGGTGCTCCAACACCTGACCGATCCGGTGACGGCGCTACGCGAGATGCTGCGGGTAACCAAGCCGGGCGGAATGGTCGCCGTCCGAGACGCCGACTACCAGGGCATGGCCTGGTTCCCCGAGCCTCCAGAGCTCGAGCGCTGGAGAGAGATCTACCGTGCGGTCGCACGGCACAACGATGCGCAGCCCGATGGCGCCCGCCATCTGCTCAGCTGGGCGCTCGAGGCAGACGTGGACCGCAGCCAGATCGAGGCGTCCGTGGGGAATTGGCTCTTCTGGACCGAGGAAGAGCGCGTGTGGTGGGCCGACCTTTGGGCCGATCGCACGGTCGACTCCGACTTCGGGAAGCAGGCTCGCAAATACGGAATCGCGACCGAGGATGAGCAACAGGCAATCGCCGTTGCCTGGCGACAGTGGGCCACCAATCCGGCCGCCTGGTTCACCGTGCCATGCGGCGAGCTACTGATTCGCCTCTTCGAAGCATGAAGGGTCCGATGAACTGGAAGATGAGAGCGGCAGCTGCGGTAATAGCGGCCGTGTTTCTCGTGATCGCGCTTCGACCACTTGCGGCCAGCATCGAAGCTGGCCTGCTCGCGCTTGGACTGGCGAGTGCCGCTTACTACGTGAAGTTGCATCGTCAGCTCCACGCGGAGAAGGACCAACAGACCGACCCTTCGTAGTTCGACATCGAGGACGGGGAATCGACTAGAACCCAAACCATGCGAATCGGCGTCTCCATCAGTTCAGCCCATGCCACAGACGGTCCACGGCTCATGATCGAGCGTGTGGGCACGGCTTACCGAGCCGGGTTCGCCTCGCTCACCATCGGCGACCATCACAACATGCCGACAAGTTATGCGCAGAACACACCCATGCTCGGGCGTTTGCTGGCGGAGTGGCCCGACCGCCCAGCTGGATGTCTGTTCCTAGTCCCCCTGTGGAACCCGCTGCTCATGGCGGAACACATCGGCACGCTCGCTGCAATGCACGGTGACCGCTTCATCGTGCAAACAGGCATCGGCGCAGGTGCCGACCAGTTCGCCGCTTTTGGGGCCGCGTTGGGCACCCGTGCCAAGGTTCTCGAGGAGGCGGTGCCCGTCGTCAAACGACTGCTCGCTGGTGAAGTCGTCGACGCTCCCGCGTTCGACATCGTCGGAGGTCGCGTGGGCCTTCTGTCGAACGAGCCGGTCGAGTGGTGGATGGGTGCGGGAGTGGACTCGGCGCTCGAACGAGCGGCTCGGCTCGGTGATGTCTGGTACGCCAGCCCCGGGCTCGACCCTCCGTCGGCAGCCGAGCGATTCGACCGTTACAGGGCGCTCGGGGGAACTCGGGCGACGATTCGCAAGGACGCCCTTGTCTTGTCCGACGGCGATCTCGCCCGGTCGACTGCGGACGACCTCATTGCTGCCGGCTACCGGGGCCTCGGCCGTGATCAGCTGATCGTTGGCAACGCCGACGATGCCGCCGAGCAGATCGCGTCCTACTTCGAGCTCGGCTTCGAGGAGGTCGTGGTCCGCTGTATGACCGTCCCCCAGGACCAGGCGCTCGAGACCCTCGAGCTGGTTGGTGAACTGTCGACCAGGTGAAAGCGATTCTCGAACGGTCCCACCCCTTCGGCTAGTTCTCCTCGGCAAGTATCCGAAGAAATCTTGTTCGAGGTATTGTAATCGAACGTATGTTCGTAGTACACTCGCAGTACCTGCTCGCCCCCCACGAGAGCTCACTCTTCAACAAATGAAGAGTTATGCCCGTGGAAGGAGGCGAACCAGATGTCTGTCACTGATCGCGACGATTATGTCGATGACCTGTTGGGTCGTATCGACGAAGCCTTCACCGACGCTGCTGCGCTGTCGTTGACGTGTTTGGGTGTTGATCAGTTGAACACGTGGCTGATCGCCATTGTCCGTCTGGTCTCCCAAGCGCAGGGGTTGCAGGTATCGGCGATGCAAGAAGCCGAAGCTGCCGGGCTTGCTCCACGGTTCGGGTCGCGGATCCTCACCACTCATTTGGCGAAGACCACCAACGGGAACGCGAAAGTGATTGGTTCCGATCGCACACTCGCAGTCTGGCTACGTGATTTCCCGGTGATCCACCAAGGTCTTGTCGACGGGTTGCTGACCCGGTCGCATCTGCTGGCAATCAAAGAGATCGATTGCCCCAAAATCCGTAGTGTCCTGGTCCGGGACCAGGCCCTGTTTGTTGATGCGGCGAAAAATTTTGTGTGGCCTGATTGGAAAGGCGTCGTCGCGTACTGGTTGAACGCTGCCAATCCCGACGGGACACTCACCGATCCGACCGACCCGGCCTACGGGATGACCGTGCGCACCAAAACAAACGGTGACGTGTCAGTCACGATCCTGATGGACCCGGTCACAGGTGAAGCGTTCCTCACGATGCATGAGGCTGAAGTTGAGAAACTGTCGTGTACCGAACGAGAAGACCCCAACTGTGTCCCCGTGTCGTTGCGGTCCAAGAACCTGATGGCGTTCATGAAGATCCTGATCCGCGGGTGGAGACGAGCCGACGGTTCCGAACCGGTTCCGTTGGTGAACATCGTCATGTCCGAAACGGTTGCCGAAGATCTGCTCGCACGAACCTTCGGGCATGAAAGCCCCGACGGTGAGAGCCCTCTCGACCTCGATCCGTTCGAACTGCCGATCAACTGGGCCGATATCGAAGGACGGTGTGAAACCATTCGTGGAACCCCGATTCACCCGAGACACGCCCTCGGTATCCTGCTGGGCGGCAAACTTCGCCGCACCGTAATGAATGCCGAGTCCCAAGTTACTGATTTGGGAGAAGACGTCAGGTTCTTCAGCAAGGCACAACGCAACGCCCTCCTCGTGCAATCACGCGGCCAATGCGTCGACGGTTCGCAGACGCCCTTCGGGTGGCTTCAAGCTGACCACATATGCCCGCATTCAACAGGCGGCCCCACCAACCTCGCCAACGGAGCCATGCGCGGCCGCCGAGAAAACCAAGCCAAAGGTAACCAAGAAGGCTGGGGCTAGCCGGTTAGATCGCCCAGAACAGCTTGGACACTACGCAACGCCTCAGCGAGCTGGTCTGCCAGGACCTTCAGATCGGTCTCGGCGATGTTCACCTCGATGGGCACATCGAGCTTCACGGGGACGTCGACGTTCACTGGAACGGTCTCGTTGATCGGGACTTCCACATCGAGCTGGATCGGCACATCGACCTTTACAGGTACGTCGACGTTCACGGGCACGGTCACGTCGACCGGAACACTGAATCCGATTCCTGTGTCGATCTCGATGGTCGTGTCGACCGTCTGGTCAATGGTGACGATCTCATCGATCGTGATCAGCTCGTCGATCGGAAACGAAAAGTCGCGGTCGATCGTGATCTCGGTGTCGATGACGACCGTCTCGTCGACGGAGACATTGAACGACAGAGACGAGTTCGAGAAGTTCTCCAACTCCACGATCGCCTGGGCGAGACCATCGGCGATCTGCGGTTCGAGCTCGGAGAGCTGCCGGGCGATCTCGAGGACCTGTGCACTCACGATCGCAGAACCAGCAGCCCCCTCCTCCACTCGCACGATGTCCGCTTCTGCCTGTTCGAGGTCGCCCTGGGTCGAACGTAGCGATGCCACCAGCACACCCAAGGCGATGATCACCCCGAGCAAACCAATACCCAGTACGGCCAGCACCGGACGCAGCCAGCGCGTGTCATCAGCAGGGCTCTCACCGATGTCGCTCGATTCTTGGAGCGACACGGTCGGGTCTTGCTCAGTCATAGGAACCTCCATCACAGGATTCGGACGATCGTTGTTTGCGAACAGGGCCACGATCACACCAATTCCGGTGATCGCTGCCGCAGCGAGAAAAGTCTCCGAGATTGCATCGGCGGTCAGGCGGGCCGACGCTTCGGTTATCGCGGCTTGAAATCCGGGGTCGGTGATACTTGGCAACTCGAGCTCAGCACGAAGCGAATTGAAGCGGGCAAGACCCCAGGCGGTCAATGCCGCAAGGCCCACGCTCAGCCCCATAAGACGGACGATCATCACGATTGCGGCTGCCGCCCCTCTCTGCGAGGACGGAGAAGCGTCGACAACGGTCGCGGTCGTGGGCGCAAAGACCAGGCCAAGCCCTGCACCAAGCAGCGCCAGCTGTGCCGCCGCAGTGACGTAGCTGAGCTCGGGATCCCACGTGAAGCCCATTGCAAGCAGGGCGACTGCGGCAGCGCTCATTCCGAGAATCGTCGGGGTTGAGTAGGCCAAACGCTCGGCCAGCCGTCCCCCGGCCCATGACGCGAGCGCCATTGCCGCCGTGAGCGAAGCCAAAACCCACCCGGCCAGAACCGCTGATCGCTCGAGATCGATCTCGATCGCATTCACGAAGATCGGTACATCCACCATCGCGATGATCAGGGCGGCACCAACCAGCAGGTTCATGAACAGTGCGATGCGAAGATTGCGGCTTCGAAAGAAGGCCGGATCGATCAGCGGATCTTCAGCGGACCGCTCGTGGCGAACGAACAACCAACCGAGCAGTGCCGCCGCCGGGTAGAGGAGTCGAAAGTCGAACCCACTACCACCCTGCAGCTCCTCCAGACCAGAGACGCTCTGGATCTCGGCATTGCCGAGCAGTGCAAGATCGAGCGCCACCAACGTAAGCGAAAGAAGCGCCGCCCCCGTCCAGTCGACCCGACCTTCACGACGTCGATCCTCGATGCCCTCCAACGCCCACCACACAAGCGCGAGGCCGACCAATGCGAGCGGTATGTTCAACCAGAACTGCCATCGCCAATCAAGGAACCGCACGAGAAGCGCCCCATACAGCGGTCCCCAAACCCAGCCCATGGTCTCGATCGCACCCAGCGTGCCGAGCGCTCTGGCGCGACGTCGGTCGGAGAAGACGTCGCCGACTACTGCAAGCGCCACCGGAACCATTGCCCCACCGCCGAGCGCAGTGAGCACTCGGCCGATGAGAAACGGGGTCATCGATGAGGACAAGGGGATGATGACGGTGCCTACCAGGAACACGAGGTACGACAGCACGAAGAGGTAGCGGCGGCCAATGACGTCGCTGAGCCGACCTGCGAGCGGCATGATCGAGACGAACGCGATCAGGTAGACGTTCACGATCCACGCCGCATCGTCGAGACCGTCTGGCAGCGTCAGTCCGAGGTCGTTGATGATCGGCCGGAGCATCGTGGTGACAACAGTGAGGTCATCGGCAGCCACGAAGACTGCGAACCCAACCGCGATCAGAACCCGGTACGGGCTTGCTGCTGCTCTGATCACAGAGCTCTCGTCAACCGAATGTGCGCTCACTTGTCTGGTGGAAGGATCTCGAACTGTTCGCCGTACTCGCGAAGTTCAAGTGCCCAGTCGCTCGTCTCGCCGCCGAACGCGGTCGAGAACTCGATGAAGCGAACGGCGGCCGTAACCGGATGAAGCCAGAGGTCGAGTTCGACATCTTGTCCACGAACCAGGCCAGCGGTAATCGCCTGCATGGTGTCGGCCGGAGCTGTTCCTCGTAGGTGGTAGGTCGTGCCGTCTCGGTCGACTTCCTCGACGAATGTAATGCCCGTAAGTCCAATCAGCAGCGGCCGCCACCCGTCCTCCGGGTCGAAGAAAAGACTCGGATCGAGGTCGAACCCAAGCGGTAGCGTTTCGAACGTGCCGGTGACGGGGTTGGACAGCCACACTTCCTCGCCGATCGCAACGGCCCCCAGCTTTGTCCGAAGTGAACCATTCACGGTTACCTGGAGAATTGCATCAGCGGAGCCTGGCCTTTGAAATCGCCCGTCGATCGCGTCCAGGCTGATTGATTCGACTTGATCGATGAACACCGGCGCACCAGTTCGCCCGAGTTCGAAACGGCCGCTCGTGACCGCACCCATCGCCTCGGCGCTGGCAGCTTGGAGCGACGCAGCCTCGGTCGCCAGCTTCTCCCCGCCGAGATCTTCCCCAGAACATGCGGAGAGCATGAGCGTGGTCAGCGTTGCGGCTGCGAACAGCCATTTGCCGTGCAGCACTGACGCTCCCTCGATCGATGAACGCCCCACCCTAATCAGAGTGACTCTTCAGGTGAGGGGCGCCTCGATTACCACGCGGTTTCGACCAGCGGTCTTTGCCTCGTACAGCGCGATGTCGGCTGCATGCACCAGAGTTGATCCATCGCCTGCTGGCGCTGAAGCAATGCCTACCGAAAGAGCCACCGTGCCCGATGGCTGTGATGACTCCCCGTTGAAATGATCAACATCGAACATCGCCACTGCCACCGGGGTCTCGGTAGCTGTAGCCACACCCATCGCGTGATCGAGGTCTTGGTCGAAGCGACGTCGGTTTGCGATACCGGTCAGTCCGTCGACGAACGCGAGAGCAGCGGTCCGCGCACGGGCGGAGACCGACTCGTAGCCATCCTCAACCAACGAGGCAAAGACCTCAAGGGTCTGCTGCCGGCCGCCGTCGATGACGAGTAGTCCAATCACGGTCCCACTAATGGAGACCGGCATGGCATGCAGCGAACGTCGCGACACAAGCCGAACCTCGCGATTTGCTCGGAAAACCAGCTCGGGGGGCACCTCGAACCAATCGCCCGCTGCGCCCTCCATGCCGTCGATGGTGACCATCGCGCTTCTCGCACGAGTAATCGATCGGGCACGCTCGGCTGCTGCTTGGCACAACGTCTCGACGCTGTCGACAGCGTGTATCGCGCGACTCGCCTCGAGAAATTCTTGGCTAGACGGTCCAGCAGCGGCCTCAGCCCTGCTTGCCTGCCGCTGGCGGCTAGTTACCAACATCGTCAGAAGGCCGAGAAGGATCACTCCAACCGCAGCGAGGCTCAGCAACTCGATTGGATCAGGCGAAAAGGAAAACCCCTCCGAGACACCGCCCACTTCCGTGTCACCCTGAACGAGCACGTCCGGGGGAGTTCCTCGATCGATTGAACCGGCCGGGAGCAACGCGAAGAGATCGAATCGATCATCGGCGACGTCGAGATCTCGTGCATCTAGGGCAACTCGCGCGACGACCAGGTCGGTATAGGACCGGACATAGGGCAGGTAGTCGAGACCAGATGGTGCTGGCGGAACACCGGACGACAAGACAGCCCTTAGGGGAGGGGTGACGACGACATTGTGCTGAATGAGCGCTTCGAGTGCCGCAGGCCCTCTGACCGCATCGACGGCTTCGAGCTCGGCCAAAGCGACGTCTGCCGCAAGGTTGTCGATGTCGTGCAAGCTCGGCAGCTGGAGAAGCTGCGGGGGAATTCGCGACTCGAACGCCGCGAGCTCTTGTCTATAGGCGAGTTCGAGCGTGACCACTTCGATCGCCTCGTCGTATGTCGCTGCAGCATTTGTTTGTGCGCCAAGAGGTGCCAAGGAGCTGAGTACTGCCAGCAGGCACGCCCAGAACGCTAAGGGTTGAAGGCGATAGGCGGACACCCCAGTTCCATGGGCATCAAGGGCCGAGTTGTGACACGTTGGACCCGAACAGTGGGCTCGTGAGAGCTAGGAGCCACTCATCGTGACATCAGCAATAACCAAGCTGACGCCAGCTGCCGACATTGGGAGCCAGTCGACATCGTTGCCCACGGCTTGTATGTCGCCCAACATGCGCTGCAAAGTGGACGCGATCGTGATCTCGCGAAGTGGTTCGCCCAGCTGACCGTTCGTGATGCGAAGGCCCTCAGCACCGGTGGAGAAGTCTCCACTGACCGGATTCACGCCCGAATGAATTCCCGCGACTCCCTGGATCAGAACGCCGTTGTCGACGTTGGCGATCAGCTCCGCCTGCGAGGCGGTGCCAGGCTCGAGGTAGAGCGCTCGAGTCCCCACGCCCGGGACCGACGAATACCCTCGGACGGCAGATCCGGTCGAAACCGTGTCCATCCGACGCGCGGTGTAGGAGTTGTGCACGAACGACATCAACTGGCCCTGATCGACCAGTACGTTTCGGCGACTCGCCAACCCTTCCCCGTCCGCTTCCGACGCGGTGAAGGCATCGCGATTGGTCGGGTCGTCGATGAGGGTGAACAGTGGAGACGCAACGTTCTCACCCATTCGGTTCGCGAAGAGCGAATACCCCTTCATGACCGCTTCGCCCGACATTGTGCTGCCGAGAATCGACAGAAACTGTGCGGTGACGAATGGATCAAAGATGACCGTGACTCGATCCGTTGCAGGCTGCGTCGCTCCGAGAAGACGAGTTGCACGGTCGGAAGCGTCTTTGGCGGCGCGGCCGATATCGAGGGAGGACGGGTCGCGTCCGACGCTGAAGCCAAAGCCGATCTGTGTGTCGCCATCTTCCTCGGCTAGCGCCGACACTGACACGTACGAGCCGGATTCGCGGCTGGTCATTTCCAGCCCGGCGCTCGACACCAACGCGCTCTCGCTGATGGTGTCGACGTAGTCAGCCGACTCGATGCCCGTGACCCTTGGATCCCCAGCACGTGTCTGAGCCTCGAGCGCGATGGCAAGTTCGATCTTCCGATCCGTCGGCATATCTGCAACACTCTGGTCGTAGAGGTCGAGCGATGGAATCGGAACTCCGTCCGGGGCGGCGAGGCCGAGAAACTCATCCGGGGTGCCAAAGGCCGCATTGTCGCGAGCCTCCGCAAGCGTTTCCGCCAAGACGTCCTCGTCGAGCGATCCCGCGTAGGCAAATCCCTGTCGGTTGTCGGCGATGACCCGAACCCCGACACCATGGGACTCACTGGCCGTGAACTGTTCTATCTCGCCCTCGTAGACACGAATCTCGGTGTCTCGATCGTGGACCGCCACAACCTCGACGTCTTCGTTGTCGCGTGACCAGCCAAGGACCTTCTGTGCAATTCCGAGCAGGTCAGCCACCCGCTGTACCACCAACGGTGAGGCTTGTAACCCGAAGCGTTGGCGTGCCATCGCCAACGGGAACGCCTTGACCGTCCTTGCCACATGTGCCGGGGTGACCCATTGCAAAGTCATCGCCGAGCGCATCGATCTTGTTCAGAACGTCCGGACCGTTTCCGATCAGGTTTCCTTCTCGGATCGGTTCGGTGATCTTGCCGTCTTCGATCAGATAGGCCTCAGTCATTCCGAAAACGAAGTCGCCGGTCGCGGTGTTGACCTGTCCGCCACCGAGTTGTGCCACATAGATGCCATTTTCCGTCGATGAGATGATGTCGGCTGGATTGTCGGTTCCGGCGGTGATGTAGGTGCTCGTCATCCGCACCATCGGCAAGTGTTGGTAGCTCTGTCGTCGTCCGTTGCCCGACGAAGGTCGTCCTTCCTTGCGAGCACGAATCTGGTCGTACATGTAGTCGGTGAGCACGCCGTCTTGGATGAGCACGTTTCGTTGCGCTGGGCGGCCTTCGTCGTCGATGGCGAAGTTGCCCCACTCGGCGGACATGGTTCCGTCGTCGATGAGCGTGACGAGCGGGCTTGCGACCTGCTCGCCCATTCGGCCCGCGAAGACTGATGCAGATTTGGCGACCAGGTCAGCCTCGAGACCATGACCACACGCCTCGTGGAAAAGAACGCCGCCGCCACCGGGCCCAACCACAACGGTCTGGGAGCCACTTGGTGCGGGCCTTGCGCTGAGCTTCGTGATTGCACGGTTTGCCGCGGTACGAGCCATCGATGAGACGTCGTGATCATCGAACATCTCGAACCCGATCGTTCGTCCGTGGCTCTCTCGTCCGGTCTGCATTCCCGTATCGCCGAGCGCCACGCAGCTCACCGAGAAGAACGTGCGAACCTGATCGTCGCCCGCAAGGAGGCCATCGCTGTTCGCCACCAGGATCTTGCGGCGGCTGTCTCCGTATCGTGCGCTGACCTGCGAGATCGAATCACCGGTCGCCCGCGCTTCTTCGTCGGCTCGTTGCAGCAGTTCGACCTTCGTAGCCTTCGCCACCGTCTCGGGGAACACGGCGACGTCGATGTCACGGCTGGCGTGCTGACGCGTGAGGCTGACTTTGCGCACGCCACCGCCACCGCCACGAGCCGCTGCTGCAGCAGCCTCGGCTGCGGTGTGCAGACCTTTCTCGCTGAGATCGGCCGTATGGGCAAACCCGGTTGTGTCTCCGGCGACGACTCGAATCCCTGCCCCGCGGTCACGGCCGGACGTGAGTTCTTCGATCTTGCCATCATCGAGAAAGGCTGAGGAGTTGCGCTTGTCTTCAACGAAGACCTCTGCGAAGTCCGCCCCTCCGAGCAGAGCGGTGTCGAGGGTGGCTGCTACCAAAGAATCATCGAGCATCACTCAAATGTACCCAAGTGATCGTCATGACCGTCGACCGGTTGTCCGCCGCGAGACCGCGACGCCTAGTGTCTCGTCGGTGGGAATCGAACTCGGGCTGACAGGTACCGTCACCATGGTGGTGACAGAGGCCGACACCGCGCTCGTCTACGGGACCGGCGAGGTCTTGGTGCTCAGCACCCCACGACTTCTGCAGCTGATGCAGCAGGCGACGATGAAGGCGCTCGAAGGACACCTTCCGGTCGGAATGATCACGGCCGGACTCCGCGTGAACCTCGATCACCTGCATGGCTCCGAGGTCGGTGCAGAGGTGTCCGCTACCGCCACGCTGACCCGCATTGAGGGCCGTCGGCTCATATTTGAAGCCGACGCAACGAGCCACGAAACCATCGTCGGAACCGGACGAATCATTCGCGTCCAGATCGACAAGGAACGATTCCTCAGCAGAATCGCCTGACCGCCAGGTCAGCCGAAGCTTTGCCGGCGGTAACGTTGCGGGTGATGTTGCTCTCGTCAATCCGCGGCCCTGACGACCTCGCTCACCTGAGCTATGAGGAACTGGACGCGCTTTGCGCGGAGATCCGGGAAGTCATCGTGTCCTCCGTGTCCAAAACCGGGGGGCACCTCGGGTCGAACCTCGGAGCTGTAGAGCTCACGGTTGCGCTTCACCGGGTCTTCGAGTCACCCAAAGACATCATGTTGTGGGACACGGGGCACCAGACGTACGTCCACAAGATGCTCACCGGTCGAGTTGCGGCGTTCGAGGGGCTTCGCCAACCGGATGGAATCAGCGGTTATCCCTCGCGTGAAGAGAGCGTCCACGACTGGATCGAAAACAGCCATGCGTCCACAGCGCTGAGTTATGCCCATGGCCTCGCGACTGCCGAGGCCTCCGAGTTCGGGTCAGGTCGTGAAGTCGTTGCGATCATCGGCGATGGTGCTCTGACCGGCGGCATGGCATATGAGGGCATCAACAACCTCGGCCATGCCAAGAGCCACGTCACGATCATCTTGAATGACAACGGCAGGTCATATGCACCGACGGTGTCGATGCTCACCGACTCGCTCGTGAGAATTCGATCGAATCCGATCTACATGCGCCGCCAGGCAAAGATGGAAAAGATCGCCGAGAACATCCCGTGGGTCGGCGATCACCTGGAGCGTGGCATTCACGCGACCAAGGCTGCGATTCGCCACATGTGGGAGCCACCAGCGTTCTTCGAGAACTTGGGCGTTCACTATCTCGGCCCCTTCGACGGCCACGACATCGAAGGCCTCGAAGAAGCCCTACTCAACGCCCGGAAGTTCGACGGCCCGGTTGTCGTGCACGTGCTCACGCAGAAGGGTCGCGGCTACGCGCCCGCAGAGAACGACCTCATCAAGAACATGCACGATACGTCTGGGATCAAGGCGGGTTCGTACACCCAGGCCTTCACGGAATCGCTGATCAAGATCGCCGAAGAACACCCCGAGCTCGTCGCAATCACGGCGGCGATGCCGGACTCGACCGGCCTACTTCCCTTCCGGGAACGTTTCCCTGACCGCACCTACGACGTCGGGATCGCAGAACAGCATGCGGTGACCGCTGCCGCGGGAATGGCGATGGGCGGACTGAGGCCAGTCGTGGCCGTCTACTCGACCTTTATGACACGAGCGTTCGACCAAGTGAACCTTGATGTAGGCCTACATCGACAGCCCGTCATCTTCTGCCTGGATCGCGCTGGTGTGACCGGCGATGATGGCCCGTCACACAACGGGCTTCTCGACATGGTGCTGTTCACCAAGGTTCCTGGAATGACCGTGTTTGCACCGTCGAGTTACCAGGAACTGCAAGTTCAGCTCACCGATGCCGTCGAGCTTTGCACCGACGGGCCATCGATGATCCGCTGGTCGAAGCAGGCGGCTGTCTCTGCCACAGAGGCCGAAATCGGCGTGGGGCTTCATGCACGAAAGGCTCGCATCGGCTCGGGCGTGTGCATCATCGGTGTGGGCAAGATGCTCAGTGATGCGCTGGAAGCGGCCGAGGTCCTCGAGGCCCATGGAATCTCTGCGACGGTCTGGGATCCGCGCCTTGTGCAACCCGCAGACGCGGTCATGATCGAAGACGCGGCGGCTCATTCGCTCGTGATCACGATCGAGGACGGGCTGCGAAACGGTGGTGCGGGAGACAACTTCCGAGACAAGATCGAAACGCACCTCCACTCGATCGGCGCCGAGGCAGCACGGTGCGACATTCGGGTACTTGGCATGCCCCGTACGTATGTTCCTCACGACAAGCCAGCCGCGATCCTCGCTCGCTACGGACTCGACAGTGCCGGGATTGTCACCGAGGTGCGCTCCGCACTCACCTAATCTGTTGGCGTGGCTCTCGAAGATCGACCCAACATCGTCCTCACAGGATTCATGGGGACCGGTAAGACCGCTGTCGCTCGACGCCTCGCAAGCGCAAGCGGACGAGAATTCATCGACACGGACGAGGAGATCGTTCTCGGCCACGGCCCGATACCAGCGATCTTCGAACGCGACGGCGAAGAGCACTTCCGCGAATTGGAACGCACGGTCGTGGCCCGGCTAGCGCCGAGGCGGAACCTCGTCATCTCAACGGGGGGAGGCACGATGCTCGACTCGGAGAACGTGCTCTCGTTCGTCGGCGCGGAGATCTACACACTGACCGCTGAACCAGAGGAGATCCTCACTCGCCTCACGGAAGAAGGCCTCGGCACACGACCCCTGCTCGCCGAGTCGGCTGATCCCGAGCAGGCAATCCGGTCACTTCTCGCGGAACGTCACGATGCGTACGCACGATTCACGTCGATCGACACGACGGGCAAGAGCATCGAAGAAGTGATTGACGCACTTCGAGACGTTGGCGCGTCGATCGCATCCGAGGAAGAACAAGCCGGCGCCGACGCGGCGAAACGCAGTTCTAGCGATGTCGCCATCAGCACGATGATCGCACTGGCCGTGGCCGTCTTGATTGTGATGATCGTCCTTGTAATGACGTTCTAGTAAGACCGATCAGGCAGAGCCGAGTCGGATCAGAACCTTGCCCGACGGAGCGAGGCCGCTGAAAAGCGCTGTCCGATCAGTGATCGCGAGGAACCGCCCAATCTCCAGATCACCAAGCTCGTACCGTTGCCACAGGCCCGAAGACCGGAACCACAGGTCGGTCTCCGTCTGAAACACCGACGCCAATCCCGAACTCGAGACCGCGATGAATCGCCCCGCCTCGCCAGGCGGCGTCTCGGTCCCGAGATTCCATGTCCGGCCGTTGTCGTCGCTTCGAACGATCCGCTGTGAACCCAGGAACCACGCTGCATCACCACCATTGGCGAACAACCTCGCGCTGTCGAGTGCGACCGGCGCCAACTCGACGATCAGCTCCCACCCCTCTTCCAGAGTCCATTTCGACAGACCCGCCGTCCCATCGAGACCGTGAGTGGCCAGGACGCCATCCTCGACTGCGAGGAGGCTCGTGATGGTGCACGCGTCCAACCCGTCGCCGCATGGTCTTGGTGGAATGACCTGCTGCTCGCCAGTCGCATCCCACCACATCGCCGCGAGCTCGGTCCGGCTGAGATCATCCGCCCAGCCGAGCGATCCCACCATCGCCGCAGAAGTGGGAGTGCGATGGAAGTGGTTGATCTGCAATGCCGTCGCCCCGTTTTCCGGAAGATCGATCTCGAAGCGATCCCACGTGATTCCATCGCTCGAGGTAAAGACGGCGTCTTCGAACAGCCCCAGATGACCGACGACGTGATATCCAGCTTCCGTCGTTTCCATGTTGTTGACGAAGTAGCCGAAGGGAAAGTCGGTCGGGGTTTCGGACTCAACAGAGAAGCCATCAAAGGAGCTCAACAAAGCGATCTGCCCCTTGCTGTTGGTCAGGCCGAGGAACCCTCGCCCATCGAGAAGCGAAGTCGAGAACAGCGGCGTGCTCCACTCGCCGTCCACGACCCTCTGCTCGCTAACAGCCGGTGCGCGCGCAACTGGCCCCGACCCAGTTCGTGCGTTGAGATCGATCCGAAGAACACCAGGCACTCCATCTGACACGGCAGCGACCAGCGCCACGCCGTCCACGATCTTCAAGAGCTTCAGGTTTCGTGCATCTCGGGTGAGCGTGTGTTGCCGCCAGAGATCACCAGTCCCCGACAGCCAGATCCTGCTCGCTGGGCCCACCGTTGTATCCGTCATCATGAACCCCTCGCCTGCGAGTGCGGGTGTCGTCTCCGGAGAGTTTCCATCTTTGATTCCTCCGACCACGGCTCGCCCCGACGCCGCGACAACCCACTCGGGAGGCAACCTCGACCGGGTGAAGAGATCAGTGCCGAAGGACAAGAAGACGCCGCTGCTCCCGGCATCGATGATTCGGGCGGGCGCAGCCCCGGGAGATACCGAGAGATCCGCTTCGACGACTTCCCAAGACCCGTCCGTCGTCCATTCACGTAGCTGCGGAGTCGGCCCATCATCAGACAATGTTTGCAATTGCAGGCGTACGACGATGGCAATAAAGCCGTTCTCCGTCGCGGCAAATGAGCTCACGAACTCGTCGGGAGCGACACTTGTATGTTCGAACGTCGGGTCATCAATGAGGCCGGTGAGCACGGTCGTCCGCATCGGGGGGACACTCGTCGTTGCCTGTGCCCGATCGTCCACGATTGCGACCCAGCGGCCGGCCCGGGCGGTCACCGTCCGGACGAAACCATTCACGAGCACCCGGTTCCGTTCCTTCCACACATCTGGGAGGCCGGTCGCGCTGTAGATCACAAGGTCCGTGGTCCCCTCCGCTGCACTCGTAGTGGTCGTGAACAACAAACCCGTTCCACCGTCGTTGGATAGCCCCACAACGCGCTCACCAGAGGCGATGCTCGATGCAGTCTCGGACAACGGAAGCGTTCGCCATTCGGACCCACTGAGCGTGGTCTGTAGTTCGGGACCGACGAGACCGGGACCATTCTCGGAAACGCGATCTCCCGCGATGATCAGCCCAGTCGGGCTCATGGCTACGTGAGTGATGTCCGTGGTGAACTCCGACCACGACTCCGCCGCTCCGGTCGCCGCTACCTCGGAGTTCTCTTCAGCCTCGAGATCGCCCACTCGCTCCATCTCGGGAAGCTCGCCCCTACTACCGTCAGGTGATTCGTCGGTTCCGAGGCTTGCAAGCCACCACAACCCGGCGACGAGCCCGACGACGCCAACGGCCATCGCTACGACCGGCCAACGACCACTGCTAGAACCCAGCCGGTCTTGTATCTCCGTGCCATCGCTAGCGATAGATACGTCCTCGAAGAGCTCGACACGCACCGCGCTCGGCCGCTCGTCAGGTGAGCCGATGCTCATCGGTTCGCCAGCACCGTTCGGCCATCTCTCGTATAGGACAGCAGTGTCGAGTCAGTGGCGATCAGCACACGTCGGAATCCACTCTCCTCCAGCTGGATGTCTTGCCACCCCCTTGCCAGCGAGGCAGATTCGCCACAACAGGTCGCCCAAAAAAGCAGGTCGTTCGAGGTGTCGTCGACGAAGAACCCATCTCCGTAGAGCGCAGAGCTGAAAACCTGCCCTGGGGAGAGTCGCCCCCCTGGGCCGGTGGTGAGCAGCTCCCAATCTCGGAAGGGCGCTTCCGCGCGGTACAGACCCAATGACGTCACGAGTGTGATCGAGCCGTCCGTATTGCCCTCGATGCGGTTGCCTACCCAGGCAGACGTGAGAATCGGCGTCTCGACCGCCTCGAACGATTCCGTCTCTCGATCCCACTGGACGAGGCGGGCGGCAAGGGCTTGTGAGTACAACAAGTTAGCGTCGTCCAGCACGTCGACCGTGTCCAAGATGAACGCCATGAACCCGTCTGGTGTGGGCGCCATACTGAGCACGAGTTGCGACGGGCCCATTTCGATTTTTGCGAGCGGCTCCCCCGGCCGAGCGACGTACACGATGTTCCTTCTTCGCAGCACCTCCTGAGCAAAGGCGAGGCGATCATCGGATTCACTGCCGATGTCGATCAACGAGCGATCGATTCGACCGATGATCCTGTCATCACAACTGCGGAGCTCGTACTCGGCGGCCTCGTCGTTGATCATTCGCACGACCTCGCACGTTTGTGCGGCGACGTCCCTGGGGACGAAGTCGGCGAGCGCGTCGCTCACCTCCGGAACCGGCCGGTCCCATGGATCCTCGATCAACACGATCGCGTCCTCGTCGAGCATCGTCTGACGAATTCGGCCGGCGATTTCAGCCATGGGAGGCCGCTCCCGATCGACGATCCAACTTCCATCCCTAAGGACCTGCGTCTCGAGGTAGTTCGTGCTGCCGTCGGCCGAACGGTTCACGAGGACGAGGGGCTGGCCATCCGCTGTACTGCCAACGGCGAGCACCGCGCTTGGTTGCCCGGGAGCATCGAGGGTTGCCCAAGTGAGCCCGTCGTCGTTGGACCAAAGCAGGTTCTGGGGATCGCGAGTCGCGGCGATCCACTCGTCGCCTACAGCCGAGATGGATGTGATGGTCACCGGGTCGATGTCGGCGGTCAAGCGTTCAACGAGAACCTGACCCGACACGGTCGACGCAGGTTGCGGCAACGCTGTGGTCGCGGGCGGAGCGGCCTCTAGAGACGGTCTACCAAGCCCGATCAACGCGCCCACAATCCCAACTGCTAGGACACCGCCAAAAGCCGCCACTCGACGCGAACCGCGCTGGCTCGGAGCAGACACAGAGCTGCCAAGCGCGTTCGGCTCGCCATGGTCGAACTCGACGCGGACCGATGCAAGGGCTGTCTCGGCAACACCCTCATCGACTGCCCCCATGGTCTCACGGTACCAACGACCGTCACGAGGGGAAGTCCCGTACAGGTAAGGAATGCTCCAAAAGTGTCTTTCCTGAGGTGGCGAGTCGAAAAGCAGCTGGTAGAGCTATTCGATGCCCAGACTGACACTGCTAAGCGCAATGCTGATGGCCGTCGCACTTTTCGCGATTTCGTGCAGCTCAAGTGATGCCGACTCCGACTCGACGTCCGACGACGGCAGCAGCGACACGGCAACCCTCCCCTCGACCGATGGACCCGCCAACCCGGAAAGTGTGCGTCAGCTGGCATCATCTCTCACCGGCTCCGACATCGCAGGCGAAGAGTTGACATGCCTTGTGGAGGACGCCGACGGAGACACGCAGCTCACCGCAGTGTTCAACGGCGCGGGAACGCAAGGATTTCAATTCACGCCGGAGGCGTTCACCGCCCTCGCTGTGTCAGTCCACAGCTGTGTGTCGGTGGACGTGTTGAATGCCTCCCTTCTTGGCCTCGCCGGCGCCTCGGATGAGGCCTCGGTGGTCGCGTTCTCCGAGTGCGTCGGCGCCAAATTAGACAGGGCGCAGACCGGGGATCTTGCGTACACAGGTCTCGCAGCGTTGTCCGTGGGGTTCCCGGTGCCAGAAGGCGCCCAGGAATCGACGATCGATGCATCGAGGGAATGTGTTGGCTCGAAGAATGTGGCAAACCAGCTTGCAGCCAACGGAGAACAGCTCAGTGGTTTCGTGTCGGAGATCGACCGCGAGTGCCTCGCTGCGGGCATCGATGACGATTTCCTCGACTCCTTCTGGAACGACCTCATCACGAGCGCCGGTCCCACCGAAGGTCTCGAGGAGCTTCTCGTCGACTGCACATCGGTCTACGACTCGGGGCTTCCGAAAGAGATCCCCAGCGACTTCGTTGCATGGTCTGGACAGGGCCAACTCGCGGGTGTTGACCCGGCAACTCGAAACGCCGCCTACTCCTCCGCACCACCCAACCAGCTCGACGAGGGCGTCGACTATCAAGCCATCCTGACCACCGATGACGGCGAGATCGTGATCGACCTCTTCGAGGAGGACGCACCCATCACCGTCAACTCGTTTGTGAGCCTTGCCCGAGATGGCTACTACGACGGCACCCGATTCCACCGCGTCCTCGAGGGCTTCATGGCCCAGGCAGGTGACCCAACGGGCATCGGAACGGGAAGCCCCGGCTACTCCTTCGACGACGAACAGACCGGGCTCACGCCGATCGACCGCCGCGGTCTGCTCGCTATGGCGAACGGCGGACCCAACACGAACGGGAGCCAGTTCTTCATTACCCTCGATGCGGCAACACACCTCGATGGTCTCCACGTCGTGTTCGGCGAAATACTCTCCGGCGACGATGTGCTCGAGGCGATCGAACGTCGGGATCCTGCCGCACCCCTCAGTCGCGGTGAGCTCCTCGAGTCCGTCGTCATCGTCGAGGCGTGACGCAACGACTGACAGACTGACGACATGGCACACGACGGCGCGCTCGAATCCGAATCGACGCTCACAAGAGAGTCCATCGATCTACTGCAGACCATGATCCGCAACGAATGCGTGAACGATGGCTCGCAAAATACCGGGCATGAGTCTCGCAACGCCGACGTTCTCACCCAGGTTCTCGAAGGAACGGGTCTCGACATCGATCGGTTCGAACCCTTCGACGATCGGGCCTCCATCGTGGCTCGTATCGAGGGGTCTGACCCCACTGCGCCGAGCCTCTGCCTGATGGGACACACCGATGTCGTCCCGGTCACGCCATCGGGCTGGACCCACGATCCGTTCGGCGGAGAACTGATCGACGGTGAGATCTGGGGGCGCGGTGCTGTTGACATGTTGAACCTCACCTCGTCGATGGCGGTTGCGTTTCGCCATCTCGCCGACACCAATTTCACGCCGAAGGGCGACCTCTTGTTCTTCGGCGTGGCTGACGAGGAGGCTGGTTCTGGCGCAGGGGCTGCGTGGTTCGCCGAACACGATCCCGATGCGATTCGGGCCGACTATGTGTTGACCGAAAGCGGTGGGCTCCATCTCGGATCTCCCGAGGCGCCTCAGATCGTCATGAACGTCGGCGAGAAGGGCATCGAGTGGCGCCGACTGCGGGTTCGTGGAACACCAGGCCACGGGTCGCGTCCGTTCCGCGCCGACAACGCCCTTATTCGGGCGGCGGCCATCGTCCAGCGCCTCGCTGAGTACCGTCCGCCGCCGCGCTTTCACGAGCTGTGGCGACATCAGGTGCACGGGTTCGGCTTCGACGAAGAAACGACGGCGACGCTGCTCGACCCCACACGTATCGATGAGTTCCTCGAAGAGCTGCCGTTCCCGAGCATCGCGAGCCACCTTTACAGCTGCACCCACGCAACGTTTTCTCCGAACGTCGCCCACATGCCAGCAGCGCAGAAGACGAACGTCATTCCCGACGACGTAACGATCGAGGTCGACATCCGCACGCTTCCAGGTGAGACGAGTGAAGACGTCGACAGACACCTGCGCGAAGCACTCGGCG
>CAXMRH010000051.1:0-4908 GCA_964196045.1 uncultured Chthoniobacterales bacterium | reverse complement strand
ACCGGCACTCCGAGCTCGGCACGCAGGAACGCGGCGATTACTTGCTCGTTGGCCGGACTCACATAGGAGTTCAAGAGACAGACCGCAACCGATTCGACCTTGGCTTCCTGTAGCTGGGCGGCCAGAACAGCGAGGCTTTCGTTCGTGGGCTCCGTGAGCACCACGCCTTGCGCGCTGGTGCGCTCCTCGATCTCGAAGGTCAGGTCGCGCGGAATCGGCGGCGCCGGAAACTCGATCTGGAGGTCGTACATGTCGTAACGGTGCTCATCGCGAATGAGCAGTGTGTCGCCGAAGCCCTTCGTGGTCACCAGCCCAGCGCGGCCCGTCTTACCCTCGATCAGAGCGTTCGTGATGAGTGTGGTCGCGTGCACGATCGGCGCCTCCACATCGCTCGGCGATATCCCGGCCTTCGCCAGGAGTTGAGTGACGCCGGTACGGACGCCGTCGAGCGGTGCCGAAGGTGTCGTCAACGTCTTGTCGACGACAACACTGCCGGTCGATCCGTCGAGAAGCACGACGTCGGTGAAGGTCCCACCGATGTCGACGGCCATTCGCCAGTCGGTCATTACACCATCCTCAGGTCGTCACGTGGCGGAGCGAAGACGTCGAGAATCCAACACTCGCCGTACTCGTCATCGCCGATGAATTTACTGTCGCCGTGCCACACGCCAGGATGAGCGAGGTAGAACTCGTTGGTTCCGATCACGTCGCGCTGTTCGATGTCTTTGTCTGGCGAAATCCGGAAATCAAGCGCTCCGCGGACGATGATCCCGAGTTGTTCGTGGTCATCGTGTTTATGCATGAACGACCCTGATGCGCCGCCGTCGATTCTCCAGAAACAGAGTTGGAGGTTATCGCCCGTCACCACGCGACGCCGAAATCCAGGCCGATCCGTCTCGACGAACGCATCCTCGTCGTAGAAGTAGCAATAGGAGTCCGCGAAGTTCATGAGGTCGTGCCCATGAGCTCGGAGAATCTGGCGACCTCGGCTGGCAGGTCGAGCGGACGGACGATGGCCTGGTTGGCCTCGGCTCCCCAGTGTTCTGGTGGGACGAGCCACATCACCTCGAACTCGAGCCCATCGGGGTCTTTGGAATAGAGGCTCTTGTTCACTCCGTGGTCGGAGGCTCCCACGAGAACCCCCGCAGCTTTTAGTTTGGCCTCCATCTCAACCAGCTCTGCGAGCGTGCCAACCTCCCAGGCCAGGTGATACATGCCAACGGTCTTCGATCCGGCTTCGGAGGGTGCTGCACCAGAGCCGATTGTGAAGAAGGCGATGTCGTGATGGTTGTCAGACTTTGGCGCACGCATAAAGGCGAACTGACCGGGGTTGTCGATCATTGTCTCGAAGCCAAGGACATCCTCGTAGAAAGTTTTGTGGGCATTCGAGTCTCGTACGTAGAGCACGGCGTGGTTCATTCCGGAGATGGTCATGGCGAAACCCTCATTGGTTACTTGTGGAAATCATGAAACGGTGGTCGTGGTGGACTGATGGTCAGACCATAACAGGATTTGGTGGGCCAAGTCGCGGCTCACGACAGACCGGTCATCTCGACGAAACGGCGACGCCACTCCACCGATGGCTTGTCGGATTGCACGCTGACGAGGTCCGTACGACCAAGCGGCATCGTGCCAGGAACCTGCTCGAGCATCGCTTTGTCCTCGGCTCCGATGGCCCGATCGAACGCGACGATCTCTTGAGCATCGGTGCTGTGATCGTCGTTTCTCCACACCACAAAGGTGAAGAGCGAGTTCAGATTGTCAACTGGCGTGCTGCACAGGAGCAAAATGTGCTCGAGCCCGTCGGCATACCGAATCGTGCTTCGCACCAGGAATGGCAGCGCGAACCCCGTGGACATCACGCGATGCACCACATCCTCCACACTTCCACTGGTCGCGACCGCCTCTTCAGGGTTCGCTGCATCCACCTCGTAGATGTAGCCGAAGAAGTCCTCATCGAGCTGCTCCAGATCGAGCTTCGGTACGTACGGATCCTGCGCTCCCCCAAACGTCCCCGTATGAACCCAGGGGAAATGACTGAAGTCCATGAAGTTGTCGACGAGTCGAGGTGTCGACGTCGCCCACCCCTCAACGCCAGTGTTTATCCGGCGGAATGCTGGATCCGTGTCCTGTCCGATCGTGGGAATCAACATCTGTGGCTCGCCAGGGCATACCCAGACCAACCCGTATCGCTCCTCCACCTTTTTGCAGCCCAGGTGCGCCGTCGGCGGGATCGAGGAACCTTCACCCGAAGATGGCACCGAGACACAGCGGCCTTCGTCCCCGAAGCCCCAACCGTGATACGCACAAGCCAGAACGCCGTCTCGGACTGTTCCGATCGACAGCGGCGCTTCGCGATGCGGACATCGATCCGGGGCGGCCACGATCACATCGTCCGCAGCCCGCCAAATCACCAAATCTTCGCCGAGAAGACGCACACTCACCGGTTCGTCACCGACATCTGATGCGTCGACGACCGGATACCAGCTTCCCTGCAACGAAGGGCTATCTATGAAGTTCGTCATGAAATGTGCCCATACTCCCTTGGTCAGACCAACTGACCAGTTGCGATGATCCTACAATGACGCCCGTGACGCAATCCAGCAATCCCTCCAGTCCAGCCGAGCTTGCAACGTCATACCTACGCTCGTTCTCTACCGGTGACCCCGACCTCATCGCTGATCACGTCTGCAACGACTTCGTCAACGAACACACGGCTGCACTAGGAAGCGGATGTGTCGGCCGAGAAACCTACCGAGGTCGACTCGTCGGGTTCCTCGCCGACATGGGCGATCTGCGCTACGAGATCGAGCATCTCCTGGTTGATGGCGACGAAGTCGCGGCCTTTTACACAATGACCGCAAGCTGGCAGGGCACTGCACCGATTCGCGTCCGAGGAGTCCAACGGCTCCGGGTCGTAGAGGGATGTATTGCTCACCGCGTGGACTACTGGGACAGTGCGGTGTTCTTAACCCAGGTCAGCGAAGAAGCTCGAGCCGCCCTGGCGCTGTTCGGCGTCAGCAGACCGGACTAACCAAATCAGTCGAGATCATCGACAAGTGCATGCTCGACCGAATCGAGGTGGTGCTCGGACAGTCGGCGCATCTCGTCCGCGTCGCCTTCGTGAAACGCCCGGCCGATCGCCCGGTGAGCTGCCGACGAGACCGCAATGAGGTGTTCAACTTCTGGTCTATTCGCCTCGGCTTCGAGCATCGTGTCGAATTCGGATGAGCGAAACAGCTGATCGAGAACCTTGCCGTAGAGCTCGATCAATAACGGATTCCCGCAATGTGCTGCGATCGTCGTGTGAAACTCGCGATCGAGACGGCGGAATCTGGCGATCTCCAACGAATCATCGAATCGTCGCGCCAACTCCAGGACCGACTCTCGGGCGGCATCATCGGCGCGCTCACACGCGAGAGCAAACATCGGCACCTCGAGAACCCGACGGGTCTCGAATAGTTCAGCGACGAACGATTTCTCGTCGAGCCCACCGCCCACGACCACGTCCGGTAGGTGTTCAGCCACGTACGAGCGGTTCCCTCTGCGCTCCACTGCACCCATCGACACCAAGCCCTGCATGGCCTCTCGCACCGAGGTGCGCGCAACTTGAAACTTCTCGCTCAGGTCCCTCTCGGAGGGCATCATTTCCCCCGGCGCAAGATCGCCGGTCGTGATTCGTTGCAGAAGCTGTGTGCGGATCTGCGAACTCACCGTCTCACGGGAAATGGGAGCGAACATGTTCTCGTCGGTGGACTGTTCACCAGTCGAAATGATCTCAGACATTGCCATCCTCAAACATTCTCGCTCCCGTCCCGATCGTGCCTCACCGGCTGCCGTGGTTTGGGCCACTGGTCAGACCATTGCTCCAGATAGTAGCTCGTCTGGCCAACATCTGCTGGTCTGACCAACTGACCATGCTAGGTTCGAATCATCGAACGGAGAATCCCATGAGTGAGTCGACTTACGAACTACATCCCACAGAACCGCGCTGGACACACATTGCGCTTCGAGTGAGCAACATCGACGCAACCATCGACTGGTTCCACTCGTTCACACCTCTCAAGCTCATCGAAAAACGCGGCGACGAATCTGGCTTCGGCGCCTGGCTAGGTATGCCCGGAAAGACCAACAATCCGTTCTTGTTGGTCCTCGCGCAGTTCTTCCCGGACAAGGACCCCTTCGCCAATGCACCCATGACGACGCTGGCACCGTTTGCGCACCTTGGTGTCGAGATGCCGAGTCGCTCCGACATCGATGAAATCGCTGAGCGGGCCGAAAAGGCGGGTTGCCTTGCTATGCCTCCAACCATGATGCCCCCGCCGATTGGCTACATCACGATGTTGCACGATCCCGACGGCAATACCGTCGAGTTCTCTTGGGATCAGGGCGTATTTGCGACCCTCCAGGAGAAGTGGGACGCAGCGCCAGCGTCCTAGGCATCGCTCACCGAATATGTACGGGGCCTAGTAGCCCATTTCGTCGCGATTCCACTCGCCCGTCTCACAATGCCATATCCACCGTCGAGGGAGCTACTGCCGCCGCAGCTTGTGTTCTATTGATGGAGCTCCCATGCGTTCCCTGTTTCTTCTTTGCCGCTCTGCCCGACGAAGCGCCGTAGGCATAGCGGCTGTAGTTGCTCTTCTGGCAGCGTCGATCGGGCTCGCTGGCGTCGCCACTCTCTCTGCCGCTGATCCACCCACGAACTGCGGCTCCGCAGGTACGCCTCCTTGGCCGTCCTTCACGTTCGACACGTTCTCGAGCGGGCGATACACCGACGTCACGACCTTCGACGGCATCAGCATCGACGCGATCCCTGAGGTCCAAGCCTCGAGCACCGCAGGAGGCACGTTCACGGCCATCGGCGTCAACGCAGAACTCGAGATCACTGCCACGTCTGGTCGTCTC
>CAXMRH010000050.1:0-2886 GCA_964196045.1 uncultured Chthoniobacterales bacterium | reverse complement strand
TCGATGTTCTTGGGCTCCCCAAGCTTGTGCCGACTGATCTCGAGTGTCTCGGGCGAACCGTCGAGCGCAGTGATGTGATCCGCGTGGCGCGCTAGGTGTTGGGTCCAGTTTCCGGTGCCCGCGGCGAGCTCGAGCACGTCGCCGGTCGGAGCGAAGTCGTCGAGTGCAGCCACCAGTTGAGTGATCTCCGCTAGCCACGCCTTCCGGTGCTCGGGTCCACGATCGAACCGACCCCGTCGTTCCCACCAGTCGTCGTATTCGCTGGCCCGTTCTCGGTAGTAGACCTGCTGGCCCTCGAGAAGCGAATCGATCTCCGTGTGCGACTCCATAGCGCGACCCTAGGCCCCACTGGCGATCGCGGACGCGGTCGTCCAAGATTGCTGTGAATTGCTGTCACCGACAGGGCGGGGGCGTCGCGATCGACTCGCCAGAACGCGCCTTCGGACGCTCGACTAAGGTTTTGTGTCACAGGAAGCCGGGGACCGCCATGCCGAACATCGTCAGTCACTTCGAGAACACCGCGTTGTCGAACATCGAGCTCTCGTCTCAGGTGGTCATCGACTCTGGCACGAGCGTTTACGACACAGTCATAGCGATGGCCAACGCCAGCACCAGCTGCGCGTTCATCATGGATGGCACGTCGATATCAGGCATCTTCACCGAATATGACGTGACGAATCGAGTCGTGCGCTCCCCTGATGTATGGGAGATGGACGTCGACGACTTCATGACGCCCGACCCTCACGTCATCGATCGCTCCGCATCAGCTCTCGACGCGCTTCGGGCAATGCGGCGCGGCGGCTTTCGGAACATGCCGGTGATGCTCGACGACAGCGGTCGCTACGCCAATGTCACCACCTACGACCTCATCCTTCTCGCTTCGCGTTATCTCTGGGCCGAGCCGAGCGAGACCAACACCTTCAGCGCGGAACACGCACTTCGTTACGTGGACTTCTATGGGATGCCGAGCAAGGTTCCCGTCGAGGTCACCGCAGACACCAGCCTGTTCGATGTGTGCGAACTCATGATCCACCACGATCGTGGTCTCATCTCGATCGTGGATGACCGCGGAATCGTCGTGGGTGAGTTCACCCAGCACGACGTGTTCCGTAAGGTCGCCTGCCGGGTCGAAGATCTTCACGATGAGACAGTCGAGGCCTACATGGCAGCGGAGTTTGCTTCCGCGTCGCCCTCCTGCAGCATCGCCGACGGCCTACACGAAATGGCAGCCAAACGACACCGCTACCTCGTGCTGACCAACGAAACCGGACGATCGGTCGGCATCGTGACGTTCCGAGACATCGCGCAGTACTTCGAGGCTGCCTTCGCCACGCCAGTTGGCTGACCCGATCTGGGCGTCGTGGAGTAGCGCCCTGCGTGCTCACGGAGTAGAACGCGGTGACTCCATCGCACTCGCAATCGCTCCAGGGGTCGGACTGGGCCTCGCCGTGAAGGACGGTCAGTGGCCGATCGGCGAGCCAGAACCTATGGCTTTGTTTCGCAAACTCGACGAGGAGTTCGCTCCTCGTTGGATCTGGTGGGACCGCGACACCGCGTACGTCGTGGCTGACAGCGAAGCCGAAGTTGACCGTTGCTGGGATGTGCTCACGGTGCATCGCCTCCTTTGTGGTGGGTGGCGGACCTCGATCCCCGAGTGCTGGGCGTGGCTCCACGATCTGTCCGTCGAGTCGCTCCCAAAGATGGGTCAGCTCGGACTGCTCGATGCCCCTACCGACGAAGGTGACGAGCCAGAAGATCCGGAGCAGCCCGACGGCCACCTTCGACCCGAGTGGGTGGCAGGCGGATGGGACGTATCCCCCGAGCGGCTAGCTCAATGGGCCACCCTCGCCTTCACCGCACACGAATTGCAACTGACCCATCTGGCTAAGCGGGCATATCCCGCTCGCGCAATTTCGACCGCCCGATCGGAGTCGGCGGCCGAACTCCTCTGCACGGAACTCGAGGGGTACGGGCTTCCGATCGACGAGTCGACCGCCACGTCGATCATCGCCTCCGCTGCTGGGGATCGAACACACAACCGGGTCGAGGAAGACGCAGAACGTGCACGTCGAGATGAGGAAGTCCTACGGCATCTCGAGCCGCGGCAGGATGTAAACCGGCGCAACCCAAACGAGGTCAAGGCCATGCTTCGCCGGACGGGTCTCGACCTTCCCGACACGCGGGCGTGGCGGCTCGAAGAGCTACGTTCCTCCGAGCCGCTGATCGACGCGTTGCTGGTGTGGCGAAAGGCCGAACGAATCGCCACGACCTACGGATACTCCTGGCTGGACGAGCACGTGCGAGACGGACGCCTGCACGGGTCGTGGTCAAGCTCGGACGGCGCAGCAGGACGAATGGCGGCCTCAGCGGGATTACACAATCTGCCTACCCCCATGCGTCCGGCGATCGCGGCCGACGCAGGCCATCTGCTCATCCGCGCCGACCTCGGCCAGATCGAGCCACGGGTTCTCGCTGCCGTCTCGAGTGACCAAGCTCTCATCGCTGCCACCCAAGATGATGATCTCTACCAACCGATCGCACAGCGACTCGGTGTCGAACGGTCCGTCGCGAAGGTCGCTGTCCTCGGCGCGATGTATGGAGCGACGACGGGCGAATCCGCGGGTGCGTTGCGCGGTCTACAGAAGAACTACCCCGTAGCGATGGGCCTGCTCGAAGAAGCCGCCGAGCAGGGGCGCTTGGGCAATGACATCTTCACCACCGGCGGTCGTCGCATCCGGATGTGGGTCGATCCATCCGTCGAAGGCGACATCGACAAGGCCCGCTCTGTCGCTGCTGGTCGCGGCCGGTTCGCTCGAAACGCGCTCATCCAAGGGGCTGCGGCGGAGTTCTTCAAAGTGTGGGCGATCATCGTCCGCCGGCGAGCCC
>CAXMRH010000049.1:0-10911 GCA_964196045.1 uncultured Chthoniobacterales bacterium | reverse complement strand
CCCATCACGGGCTCGACGACCGAACGGTTGTGCCATGAGCGGTCGTAGAGGACTATCTCACCAGCCGTCGGTAGGTGAGCGACGTACCGCTGGAAGAACCATTGTCCCCGTTCACGCTGCGTCGGTGCAGAGAGCGCGATCACCCGCATCCCACGCGGGTTCAAGTGCTCGATAAAGCGCTTGATCGTGCCGCCTTTCCCGGCGGCATCGCGTCCGTCGAAGCCGACGACGAGGCGCTGTCCGGTCTCCGCGAGCCAGGTCTGTGCTTTCAAGAGCTCGATCTGTAGGAGGCGCTTTGTCTCTTCGTATTCCTCTTTCGACATGCGTTCGTCGTAGGGATGCCCCTGGCGCCATGACTCGATCGGCTCTCCCCCGGGTCCGAGCAGGACCGGATCATCTACTTCATCGAACGTCCCGTGCACGCTCAGACCTTGAGCGACGAGCTCCTCGACCGAAAGCTCGCGCAGCCAGGTGATCGCCTCGTCGAGGTCGACCGCCCATGCTGTGGTGCCGGGTCCTGTTTGGTGCTGTTCCATCTCTGGTGCTTACCAGGTTCTGCGCCCTGACCCGACCGTTAGCTGTCGCTCCCAGGAATCACGGCCACAGCGACGGCACTGTGTGCCGCAACGAAGTCGGTCACACTCCCGATGATCGCTCCGACTAGGCCGGTGAGTCCTCGAGATCCCATCACCAACAGTCCGGGTGCGAAATCCGGGTCGGTGAGAACGGTGCGTGCATCTCCGCCGATCACCGATGTGTGTAGCCGCTCATCGGTTTGACCCTCGAGTGCGTCGGTTATGACGCGATCGATAGTTTCGTTCGCTCTAACTACGAGGTCCGGATCATTGACCGGAGCCATGTATGGCGAGTACGAACGCATCGGGTGCCACGTGTGGACTACGTCGATTTGCTCGACGTCGAGTCCTCGCGCCCAACGCAGCGCTGCCAACGAGTGGTCTGAACCGTCGACGGCAACGGCGATCTTGGCGTGATAGTCGAGGGGTGCCCCGTCGGGGACAATGACGACAGGGATCTTCGCCTGATGGAGAACGCGGCGGCTGACGCTTCCGAGTAGGACCTTTGTTATGCCCGCACCGCGGGTCCCCAGAACGATCAAGTCTGCGTCCTCAGCTGTCTCGAGGACCGAGTGCGCTGCCGATCCTTGGATCGCTACCTTCGTGATCAGCACGTTGTAGTTCGCGGTCGCGGAGGCCACGGCTCGTCGCAGGGTCTCGTTCGCAACGTCGCTCAGCGAACCCCCTGGACGTGATGCGGTCCCGGGCGGTGGCGGTATCAACGAGAGTGTTGGGTAGTCCCATGCCAGTACAGCAACAATCTCATCACCGTCTCGATGGTGCTGGCACGCCCAGCGAAGCGCGTGCACCGAACTCGGTGATGCGTCGACACCAACGACGATCTTTCGCTTGCTCATGATTGCTCTCTTTCGCTGAACGATCCGTACGTTTATCCTGCAGCGTCCACGGGCGCGCTGACAGAGACCAACGTCCCCTGATCTCACCGCTGAATCGCCGCCTCAGCGAGCGACGCAGCTGGCAGCAGCGGCTACTTGGCTAGTGCGCTTATGTGTTCAGTCGCAGGCTTTTGGCGGTCTCGGTCGGGGTGGGCGGCCTGCCAGCTTCGGATCCCGCCGGTGAGGTTGCGCACAGTGAAACCGCGAAGCCGGAGCATCCGATAGGCGAAGTAGGAGCGCTGGCCTGAGAAGCAATGAACGATGATCTGCTTCGTCATGTCGAGCTCATCGAGACGATCTCGGAGCTCATCGAGGGGGATGTGCACCGAGCCGGGAATCACGCTGACCTCGCGCTCTTCCGCGCTACGGACGTCCAGGAGAACCTCGCCCTCACCCAGAACATCCACCTCGTGCCAATGGGCAATGCTGACATCGCCGTTGACGACGTTGCGAGCTGCCATGGCCAAGAGATTCACCGGGTCCTTCGGAGCGCCGTATGCCGGGGCGTAGCAGAGCTCGAGTTGAGCAACATCGTCGACCGACATGCCGCCCTGAATTGCGGTGGCAAGGACATCAATCCGGCGGGCAGCCGATTCGTCGCCAACGACCTGGGCTCCATAGATCGTCCCGTCCTCGGTAGAAAAGACCAGTTTCATGTCCAACAGCTCGGCACCGGGGTAGTAGCCAACGTGAGAAAGGGGGTGCACGTGCACGGACTCGAAGGTGATCCCGGCCCGTCGGAGCTGCCTCTCGTTGAGGCCCGTCGCCGCGATCGTGAGGTCGAAGACCCGAACGACTGAGGTGCCCCACGTTCCGCGGTAGCGAGAGGGTCGGCCCATGATGTTGTCGGCCGCGACTCGTCCCTGGCGGTTGGCCGGTCCGGCGAGCGGAAGAAGTGACCAGTCATGAGTGACGGGGTTCTGGACCTCGATCGCATCGCCGACTGCCCAGATGTGCTCGTCGCTGGTACGCATGTGCTGATTGACCCGGATGCCGCCCAACTCGCCGACATCGACGCCCGAGGTTCGAGCCAGCTCGACCTCGGGCTTCACACCAATGCTGAGGATCACGAGGTCGGTCGGCAGCCGCGAGCCGTCGCTTAGGACGACGGTCGAGGCCCGGGCGTCTTCGGCCTCCGTCGGCTCTTCGAATCCAACGGCCATGGCGCCAATCCGAACATCGATGTTGCGATCCTCGAGCTGCCGATGCGGCCAGAACGCGATGTCCTCGTCGACGGCCCCGAGAATCTGCGGGGCGGCCTCGATGAGCGTGATCGACATACCGAGGTGTGTGAGTTGCTCGACCATCTCGAGTCCGATGTAGCCAGCGCCCACCACGGTGGCGTGCCGCGGCCGGACCCTGTTGTTCCACTCGATCACAGCATCCATGTCGGGAATGGAGCGAAGGGCGGTCTTCGATCTCCCCACTGATGTGGAACGGAAACCCACAGTTCGCGTACGAGACGAAGCTGCCGCGTTCGATCACGGTGATGTGCGCCTCTTCCGACAGCCGACGGGCCGGGCGGCAACGCTGGCACCACCGGCGACACCACCAATGACGATGATCTTCTTGTTTGGATTCGACATAGGAGCGCATGTTAGGACGCCCTCGCTGCCATCTCGTCCAGACGTGTGAGAGAGGTGACGGTGATACCGTGTGCGATCGCTACGTCCGCGTTGGCCTCGGTGAGTCCGCGGACCAAGAAGTACAACAACGCAGCTCCGGCGACGAACAACGCCTGCACCCCGAGTGCACCCCGAGTAGGTACCGTTCGTGGCGGCGGACGTTACATCCAGGGCAGGGGAGCAGGAGGCGGTCGCCAGTCGTCGTCGGAGCCAGCGGCCCGCGCATGATTGATCTAGCCGTGCAGATCGCGGACGGGGTGAACATTCGGGCCGGGAAGGCACTCGAAGCGGGCGTCGCCGGGGCCCGTGAAGCCCAACCGAGCTCAGGCTTCGAGATCCCGGTCTTCGATCGGCTCGACTTTCGTCATCCGCTTGGTGGCGAGCAGGACTACCTCGAACACCTGGACGTGACCGCTCGGACCCTCGTCATCAACGCCCCCTACGACCTCGACAAGCTGGAAATGATCGCCGACCGTCTGGCGGGCGGCTCGTTATCAGGTCTAAGTCTCTGGCTGCGCCATACGAACCGGGTAGCGATGATGTTGGTACAAGGACCGAAGCGTGGACTCGCTTAGATATCGAACACCATTTTCACCGTTCGTTCCCCAGGCCCGGTTAGCGGCGGGCAGTTCGGCGTTGGCCAATTTGCGGTTGAAGCCCTGCTTTCGTTCACTGAAGCCCGACTCGGTTGCGATGACGTCGAGGTAGTCATCGAGTTCTTGGCTCGAAACGCCGGGCTCGGGCTTTCCTCCGGCTGCGGGCGTGTACATTCCGCCAAATTCGTCGAGCAATCGGTTCAAATGTTCTTCGCTAAACCCGGTGTCATTGCTTTGCAGAATCCCCGAGTTCTGTGGGTGTTTGTTGATCTCGGCGCTTGCCAATTCGTTGGGGTTGTAGGACCAGGTGAACAGGTTTCGAAGCTTGCCCTTCACTCCACCGACGCCCAGCACGGCGATCAGTGAAACCGCCACCGACTTGGCGCCTTTGATTTCAGCGTGGAAACCCACATGTTTGGCCAGCAAGGTCAAACTGTTCCGCTGATTCGGTTTAATCGGGTCGGGAGCGTTTGGCCCAACGGCACCCTCTGGGTTCACCGCCGCCAGGTGAAACGGACAAACAATCCCCTCTAGCTCCTCGGATGACGTATCGAAATCCGGCGCCATGTTTGGTCTCCGTTCGCTATCTGGGTCATGATCTCACAGCTTTTGTTGCTGGGACGGGTCCGTTGCACTGAAAGGTGTCAGCCACGTTGGGTGGTCCGCTCTGGTCATTGGCGGGCTGCGGCGACGGCAATGGGTTTGTCACGCGTGGTGGCGAGGGCCGTGAGCACCGTCGTTACCCCCACAATCAGCGTGGCGCCGACGGCGGCCGCACCGAACAGTGACCAGGGTGCGGATACCACTCGGGTGCCGACGATGTCGGACACGGCACGGCTCACGCCGAGCACTGTGCCCCCGGCGGCCAGTCCGCCAAGCACGGTGCCGACGGCGACAACGGTCAGCGACTCCCACAGAGCGGTGCGCACCACCTGGGCCCGGCTCAGTCCGGTGAGTCGGGCGATGGCGAACTCTTCCCGACGATCAGCGGCGGCGATGACGACGGCATTCGCCATGGCGATCGCTGTGTAGAGGGCCGCGAGTCCCACGAGGGCAACGATGATGTGGCGGCTCATGCGTTCCTGGGCGTCGGTGTACCCGCCGATCCACTCGGTCATCGTCGAAACTTCGGCCGTTGGAGATGCCGCGGCAATCGCGACGACGATGTCGGCCACATCGGGCGACATGACCTGGACGATGTATCGATGCTCGGACTCACTGGGAGGTGTGAGATCGAGCGGCAACAAGATTTCGGGAGTTACGAGGGAGGCGGGGAGCGTGGCTGCGACTCGCAGCCCACGCTCAACGCCGTTGATCCGAAGCATGGCGGTGTCGCCAAGCCCTACCTGGAGCTCTCCCGCCAGACTCCGAGACAGGGCAACGGTGTCGCTATGCAACGCCTGGAGATCTCCGTCGACATCGTGGACGCGGTGCGTCTGCACATAGGTTTCCGGGTCAATGGCGAGGGCCATGGCGGCCACGAACGATTGTGAGCCGCTGGGATCGTCTTGAACACCAACGACGACGGGCACCTCTTCGGACACGACGTCGACGCCCGGAATCGCAGCCAGTTCGTCACCGATTGCCTCGGGCGCCGTCACGACCAGATCGCCGTCGAGGGTCTGGATCGTTTCGGCCTGGGACCCGGCCCCCATCACGTCCATCGCTCCACTCAAACCGACGGTCAGGCCGATCAACATCATGATGGGGGCGGCCGTCGACGAGCTCCGACGAACTCCACTGCGCAGATTGCTGCGGATTAACTCGCCGAGGCGGCTCCGGGGAAGAACTATCCGTGACACGAGCCCGATCACCCCTGCGACCACTGGCACGATCACGGGGGCCAACGCACTGAGCGCGATGACGAGTACGAGGCACACCGATATGGATAAGGCAAGGGCGCCCTCACCGCCGACTGCCGAGGCGACGATGATCATGGCGATGGCGCCAGAGAGTGCGGTGAGCCCGATCAGCCAGCGTGGAAGCGTCATCACTTTGTCAGCGACGCCGACCTCGCTCAATGCAGCCATGGGACGAACTCGACCGGCGCGGTGGGCTGCGCCTAGCGAACCGAATATCGCAACACCGATGCCGACACCGGCTGAGACAGCGATGATCCACGGCCGCCACTCAACTTCGAACCCGGGGGGTACGAAGTCGAGGTCGACCAGCATTCTCTCTTCATAATGAGCTACTGCCGTTCCGAGGAACACGCCAAGGGTTGTTCCCAGCGCGCCGAGAACCACGGCTTCGCCGAACAGCAGGCGGCGAACCTGACGTCGGCTCGCGCCGATCAGTCTCAGAAGGGCGAAATCGCGACGGCGTTGGGCAACGGTGAACGCGAATGTGGAACCGACGATGAACACCGCCACGAACGCAGAGATGCCGACGAGCATGCCCATGAGGGCGGTAGCACCCGAATACCCATCGCGAAGCAGGAGTTCATCGGTGGATGACAAGCCACTGGGGATGGTCGGGGTCGCGGCGGCGATGAGGGTGAGTAGCGATGCCTGGACGAGGGCGACGCCGAAACAAATGGTGACGACGGCACCGACGAATAGCTGCCACCGATCGCGGAGGGTCGTGAGTGATGTGAAATACATTGCGTCAGTCCTCGAGTCGTGCGAGACGATCGGCCACGCTTCGGGCCGAGGGGCTCGTGAGCCGGTCGACAATCTGTCCGTCGGACAGGAACAGCACTTCGTCAGCACTCGCGGCTACGACGGGGTCATGTGTGACCATCACGATTGTTTGGCCGTCGTGATCGACCATTGAGCGAAGCATGCTGAGAATGGTGCGAGCGGTCTTGGAGTCGAGGGCGCCGGTTGGTTCGTCGGCGAGTAGCACCGTGGGTCTGGTCACCATGGCTCTCGCGATCGCAACTCGCTGTTGTTGGCCGCCCGACAGCTCTCGAGGACGATGCCGCATACGGTCGGCCAAACCGACGCTGGCGAGGACGTCTTGTACGTCTCGACGCGAGGGCTTCCGTCCGGCTAGCCGCAGCGGCATGGCCACGTTGCGCTCAGCGCTAAGCGATGCGATGAGATTGAAATTCTGAAACACGAAGCCAACGTCGGTTCGGCGTAGTTGAGTGAGCTCACCCTCGGAGGCGTCGGTGATGTCCCTGCCAGCCATCACCACCTGACCACTTGTGGGCCGTTCTAGTCCGCCAGCGCAATGTAGGAGGGTCGACTTTCCTGAACCTGACGGGCCCATGACGGCCGTCCAGGTACCTGCTGGGAACGCGACGGTCACGTTGTCCAGAGCGACTACATGAGTGTGACGGGATCCGTAAGTACGTGTGACGTTGTGAAACTCGACTGCCGCCTCGGCCGTGATTGGGCGGGTGAGATCTCGGTGAGGGGGACAATCGGAACGCTGGATTGTTGCAGTGTTGTCGTACATGACTCCAGCCTCCCCCCAGGGCGGTTCCGAGTCACTGGGGCACACCGGCTTCTTGGAGGTGGGGTTGTCCCCACCCGCTCAGTTGTGGTCGGCGGCGGTTAATCGGGTGTGCAGCCCGCGAGGATCGTCGCGAGCTGCTCCGGTTGTTCGCCGAATGCGGAGTGGTCTGAATCGATCTCGATGATCGATGCACCTACACCTTCGGCCATCGCTCGTTGGTCATCTGGGGGCACCATCGTGTCCGCGGTGGTGAGGACATACGTGATCGATCGGTCCGTTGGCAGCGTTCCTTCCCATTTCTCGCGTATGGCGGCGATGCCTTGCGACCGTTGCGTCAATCGCAGGTATTGGCGATTGGTTTCCTGCTCGGCTGGGGCGATTTCGTTGACGAGCGCCTCGATGTTGAGCGCACAACAGCCGGGCTCGGCTGCGTCGACCGTGCCACCGAAGCCAGCTAGCGCCGTATCGAGGTCGGGCTCGTCAGTGAACGGGTCGGCGCCCAGGACGAGGTCGACCAACGATGAACCGGGCTGCGGGATAAGGGCGGCCACGTAGACAACCGGGATTCCTGGCCGAACTGCAGCAACGCTTGACACAGTGAAGCCACCGAACGAGTGGCCGACCAAGACGATGTCGGAACGGTCCCTCGGAATTGCGGCATCGACGGCAACCACGTAGTCGCCGAGTGTTGCGTCAGCCATGGTGCACGGAAGGTCGACCGCGATTACGTCGTGCCCAACGGCATGTAATGGAGCGCGCACTGGGTCCATCTCAGCGGGCGAACCCCATGCTCCGTGGATGATGACGAAGAGTGACATCTTGTCTCCTTGTGAGGCCGAGCGATAGCGAATTCCGAACACTATCTGAACCCTGCCGTACCGGTCTGACGAAGTGAACGAATCGGTTCAGCTGTTCTCGTGGATCACCATGAAGCTCGTTTTTGCGTGGCCGGCAACTCGAGTCGAGACGCTGCCGCGAAGGAAACGCGTGCCTCGCCCGAGCCCTCTGCTACCAACGATGATCAGGTCTGCGTCGACCTCGTCCGCTACGTCGAGGATCGCGGCCGCGGGGTGTTCCTCGACGAGATGGCCAACGTGTTCAACACCACGCTTCTCGAGGATCTTCTCAGCGAAGCGGAGACTGCCGCTCGGACCCGCGAGAGGGTCGACGTTGCTCTTGTACTCGCCGGGCAGTTGGTTCGCCTGTCTCAGAGATTCCTCCTCTGAAGCTGCCGTGTGGGCCGTCACCACGTGCACTACACCCGAGTCGGAGGCGAGATCGATCGCTGCATCGAGGGCGAGCCTCGCGTTTTCCGATGCGTCGTACCCGATGACGATGGGGTCGACCTTCATGTGTGCGTACCTCCAGCGCGTTGTTGTTCGCTCACACGATAAATCGATGGTTGTTGCGCCAGAAGAGCAGAAGGTCACGTTCCTCCTACGCACTCTCCCGACGGCGTGCGCTCAGGCGCCGAGTTCGAGTTTGATCCCGTAGCTTGACTCGGCATTGCACCAGTGTAATGTTGTCAGACAACAAGGCAAATATACCGCACGGGTGCCCTAGCTGAAGGTAAAACTCAGATGTCCGGTATTGAACCACTCACACCAAACCGCTCAATCTCGGCACGAATCGCCGAGCAAATTCTCGCGAAGATCGAAGCCGGGGAGTTCGCCGTCGGCGACAAACTACCCCCGGAGATCCAGTTGGCGAAGGCATTCGGGGTGAGCAGGCCTTCTGTACGCGAAGCTCTCGGCGCGTTGCAATTCGTTGGCTACATCGAGTCTGTCCGTGGGTCAGGCAACCGTGTTGTGCGAAGTACTCCAGCAAGCACGCGCGACGCAGCGAATCACCTCGACGGCTCGAGCCGAACAGTACTTGATCTATTCGAAGCCCGGCTCAGGATAGAACCTGAAGTTGCGGCCGTCGCAGCAGAGAATCCCGATCAAGACAAGCTGGATGAAGTGGACGCCCTCATCGAGGGAATGCTTGTCGCAGTCCATGAACCAACACTTCAAGCTGAAACCGACCTTCTCGTCCACCGAGGTATTGCAGCGGTCTGCCAGAACCAATTTCTGCGCGTGGCGGCAATAAACCTGATCGAAATCGCCGCGTCGGACAAGTTCAGTCAGAGCCGCGAAGAGGCCTGGGGCGATCAGGTCTTGCCCTCGATCTGGGCTAGTCAGCACAAGAAAGTGACGAACGCAATACGCGATCGAGATCCCGCTTCAGCCGCTCACGCAAGCTGGGCACACATGGCGTCGTCGGTGTCCAATGCTCTCAACGTTTTGTCCGCTGACGCCTCCGTCGCAGGGCAGGCCAATCGGCTTGTGGCACTACTTGACCGAGGCCCTGCAAGAACCGCGTAGAAAATATCTGACGATGTGGTGTCGGGCTAGTACCCCGGAGGATCACTTCCAAAACAGAAATGAGCACGACCATGAACCTGGCAAAATTCCCCCGCCGCCGCTACACCGTCGATCCGACGCCTATCGACTTCCTACCGCGATTGACCGAGCATCTCGGCGGGCCGAACCTGTATCTGAAGCGAGACGACATGCTCGGCCTGGCCGGCGGCGGAAACAAGACGCGCAAGCTCGAGTTTCTCATGGCAGACGCTCTCTCTCAGGGCGCGGACACCATCATTACTACCGGCGCCGTGCAGTCGAACCATTGCCGACTCACACTTGCCGCAGCGGTAAAGGAGGGTCTCTCGTGCCAGTTGTTGCTTGAGGAGCGTGTCCCTGACTCGTTCGACCCAGACGGAAGTGGCAACAACCTGCTGTTCAATCTGCTTGGGGCTAGCCGAATCGATGTCGTCTCACTCGGTGTTGACATCATCTCGCTGATGGAATCCATGGCGGATGAAGTGCGCTCGGCAGGGGGGCACCCATACATCGTTCCCGGTGGTGGATCGAATCCTCTTGGGGCGCTGGGATACGTCGCTTGTGCAGAAGAGATCCTTGCCCAGAGCTTCAGGACGAGTCTTCCTTTTGACCATGTCGTTTGTGCAAGCGGTTCGGGCGGCACGCACGCTGGACTTCTCGCAGGCCTGTCGAGCAATCAAAGCGGTATTCCGGTGATCGGCATTAGCGTGCGAGCGGACCGAGATGCCCAGGAAGCCAAGATCCTCGCACTTGCGAACGAGACAGCCAGCCTGGCTGGTGCACGCACCGATATTCCAGCATCAGAGGTCGAGGTCGTCGATTCTTATGTCGGCGCCGGATACTCGTTGCCGACTCGGGAGATGACCAAGGCGATTCAGCTGTTCGCACGCCTGGAGGGCGTCTTGCTTGACCCGGTATACACCGGCAAGACGGCAGCCGGGCTGATCGGTCTAATTCAAGCGGGGCGGTTCGCGCCCGAAGAGAACGTACTACTAGTCCACACCGGTGGATCCCCGGCGCTCTTCGCGTATCCGAATGCCGCACTTGCAAACGTTGATGGGTGAGATCCTGTCGACGCCATCTCGAGTCGTCGGCGTGCTGGGAGGGATGGGGCCTGCGGCAACCGTCGACTTTTACAACAAACTCGTCAACAACACGCCTGCCGTTGCTGACCAAGATCACCTCAGAGTAGTCATCTGGGCTGATCCGACTGTGCCAAGCCGTCAGGATGCGATCTTGCGTGGTGGGCAGGACCCGACACCATGGCTTGAAAGAGGAATCGCAGCTCTGCGACAAAGTGGCGCCGAACTGATCGTGGTGCCTTGCAACACCGTGCACGTGTACCTGGACAATATGGTGCCTCCGATACCAGGCTTCATCAGCATTGTCGACGTCACCCTCGAGGCCGTTCGTCTCCAAGCCCCAGCCGG
>CAXMRH010000048.1:0-19970 GCA_964196045.1 uncultured Chthoniobacterales bacterium | reverse complement strand
TTCATGATCAATTCGAGCACAGGTACGAGGTCACGAACGTTGGAGATCTTGCCCGAGACGAGGAGGATGTATGGCTTATCGAGAACCGCTTCCATGCGGTCCTGATCGGTTACGAAGTACGGGGACAGGTAACCCTTGTCGAAGCGCATGCCCTCGACGAGGTCCATCTCCATGCCGAACGACGTGCCCTCCTCGACGGTGATCACGCCGTCCTTACCGACCTTGTCGATCGCCTCGGAGATTGTCGAACCGATCTCGGGGTCAGCCGAGGAGATCGACGCCACCTGGGCGATCTGCTTCTTGGTGTCGACTTCGACGGCAGCGTCGTGAATCGCTCCGACCGCTGCGTCGACTGCGGCCTCGATGCCCGTCTTGAGCGCCATCGGGTTTGCACCCGCTGCGACGTTGCGCAGACCCTCGCGGACCATCGTCCAGGCGAGAACGGTCGCTGTCGTGGTTCCGTCACCAGCGACATCGTCAGTCTTCTTGGCTACCTCTTTGACGAGTTCGGCGCCGATCCGTTCGTAGGGATCCTCGAGCTCGATTTCTTTGGCGATGGACACACCGTCGTTGGTGATGGTGGGAGCACCCCACTTCTTCTCCAGAACGACGTTGCGGCCCTTCGGGCCGATCGTGATGCGGACCGCGTCCGCAAGCTGGTTCATGCCCGCTTCCAATGAACGGCGTGCTTCTTCGTCGAAACTGATCATCTTTGCCATAATTGCGGCGGTCTCCTCGGGTTCAGGAACTAGCTGGCACTCTCGAAGTGCGACTGCCAATCCTACGGAGTCAGAGCCGCTCTGCAACCGCTTCGACAACACACGCCACAGGGTCCGCCAGAGCACGTTCGAGGCCGTACTCATCGGCGAGCGAAATAGCATCGATTCGGGTCTCTGCGCCGTCGAAAACCTGTCCGGCTATGGCGAGCACCGGTATGCCATGTGCGTTCGCGAGCGAGGCGACCCCACCAACGACCTTGCCTTCGAACGACTCGGCATCGATGAAACCTTCACCGGTCACGACGAGATCAGCAGAGGCAATCGCGTCCTCCAGCCCCAGGCGAGTGGAGACGATATCGAAGCCATCAACCAGCGTTGCTCCAATCGCCGCCAGGCCGCCAGCGAGCCCACCCGCGGCGCCGGATCGAGGAAGAGATTCGACATCGACTCCGAACCGTTCGCGATAATTCGCAGCGAGGGCACGAAGTCGACCCTCCAGCAACGTGACTTGGGCCCGTGTGGCGCCCTTCTGTGGCCCGAAGACCGAAGCGGCATCAACGAATGTCGTCCGCACATCGCAGGCGACGATGATCTCTGCGCCTTTCAGTCGTTCGGCCGAACCGACGGCGTCCAGAGCTCCGAGACCACCATCGGTCGTCGCTGATCCCCCGACGCCGATGATGATCGTGGTGGCTCCTGCATCGAGTGCTTCGGCGATCAGTTCGCCAACGCCGACCGTCGATGCACCCAGCGGATCGTTCTCCTCCGCCCCTCCAGCGAGCACCAGCCCAGCGGTCTGTGCCATCTCGATGACTGCGGTCCCCCGATCGAGTCGCCATTCTGCCTTGACGGGTTCCCCGAGAGGTCCGGTCACCACGCTCGACCGGTTTGCTCCACCGAGAGCGGCGAGCGTTCCTTCGCCACCATCGGCCATGGGGATCTCTTGGCAGGTGACGCCCGCCTCGGCAGCGGCCACCGCAATAGCGTGCGCTACCTCCTGTGCCGAAGCCGTGCCTTTGAACTTGTCGGGGGCTGCAATGATGTGCACGGACCAATGATGGCGCATGACGGGCTGCCAAAACGGCTCGTGTCACATACTGTTTAGAACATGAGCTCGACCGACGCCTCGACGCACGAGCAGCTGGTGGAGACCATGACCGGTGGCATGGTCCACGGAACTCCGCGTAAATTCATGGGTACCGATCTACTCCGAGAGGGCGGGCGACCTCGACCAGAATTTCGCGAATCACTTCGAGAGATCGCGAACCTTCGCAACGCCCTCACCGTCGCATCCGTGGTGGCGGCGCCGCTGCTCATCGTGATTGCTGTCGCAACGCGCACCACCTGGTGGTCGATCGCGGTCGGCTTCATGTTGATGGGCATGGTGCAGACACGGATGTACATCCTGCATCACGAGGCTGCCCATCGACTGCTCTTTTCGAACCGGACGATCAACGACATCGTTGGCGTCAACATCCTTGGGTGGTTGCCCCTCGGCACCGGAACTCATCACTACCGCCGCGGACACGCCAACCACCATCGTGACGAATTCGGACCGAACGAGCCCGACTTCCTGTTGTACGCGTTCTATCCGATCGCACGAGCGTCGATGCGACGCAAGCTGCGTCGCGACGCAACAGGCGTGTCGGCATATCGGGTGCTGAAACCCCGTTTCACCGGCTTGCGAAACCCCGAATTCAGGATGCTGAGCCTGCGTTTCTTCGCGGGTCAAGTCCTGGTGTTCATCGTCTTCTTCCTGCTCGGAGCACCACTGCTCTACCCCTTTCTATGGGTTCTGCCCTACATCACCTGGTACCAGGTACAGAACCGACTGCGTGCCATTGCCGAGCACGGTGGAATGACCCGCTCGGATGATCGCCGACAGACCACACATCTCGTGGCGCAGCATCCGATCGCCCGCGTTATCATCGCGCCGTACTCGGTCGGCCATCACCTGGCACATCACGTCGATTCTGGGGTTCCGTTCCGGAACCTTCCCGTGTTACATCGGGCGTTGCAGGATGGCGGATATTTCGAGGACGTGTATCTCTGGCCGAGCTACACCGAGCTGTGGAAGGCACTCATCCGTAGCCGAGACGAAGCACCCTCGTAGGCTGACGCCGTGCCACGGCCGATTCTCATCGCCTCGAATAGAGGCCCAGTGTCGTTCGAGCTCGACGGCGGGGACCTTGTGGCTACGCGCGGGGCGGGCGGGCTCGTGTCGGGAATCGGTCCACTCGTCCACGACACAGACACAACCTGGATCGCTGCGGGACTGACCAACGGTGACCGCGTCGCCGCCCGATCCGGAACGATCGAGGCCGAAGGTTTCAACGTCCGCACGCTCGACATCGACGAGGACGATCTCAACCTCGCATACAACGTCATCGCCAATGAGACGCTCTGGTACCTGTATCACGGCTTGTACGAACGCAGTCGTTCTCCGGTGATCGATACCGAGTGGTACGACGCTTGGTCGGCATTTCGAAGGTACAACCAGGAGTTCGCACAGACGATCGTCGATGAGGCCGAGCCCGACTCGATCGTCTTGCTGCAGGATCATCATCTCGCACTCGTGGCACCGATAGTCCGCGACGAACGACCAGACACATCGATCGTGCACTTCAGCCACACGCCCTTCGCCACGCCGAACGCCCTCCGCGTCCTGCCGGAATTGGCACGAACAGAACTCTTGCTCGGGTACCTCGGTGCAGACGCACTTGGCTTTCACACAAGTCGATGGAGCGACGAGTTCATCGCTTGCTGTAGAGAGAACCTGGGCGTTCGTCCCACGAAAACGTTCGTCTCACCACTTGCGCCGGACGCGGACGAACTCCGCGCGTTCGCAACGTCGGACGAATGCGAGGAACAGTTCCAGGCACTCGACAAGATCACCGGCGACAACTTCGTCGTGGCCCGGACCGAACGACTCGAGCTGTCCAAGAACATTCTGCGCGGCTTCTGGGCCTACGACGAATTGTTGGCAATGCGTCCCGACATGCACGAGCGGATCATCTTCGTCGGCGCGTTTTCACCGACCAGAACCGACGTTGTCGACTACGCCAACTATCGCCGAGAGGTCGAGGAAGCTGTCGAGGAGATCAACGCGCGGTGGGGCCGGAACGGGTGGACCCCGATCCACTACGTCGCCGAGAACAACTATGCCTTCGCCATCGCCGTTCTGCGGCGCTACGACGCGTTGCTCGTCAATCCGATTCGCGACGGCCTGAACCTGGTAGCGAAGGAAGGTCCAATCGTGAACGAGCGCGATGGAGTGGTGCTTCTCAGCCGTGAGGCAGGTGCCTTTGACGAGTTATCGGGTCTGGTAACCGAGGTTCACGCGTACGACATCACCCAGACCGCCCAGGCGATGTCGAATGCGATCGACATGGACGCCGGACAACGCGCCGATGTCGCAGCCGACGTCAAGGAGGTGGTGCAGAGCCGAAATCCTCGAATCTGGCTCGACGAACAGATCGCCGCCGCAACCCCAGAAGTCGAACCGAGCTGAACGCCAAGCCGACCAGCGAGTTGTTATTCGTGACGAGAACTCGCTGCCTCCACTAGTCCATCGAGAACGTCAATGATCGCGCCAGGTGACGTCACGGTGTTCGTGGCGAATTCGCGAAGTCTCGGCGCGGTCTCTGCGCTCTCCACAAGCACGATCGCATACGCACGCAGAACGCCCGCCGACGACAACCTCTCGAGACGCTCGAAGGCAGGAATGTCTCCCACGTCATCTCCGAGGTACACCGCGACATCGATGCCGCCGAGCATGTCATGAACAGCATCCCCTTTCGACCGGTCAGTCGGGGGGTGTAACTCGACAGACATCTTCGCGACACCGGCATCCAACCCGGTCTCGCTTGCCACCTGCTTGGCCCAATTTACGATCTCTGCGCCTCGTGCTTCAGTTGCCCCGCGGTAGTGAATCGTCAACGAATATCGTTTGTCCTCCACCGACTCCGACCCGAAACGCTCGCGAGCACGATCAGCGGTGAGCGACATGACGGGTAACCACTCGAGCGCCACCGAGTCGACGAGGAGGCGGCCCGCGGCGCGATGCTCGAGCCCATACAGACCGGACAGTTCGATCGGGGGTGAGAAGAAGCGTTCCAGGAACGAGACCGGACGCCCCGAGACCACCGCAACAATCCCGAGTCGATCAGCGAGTTGGGCCATCCGCTCGGTGACCCCATCGATCGGGACCACGGCTTCAGGTTCGTCGATGATCTCTGCGAGCGTTCCGTCGAGATCGGAAAATAGTCCGACCCGTGACGGATCCGATGCCAGTGCCTTTCGAACGTCGTCGAGACCCACCTCGACGTGGATCAGCCTGGCGGAACGGCGTTGTCCGCACCGACGATAACGACCACATTTGCGTCGGACAGCCGGCCGTCGCTGACGGCTTCGGCAGCGACCGCGATCGTCCCGTCGCCAGGTGCCGGTGTGATGATGTCCGGTGGGGCGCCGAGAATGCTTGCTACCTCTCGGGCGTCGTCTGCGTACCCGACCCTGTAGTAGATGATGGCGGCAGCTGTGCTGGGAGCGTTGGACGCGTTTGCGATGTACCCACGAGTCTTCAGCTTGTCGGCTACGGCGCCTGCGATGCCTTTGCCGCCCGTGCCGTTCGCGACGAGCACGTTGACCTCGCTTGGGGGATGTACGCCCTCGGACTCAAGAACGTCGGGGATGGTCGCCGGGGCTTGGGTCGAGGCAACGTCAGTGTCGCCGTTCGACGTGTCCCCGGTGTCATCAGAATCACTGCCGTCGCTGGAGTCACTCGTATCGTCTGAGCCGCTGTCGGAGGCATCGTCGCTGGAATTGGTGCTCGATCCTCCACTCGTGATCTCGGACTGCGGGTCGTCGAGGGCGAACGCCATCAGGACCAAGCCAATGATGAGCGCGACAGCGATCAACATGGCGCCGCGCGCAGCGGCCCCACCCGTTGAACGAGCGAGAGATCCGTCGTCGGCCGCGTGATCGCCTGCGCTACTCATCGTGCTGGCGGCTGTTCGATCCGACGCTCGAAGCGTGCTTTGCGTCGACGATCTCGGAGTCTGCGCAAACGGCGAATCACCAAGGGGTCGTAGGCATACGCCTCATCGGAGTCGATGAGCTCGCCGAGGAGCTCGTAGTACCGCGTGGTCGAAAGCTCGAACCGTTCACGAATGATCGATTCCTTCGAGGCGTCCTCTGACCACCAGGACTGCTCGAATTCGATGATTGCTTGGTCTCGTTCTGTGAGTGCCATCGCCGCCAAGTGTTGTCGCTCGGAAGGACCAATACAAGCACCCATGGCCCTAGACTTTCCAGCGCGCCGCCTTAGCTCAGTTGGTAGAGCAACGCTCTTGTAAAGCGTAGGTCATCGGTTCGACTCCGATAGGCGGCTCGATTACACGTCGGGCTCCCGCCCGACATCCGGCGAAGCGGGCATGGTCGATCGCCTTCGGGTCACTCCCCTTACGGTCGAGAACCGCGGAAACCGACGTGGTCGCTACGCGAGCTCCACTCCCCTCCCGCCTTAGGCGTTCCCAAGGGAGTGATGGACGAACGACCGGGCGCCGCCTCGGGCGCAGCCGCAGAGCACACCGAGCCGGAGGCGAATGTGCGATTGTCGGGAGCGAAGCGGGAAAAACAGAGCTCAGCTGATGTCTATCGGCTCCACTGGCAGTTCACCGGCCGCTATCGGCGCGATGAACTCGCGGAGTCGTGGTGGTAGGACGCGTTCGTTGCTTTCGAGTAGTTCGTCAATCGGCCACCACTTGGCCCCACGAAACGCCAGAGCTTCGAAGAACTCGAGCCCCTTCGGGTTGTACTCGCCTCCATCACACCAGGCGACATGTATCCATTCTTCGGAATCGAAGAACATCCCGGCGAAGGTGAACTGACACTCCTGCGTCCAGATACATGGGCCGAGCTCGAAGTCCGAGATACCTGTTTCTTCGACGATCTCGCGACGGGCGGCCTCAGCGCTTGCCTCCCCCGGATCCATTCCCCCACCCGGGATGTCCCACCAGGGTTCCTTCGACGGGTCACCGGGGTCGCTCGCGTTGATCATGAAGATCCGGTTCTGCCGATCGAGGAGAACCACACGAGCCGCTGGACGTTTCCTTCGCACCAACTGAACATACTGAACGCGTACACTCAACCGGTGACCGAACACACCCCTGACAGACCAGCGCAGCGGTACGACGCCGCGTTGGCAGACGCTATCGAGACGAGATGGCAGGCGCGCTGGAAGGCCGACGGGACGTACCACACGCCCAACCCTGCGGGTTCGCTCACCGAGGGTCCAACGAACGCCCCAGCCGACCTCGCGACGCGTCCGAAGCTCTTCATCATGGACATGTTCCCGTACCCCTCGGGAACTGGTCTGCATGTCGGCCATCCTCTCGGTTACATCAGCACCGATGTGTACGCCCGTTATAAGCGGATGACGGGATTCAACGTCCTGCACACAATGGGCTACGACGCGTTCGGGCTGCCGGCCGAGGAGCACGCGCGCTCCACGGGTGAACATCCGAGGGTGAACACCGAAGCGAACATTGCCAACATGAGCCGCCAGTTGGCTCGCCTCGGGCTCGGTCACGACGACCGACGAGCGATCGCAACCACGGACGAGTCCTACTACCGCTGGACACAGTGGATCTTCAGCCAGATCTTCAACGCGTGGTTCGACGTCGAGAACGACAAGGCGCGCCCCATCGCCGAACTCGAGGCGGAGTTCGAGAGTGGTGCACGGGCGCCTGATGACGGTCGTACGTGGGCCGAGATGACGGCCGGCGACCAACGAGCACTCATCAACGAGTTTCGCCTCGCGTATGTGAGTGAGGCTCCGGTCAACTGGTGTCCCGGTTTGGGCACCGTGCTGGCGAACGAAGAAGTCACCGCCGAGGGCCGCAGCGATCGTGGTAATTATCCGGTCTTCCGTCGTCCACTCAAGCAGTGGATGATGCGGATCACCGCATATGCCGACCGGCTTCTGGACGACCTCGATTTGCTCGACTGGACGGACAGCATCAAGACGATGCAGCGAAACTGGATCGGTCGATCCGAAGGTGCACACATCGACTTTCGAGTGCCAACGGCGAGCGATGACGACGGAGAGGTCGCAAACATTCGGGTGTTCACAACTCGCCCCGACACACTCTTCGGCGCCACCTACGTGGTCGTGGCCCCCGAGCATCCGCTCGTCGACAATCTGACCGCTGAGGCCTGGCCCGAAAGCACAAAGTCGGCGTGGACTGGCGGGGCTGACGCGCCCGCGACAGCCGTCGCGGCCTATCGCCATCGCACATCACAGATGAGCGACCTTGAAAGGCAAGAGAACAGGGACAAAACGGGCGTCTTCACCGGCAGTTATGCCGTAAACCCGGTGAACGATGAGTCGATCCCCGTGTTCATTGCCGACTACGTACTCATGGGTTACGGCACCGGCGCCATCATGGCCGTTCCTGGTCAAGATGAACGAGATTGGGAATTCGCGACGGAGTTCGACCTCGACATCATCCGGACGGTGCAGCCGCCCCCTGACTTCGAGGGCGATGCGTACGTCGGTTCCGGGCCAGCGATCAACAGCGGCTTTCTCGACGGAATGGAGATCGACGAAGCCAAGAGCGCGACCATTGCACATCTCGTCGAGCTCGGCGCTGGAGAGAGCACGATCACGACGAAACTCCGGGACTGGCTGTTCGCGCGCCAGCGATACTGGGGTGAGCCCATCCCAATCGTCTTCGACGAGGACAACAATGCCCGCTCCATCCCAGACGATCAGCTCCCGGTCAACCTGCCCGACCTGATCGACTGGGCTCCACGGGAGCTGGATGAGGACTCGGACCCAGAGCCACCGCTCGGCCGCGCTGAGGGTTGGACCACTGTCGACCTCGACCTCGGCGACGGCCTCAAGACCTACAAGCGAGACCTCAACACGATGCCGCAATGGGCTGGCTCGTGCTGGTACTACTTGCGCTACATCGATCCGCTAAGCGATGACATCGTCGCCAATCCCGTTTCCGAGAAGTATTGGATGGGCGGCGACGATCCCGAAGCCGGCGGCGTCGATCTCTACGTGGGCGGCGTCGAACACGCCGTCTTGCACCTTCTCTACAGCCGGTTCTGGCACAAGGTGCTATTCGACCTCGGACATGTCAGCACGCCCGAGCCGTTCAAGCGGCTTATCAACCAGGGCTACATACAGGCCTACGCCTTCGTTGATGACCGGGGCATCTACGTCGAGGCCAGCGACGTCGTCGAGGCCGATGGCCACTACCAATACGAAGGCCAGACGGTAGAACGCCAATACGGCAAGATGGGCAAGTCACTGAAGAACTCGGTTACGCCCGATGACATGTACCGCGACTACGGAGCCGACACGCTCCGCCTGTACGAGATGTTCATGGGGCCAATCGATCAGGACCGCCCATGGGAGACCAAGTCCGTTGTCGGATCGCAGCGTCTGCTCCAACGGATCTGGCGAAACCTCGTCGATGAGGACACGGGCGAACTCAGCATCGCCGACGTCGCTACGCCACCGGATCTCGAACGTGTCCTGCATCGGACGATCGAGGCGGTACGCGCCGATATGTCGTCACTCAGCTTCAACACATCAATCGCACGGATCACTGAACTCAACAACGAACTCACCAAGCTGGAGGGGCCGACCCCACGTGTTGTTGCGGACGCTCTCGTTCGTATGATCTCGCCGCTCGTGCCGCACATCGCGGAGGAGCTCTGGAGTCGTATGGGCAACGCAGACTCGGTCGTCTATGCGGACTTCCCCACCGCAAACCCGGCGCTTCTCGTCGACGACGAGGTGGAGATTCCCGTTCAGATCAAGGGCAAAGTTCGGTCTCGCATCACGATCCCAGCGGACGCCGACGAGGAATCGACGAAAGCTGCTGCCCTCGCCGATCCACGAATCATCGAATTGCTCGATGGTGCGGAGATCCGCAAGGTCATCGTCATCCCAGGCAAGCTCGTCAACATCGTCGCCTGAAGACGAGGACTCAGGCGTCGACCACCACGAACATGATGTCTGCGCTGCACGCAACCTTGCCATCCAGCAACACCGCGCCCTTGCCCTTACCGGCGCGGGCCGACAACTGGGTGATCTCTGCCTCGACCTCCACCGTGTCGCCTGGACCGACCTGCCGGCGGAATCGGGCCTTGTCGAGCCCCCCGAACAGCGGCAGTTTCCCCCTGTATTGTTCCGGATCCGTGAGCACCGTGTAGGCCCCTATTTGGGCAATCGCTTCACACATGAGAACTCCGGGAAGTGTTGGTCGCCCCGGAAAGTGACCGGGGAACCAGAATTCGTCACCCGTCAGGGTCCACGTGGCCTTGGCGTATTCACAAGGTCGCAACTCGACCACCTCATCGAGAAAGAGAAAGGGTGCGCGGTGCGGCAAGACATCTTGCGGCGCAGGAAAATCGGTCATTGTAAAGCCTCCTGCCGTTCACTCTACGAGCTGGGACAACGGACGGAAAACGCAAACGGAGCGGCGCCGTAGCGCCGCTCCGTCAACGATTTTTCGGTAGTAACCGAAGGATCAAGCTTGCTTGCCAGCAGCCTTGAGCTTCGAGCCAGCCTGGATCTTGACAGCCGTGCCAGCAGGAATCATGCGGGCTTCGCCCGTGCGTGGGTTGCGACCCATGCGCTCCTTGGTGTCCTTCCGGGAGAACTTCATGTATCCCGGAATGTTCACCTCGCCACCACTGCGGACCTGTGACGAGACGACTTCCATCATCGCATCGACGCAGGAACCTGCATCTGACTGCGTGACGCCCGCCTTCGACGCGATCTCTGCTACCAATTCACTCTTGTTCATTTTTGGGTACCTCCTGAGCCACCAACCTGGCGGAACGTTGCGAATTACAAGTAAGCGACACCTTAGTGGACACTTTTCGGGAAGTGGCGGTGTTACTTGCAGATTTTCGTTGGAAATCCAACGATCACACTTGCACCGCTCTCGTCGCCTCCATCGGTTTCGAAACTACACGAAGCGCGAAACTGACGTAGTCGGAGAACTCGCTTCGATGAATTCCTGGCTGAGCGCGGCGCACCACTAGGGTGTCCTCGATGTCTCCTGACGCCGTTGCCGGCCCCGTTGGACAAGATGCTCGCTTCGCCGAGTACGTCGTTCCCGAACTCGAAGTCCTTTATCGCGTGGCGCAGTCGATCACCCGCAACCCCACCGATGCAGAAGACCTGGTCCAAGACACGCTTCTGCGGGCGTATCGAGCTATCGAACGTTTTGACGGTCGATACCCACGAGCTTGGCTCCTCACGATCATGCGCAATGCCCAGGTCAATCGAGTGCGCCGGAAGCGCCCGGAGCTGATGCACGACCCCGACGAAACCATGTCGCGGGTCGCCGACGAATCGCCCGACGGCGCTGACGCCGAGTCACAACTCATGGACAAGGAGTTCGAAGCGCCGATCGAAGCTGCCCTGGCTGCCCTGCCAGAGAAGTTCCGCCGGGTGGTAGAACTCGTGGATCTGAACCAGCTCTCCTACCAAGAGGCCGCAGATGCGCTTGGAATTCCCGTCGGGACGGTGATGTCAAGATTGCATCGCGCGAGACGGAATATTCGACAGTCTCTCGAGGCTTCCGACACCGAGGAGAACTGATGTCGAACAAAACAATGAGCTGTCGAGACGTCGCACTTCGCCTTCAGACTTATCTGGACGGTGAACTCGACGACACGCGAATGGACCGCATCCAGGCCCACCTCGACGCCTGCGTCGATTGCGGGCTGGAAGCAGACGTGTTCACCTCGATCAAAAACGATCTGCAGCGGCAAGTCAGTCCGGTGAATTCAAACGCGATGGCTCGCTTGCGCGAGTTCAGCGAGCAAATCTCCAAACGCTCCGCAGACTCCGACTAACGGGCTCTACCTAGTCCTCTCGGCCGGACGGGCTCTACCTAGTCCTCTCGGCCGGACGGGCCTGGAGCCCATTGACCGGATCGAAGAACTGAGCCGCGGCCTGCTGAATCGCGTTTGACCATGTCGGATACGGGGTGGTGACCTGAGCGAGGCGCCCCGCGAACATGCCGAGCCGGGCTGCAAGAGTCGGGCCATGGATCATCTCACCCGCACGATCAGCCACGATCGTCGCACCGACGATCTTTCCTCCAAATAGCCCCCGGGTGATCGATTTCGGCGCTGCGATGAGCTTCACGAAACCATCGGTACGGCCCTCCGTGATCGCTCGATCTACATGAGTGAGCGGGAGGTGCGCAACCATGGAACCTTTCGGCGCCTCCGACTCCAAGACACCAACACGAGCGACTTCTGGTGATGTGAAGGTCACCCACGGCGTCGTGCTCACCTCATACTTCCAGCGTGGGCCTTTTCTGAGGGCGTGACCCACGGCGAGCCGCGCCTGCTCGTAGGCGGAATGAGTGAATGGCAACAAGCCCGTGACATCACCGGCGGCGCTCACTCCCTTCACCGTCGTCCGCAGTTTCTGGTCGACGACAACGTGCCCGGTCGCCGTGAGTTCAGCGCCGATCGTCTCGAGACCGAATCCTGAGGTGTTGGCAACCCGGCCGGTCGCAACGAGCAGCTGATCGACTACAACGGCGGCTTCGCCCACCTGCACCTCGATCGTGTTCGACACCTGACCGACCTTCGAGACAGCGGTGCCCAGGTACACCTGCACTCCGGCCTCGGCCATCGACCGTTCGATAACACTCGAGGCGTCAGGTTCCTCATTCGGCAGTAGTCGCTCAGCCATCTCGAAGACGGTCACCACACTTCCAAAGCCCGCGAACGCCAACGCCATCTCACAACCGATCGGACCTCCCCCGAGGATTCCGAGACGTGACGGCAGCTCCTCGAGTTCGAAGAGCTCCCCGTTCGTCAGGTAGTCCACGTCAGCGAGTCCTAGAATCGGAGGAACGGCCGCATGGGCTCCCGTTGCAATGACGAGATGTGACGCCGAATATCGCCGACCGTCGACGGTGATACTTCCTGGCGACGTAATCTCTCCTCGACCTTCCACGACCTCGACGCCATCTTCGCGCAACACGTCTGCGGACTCGGTCGCGGCGATGACCTCAATGTTCTTGTTCATCGTCAGCATCGCCTCGTGAAAGGAGTCACCGCGTCGGCTTGCCGCGATGAGCGATTTCGACGGCACACAGCCGGTGAAGGTGCAATCTCCGCCGATCGGGCCGTCAGTGATCAACAACGGCCGTGCTCCGTGGACCAGGGCCGCGTATGCAGCACCAAGCCCAGCGGTTCCGCCGCCAAGGATGATCAGATCATGTGACATGGCGTGTGAACCCCTCGGCCAGGCCTGGACTTCCCCACCACGAGAAACCGTCGGCCACAACGGAATCCAGGTCGAGTCTGGCAGGGTTGTGGACGCGATGCGCGACTTCCTCCTCGACCTAGTCCTCCCCCCGTCCGACCGAACAGTGATGATTCAGTGGGCAGTGATGGTTCCGTTCTGGCTTGCCGTCCTCCTCGTGACTCGTCACCGTTCAAAAGACACTCGGACCTTCGTCATCGGCCTCGCCGTTCTCAACCTTGCCTGGTTCGTCGCGAGAACGATCCACTAACCCGCACGCACGAAAATTCGTAGCTACGAGCGCGCTGGGCGCGCGCAAACCTACGAATTTTCCATGTGCGCCAGTGCGGAAGTGAGGAGGGACGACGAACGGCTCGGGGCCTCTGGCAGTCCGCAGAGCACACCGAGCCGAAGGCGAATGTGCGATTGCCGGGAGCGAGGAACGAGCGGGAGGTACAGCTTTAACCGTCCAGCGCTTGGCGAAAGCTCTTGACAGTCTCGGCGACGCCTTCTGGGCCGGCTCCGGCCAGCATTCGGTTTACGATCGCGGAGCCGACGACGACACCGTCCGCCACCGTCGATACCTCGACTGCTTGCTCGGGTGTGCCCACACCGACGCCAACGAGGACCGGCTTGTCCGTTACCGCCTTGAGTCGCCTTGCGATTTCCATCGCCGATCGAGCGAGGGTCGTCCGGACACCCGTAGTACCCAGCAGGCCAACTCCGTAGACAAATCCCCTCGATCGCGCGCAGATCCGTGGCAATCGTTCGTCAGGTGCCGTCGGCGCAGCCAACAGAATCGTTTCGACCCCAGCAGCATCCGCCGCAGCAGCCCAGGAACCGGTCTCCTCGAGCGGAAGATCGGGGAGAATCGCGCCCGAGATTCCAGCTTCCGCGAGATCGTTGGCGAATCGAGTATCGCCAGCACGGAATGCGATGTTGTAGTACGTCATGACGGCAAGCGGAATCTGCAGGTCGGTGTCCTTGATGGCAGTCAGGATCGAATGCGGGGTGACTCCACTCTTCAAGGCCCGATCATTCGCTTCCTGAATCGTGGGGCCATCCATCACCGGATCCGAGAACGGAATTCCGATTTCGATCGCATCTGCCCCGGCTTCGGCGACTGCGTGAAGTGTCTCGACCCAGTCGTCACCGAGACCACCCGTGATGTACGGGACAAGAATTTTGCCGCCCGCCGCGCGACGCGCCCGAAGGGCTGCCTCGAACGTTCCGATCTCCGTCATCGGCCCAGCACATCCATCATCTGAGCCACATCTTTGTCTCCGCGACCGCTGAGATTCATGAGCACCGTCTTGCCTGCCAATTCTTCGCGCTCGCGAGACATCCATGCCAGAGCATGAGCACATTCGAGGGCCGAGATGATGCCTTCGGTGCGAGCGAGCAGTTGAAAGCCCTCCACGACCTCGTCATCGGTAACGGATTCATACCGAGCACGCCCGATGTCCGCGAGATGTGCATGTTCGGGTCCAACACCTGGGTAGTCGAGACCAGCCGAGATCGACTCTGCCTCGAGCACCTGCCCAACCTCGTCCTGCATCAAGTACGACTTCGACCCGTGGACAACACCCGGCACCCTTCGGCCAATTGCTGCTCCCCCGGCAGGCTCCACACCCACGAGCTCGGCGTCGGTGTCGGCGAAACCAGAGAAGATCCCAATCGCATTCGAACCACCACCCACACACGCCGTCACGACATCGGGGATGCCGCCGTCGAGGATTCGAGCGCACTGTTCGTATGCCTCGGAGCCGATGATCTCATGGAAGGTACGGACCATCCACGGATAGGGGTGAGGCCCCATCGCTGAACCGAGGCAGTAATAGCTGTCCTCGACCTGACCGACCCAGTCACGCATGGCTTCGTTGACGGCATCTTTAAGAGTGCGGGATCCACTCATCGCCGGTACAACTTCGGCACCAAGGAGCTTCATGCGAAAGACGTTGAGTTCCTGGCGGGCAATATCGACTTCGCCCATGTACACGATGCACTCCATACCGAAGAGCGCCGCCGCGGTCGCCGTGGCGACACCATGTTGCCCGGCGCCGGTCTCGGCGATCAGGCGAGTCTTACCCATTCGCTTCGCGAGAAGCGCCTGGCCCAGGACATTGTTGATCTTGTGTGATCCCGTGTGGTTCAGGTCTTCCCGCTTCAGCAGGACTCGGTACCCAAGCTCTTCGCCCAATCGGTGACACTCGGTCACCGGTGATGGCCGGCCTGCATAGTCGGCCAAGAGCGCCGCGAGTTCCCCGCGAAACTCCGGATCAACCCATGCGGAACGAAACGCCTTCTCCAGCTCCTGACAGGCCGGAACGAGGGTCTCCGGGATGTAGCGACCTCCGAACTGGCCGAACCGGCCGTCCGCTGTGGGCTCGCCCATTACGGGCTCTAGACGATCGGAAGACACTTGTTTCACTCCACTTCCCAGTTGTACATGTTCTCGTCACCAGGCTGGTGCTCAGAGGCCTCGAGGAGCGCCCCTGCGGCCTTCGCATTCTGTATGAACCGACGTAAGGCTGTCGGATCCTTCAGCCCTGGCGCTCGCTCAACGCCGCTTGACACATCGACCCCCCACGGCTTCACGGTGGCGATCGCATCCGCAACGTTGTCCGGGTCAAGCCCGCCGGCCAACAGGATGCGTCGATCGAGAGGTAACGACTCCGTGAGTTTCCAGTCGAACACCTCACCTGATCCCGGTGTCTGTGCATCCACCAGGAGGATCGGCACTGGGAACTCGGCTGCTCGACGAGCTTGTTCGGTTCCCGCGGCCACAGCTTTGATCACAGTGGGTACACGATGAGCGATCCACGCGACATCTTCGATGCTCTCGTTGCCGTGGAGTTGGGCGGCTCGAAGACGGGCGTTGTGCACGATGTCAACGACCCGTTCTTTCGCCTCGTTGCGGAACACCCCAACGGTCAACGTGTCCGCCGGAATCCGAGAAGCGATATCGCGAGCCCGGGTTGGAGCGATTTGACGAGTCGAGGGGGCAAACACGAAGCCGATCGCGTCGGCTCCAAGCGCGACCGCGAGAAGGCCATCGTCGACGTTGGTCACTCCACAGATCTTCACGAACATTCTATTTACCCGACCATTCGGTCTGTCCGCCCGATTCTTCGGGCACAGTCATGGGCATCTTGGCAGCGGCCTCGATCAGTGCGCGCACGCCTTCGGCTGGGCCGTGATGGGTGACCAACGACTCGCCGACCAGGATTGCGTCGAAGCCTGCTGCGACGAGCGCGGGAATGTCCGTGGGCCCAGTGATGCCAGATTCGGCGACGCGAACCACACCCTCGGGCAACGACGTGGCAACACGAGCAGCACGCTCTATGTCGACCTCGAAGGTCATCAGGTCACGTTGGTTCACACCGATGATCGTGGCACCCACAGCGATCGCGCGCTCGGCCTCCGCCTCATCGTGCACTTCGACCAGAACATCCAGTCCTATGTCGGTTGCCAACGCGTGAAACGTGGCTAGTTGCATGTCGTCAAGGGCGGCGACGATCAACAGAACACAGTCAGCGCCCATCAGGCGAGCATCGACCACATCGTGAGCTGAGATCGTGAAGTCCTTGCGGAGAACGGGGAGCGAGACCGCGTTGCGAACCGTCTGCAGATCACGAACCGATCCGCCGAAGAAGTGTTCGTCGGTCAAGACGGACACACATGCGGCCCCGCCAGAGGCATAGTCCGAGCTCAGCGCCGACGGGTCGAGGTCTGGAGCCAGGTCACCTTTCGACGGTGAGCGGCGTTTTACCTCCGCGATCACACCCAGGGGCGAGGCTGTCCGAAGTGCAGCGCCGAAGCCCCGGGCGAGCTCGAGGGCCCGCGTTTCGTCGATCAGCGCATCGAGGGAGCGAGCCTCCGAAGCAGCGGCGGCTCGATGTGAGGCGAGGATCCCGTCGAGATACGTCGTCATGCGCTGTCCCACGGCGTCGCGCTGACAATCACCGACTCGCCAGCGTACGAGAGCTCGGAACGATCGAGCGCCTTCCGTCGGACGTACGCCAGTGCGACCCATCCGGTCTTCGTCGGGGCGACCGAGGTGAGCACCCCGACCGCTGTGTCTTCGAGTTCTAGTTCATCGCCAGGCGTGGGGCTCACGCCAGCTCCGGAGATGATCCGGAGACGTCGTGGGGTGTTGTCGCCCCGCGAATCGACCCGAGCCACCAGCTCCTGACCGGTGTAACAGCCCTTGGTGAACGACACCGAGTTCGTCACCACCCCGGATTCGGCAGGAATCGTCGATTCATCCAACTCGCTGCCCATCGCCGGTATCCCACCAAGTATCCGGCGCTCTGCGTACTCCTCGGACGACATGGGATCCACGTCCGGCGCGGCGAGATCGGGGCCAATCACGTCGATCCCGCGTCCGTCAGCCGAGGGCGCGACGATCGTTTCGTCCGCCCCTCCCACGTTCTCGACGACGTAGTCGTAGGCATGAAGCGTCCATGTCTGGAGGTCGAGTTCGACCTTGACTCGCAGCATGAACCGTTTGATGCGCGCCAGCAATGCCTCGCCGAACCCTGCGTCAATATCGAGCAGGTACACATCCTCTGCGGTCTTCGTGATTCGGAACCACGCGTCGACCTTGCCTTGCGGCTGGAGGATCAGACTCCACGCACTTTCACCGACCGACAGTCCGAGGACGTCCTGGCTGACCTGTCCCTGGAGATAACTCGTCGCGTCGTCCCCACGCACCGACAAGACATCTCGCTCGCCTACGTAAACCTTCATGTCGTCCCTTCGGTCGATGGGTCACGCAGGGCGTTTCGGCGCTGCGCTGTCATCATTCGAGCACCAGGTACCGCGGCGAGCAACGCCTTGGACTTGTTGATGCACTCGTTGTGCTCCTCGATCGGAACACTGTCGGCCACAATTCCTGCGCCGGCTTGCACCGACGCCTTGTTGCCATGCACGAACATCGTTCGAATCGCGATCGCCGTGTCGATGTTTCCGGAGAAGTCGATGTAGCCCACGACACCCGCATACGGGCCGCGTTTGACCGGTTCGAGCTCGTCGATGATCTCCATGGCCCGCACCTTTGGCGCGCCCGAGACTGTTCCTGCAGGCAACGTTGCCCGAAGCACATCGATTGCCGTTTTGCCTGGGGCTAGATCGCCGGAAACTTGCGAGGTGAGATGCATCACGTGGCTGTAGCGCTCGAGCGTCATCAGTTGGTCGCGACGTTCGGTACCGAAGCTGATGACACGGCCGATGTCGTTCCGGGCGAGGTCCACCAACATCACGTGTTCGGCAAGCTCTTTGGGGTGCTCGGAGAGCTCCGCTCCAAGGCGACGATCTTCTGCATCGGTCTTGCCTCGGGGGCGAGTGCCTGCGATCGGTCGCGAGATGACCTTGCCATCGAGCAGCTGAACCATGGGTTCAGGCGACGCGCCAACGATGCTGAGCTCACCAATCCGAAGGAAGTACATGTACGGGCTCGGATTGACCTGGCGAAGCACCCGATAGACGTCGAAGGGGTCGGCATCGAGTTCGAAGTCGAAACGCTGTGAGAGTACAACTTGGAAGATGTCGCCAGCGAGGATGTACTCCTTGGCCGTTTCGACGGCCAGGCAATAGTCGGCCTCGCCCATCGTCGATGTTGTTGACGGAAGCTCCGCGTCGAGCGGTGGGGGTGAAACCAGCGGCTCATCAAGAGGCCTGGCGCCGTCGTTCTGCAGTGCGGTCAGTCGTTGTTGTGCGTCGTCGTATGCGGCTCGCAATGTTGCCTCGTCGGCATCGACCGGCACGACGGTGTTCGCGATCAACGTGACTTGCTGCTTCCAATGATCGAACGCAACGAGCTCACCGATCATGGCCATGACACCGTCGGCATGACCGGAGTCGTCTGGGGGTACATCGGGCAAGTGCTCAATCTCACGGACAACGTCGTAACCGATGTAGCCCATCAGCCCAGAATGCAACGGAGGCAGGCCGTCGAGATCCGGCGCACTGAACGTGTCAAGGAGAGCTTCGAGGGTGGCCAACATGCCATCCGCGGTCGGCACCTGGTCCGCGAGTGGTCCGCTAACGGAGATCGCTCCACCTGTCGACACGACGCTTGCCAGAGGGTTGCGACCGAGAAATGACCAGCGACTCCATCGTTCACCGTTCTCAACGGACTCGAGTAAGAACCCGTCGTCAGCGCCGACACAACGCGCGAATATCGCGACCGGTGTCACCTGATCGGCAAGAAGTGATCGCCAAACCGGGACGATTCGGTGCTCCTTCGCGAGCGCAGAGAATTCTTCGAAGGACGGGTGAATGGTCATCGGCCGTGAAAGATCGCCCTAGAGATAGAGCCCGGTCGAGCCCTCTTCGAGGCGTTCAGCTGCGACCGCATGTACGTCTCGCTCTCGAAGGATGATGTAGTCGGTACCGCCCACTTCGACCTCATATCGGTCTTCTGGGTTGAACAACACACGATCGCCGATCTCCATGTTCCTGACATTCGGACCGGAGGAAACGATCTCTGCCCACGTGAGACGCTTCCCCACCTGTGCGGTCGCGGGAATCAGAATTCCGCCCATCGATCGGCGCTCACCCTCTGCATCGCCGATTCGTACGAGAATACGATCGTTCAACATCTTGATGGGCAAGCGATCGCCGTCGCTGTTAGATGGCCCAATTCCGTTGCCTCGAGATGGTTCGGTCACTGGGTCAGGCTACTGGGGTGGCCGAACGGTAACGCCACGTTCGGCCATGAGCTCTTTGGCTTCGGCGATCGTGTGTTCTCCAAAATGAAAGATAGACGCAGCGAGCACAGCATCGGCGTGCCCTTCGGTCACTCCCTCAGCCAGGTGTTCTAGTGTCCCGACTCCGCCGCTGGCGATGACTGGAATACCAACTGCGTCGCTGATCGTGGCCGTCAGCTCGAGGTCGAACCCATCTCTTGTACCGTCGCGGTCCATCGAGGTCAGCATGATCTCGCC
>CAXMRH010000047.1:0-5288 GCA_964196045.1 uncultured Chthoniobacterales bacterium | reverse complement strand
TTCGTTCTTCACCGAGATCGAGGGACGCCACGAGACGGGCGGGCGCGTCCGTTTCGGGTTCCCGTTCGCCGACGTCGCCGCCGATGGTTCGTCGGTCATCGGCAAACACGACGGCAGCGGTGGACAAGTATCCATCGGCACAGTCACCTCGCAGTTGCTGTACGAAATCGGTGGTCCCGAGTATCTCGGGCCAGACGTGACCGCACGATTCGACTCGATCGAGCTGGATCAGGTGGCGACCGATCGGGTCCAGGTCAGCGCCGTGAGAGGCCAGGCGCCGCCGACCACCGTGAAGGTGGCCATGAATGAGATCGGCGGCTATCGCAACTCGTTTGCGGTGGCCCTCACCGGACTCGACATCGAGGAGAAGGCCGAACTCGCGCAGGCAACGTTCTGGGACGCCTGCCCGTATGAACCGACGGACTTCGAGTCGATTACCAGCCGTGTGGTTTCGACGGACAAGAGTGATCCGGAAACGCAGGAGGAGGCCACGGCGGTGTGGCGCCTAACTGTGAAGGATCGAGACGAGAGCAAGGTCGGTCGAACATTCTCCGATGCGACTATTCACACGGCGCTGTCCAGTATCCCGGGGATGTACATCCTCGGAGGTCCGCCAAACGCTGGAACCCCGTTCGGTGTGTATCGACCCGCAATCGTGCCGTCGGATCTCGTCCCGCAGTACGTGACCTTGCTCGGCGAACAGACAGAACAAATCGAGTCCGTGGCACCAACTGGTCAACCGATCGCCATCGAGATGGCTTCACCTGCCGTCGTTCCGGAGGGTCCTACGACGCTTGCCCCTCTTGGCTCGATTGTCGGAGCGCGCTCGGGCGACAAAGGCGGCAACGCAAACCTGGGCCTCTTCGTTCGCAGCGTCGAGGCGTGGGCATGGCTCGACAACGTTCTCAGCACCGAACGCCTTCGCGAACTCCTCCCGGAGACGGCGTCGTGCGAGGTCGACCGGTTCCGGTTCCCGAACATCTCGTCACTGAACTTCGTCGTGCACGGCTTTCTCGAAGAAGGCGTCTCTGCCTCGACCCGACCGGCCGCTCAAGCCAAAGCGCTCGGCGAATGGATCCGATCGCGCATGATCGACATCCCAGATGCTCTCCTCGAGCAAGCCTGACAGCTAGGCGCGGGCGGCTGCGACGGCCGCGGATTCGCCTGGGAAGTTGAGCTCGACGCGGATCTGATTGGGGTCGAAAACGAAGATCTGCATCAGATCCATCTGCGGAAATTCCATCGTCTCGAACTCCACACCGAGATCACCGAGATGAGCGCACATGTCGAGGTATCCGTTCGCCACGAACGCGACGTGATCGATTGCCCCGGTCTTGGCGGCCTGATCTTCGTCGACGAAGTTGATGTGAATGGCCGGATGGTCGTCTACGCGCAACCAGGCGCCAGGTATCGGAAAGGCCGGGCGACGTTCGGGCTCGTTCACGCAACCGAGAACATCACAATAGAAGGCCACCGTCTCCTGGTGTAGAACCGTCTCGATGTTGTAGTGGTCGAGTCGTTGTAATGCCATGAAGCCTCCGTCAGGTTCTGTTGCACCTTAAGCGCAGGTCGAGTGATTGCTACCCTGAACGAGTTCACACAAGATCCGGAGACAGCATGACGGCGGCCATCCACGTGGAGAAGCTCTCCAAGGCGTTCGGTACGACACAAGCACTCGACGAGTTGGACCTTCGGGTCGAGCCTGGTCAGGTCATGGGTTTTCTCGGGCCGAACGGTTCGGGCAAGTCCACTGCGATCCGTGTCCTCATGGGGATTCTGCGCCACGATTCGGGGCATGTGAGCGTGCTCGGCCAGGACCCGTGGACCGACGCTGTCGAACTCCATAAACGAATCGCGTACGTGCCTGGCGACGTCAACCTGTGGCCTGGACTGACCGGCGGGGAGACCATCGACTTGTTCGGCCGTCTCGGCTCCGGCCTCGACCCGAAGCGACGCAACGAGATGATCGAGCGGTTCGACCTAGACCCGACCAAGAAGGGTCGCACGTACTCAAAGGGCAACCGCCAGAAGGTGGCGCTTGTGGCCGCTTTGGCTGGCAACGCCGACCTATTCGTGTTCGACGAACCGACGTCGGGACTCGACCCGTTGATGGAGACGGTCTTCCAGAACACGATCGGTGAGATCTTGACCGACGGCAAGACCGTGCTCTTGTCGAGCCACATCCTGGCCGAAGTCGAATCATTGTGTGATCAGGTGACGATCATCCGGGAAGGGCGCACCGTCGAGGAGGGAACACTGGCCGAACTTAGGCACCTCACGAGGACTTCGGTCGAAGCCACCACGACGGAGCCGATCGCCGGCATGGCGACCGTGGAAGGCGTGACGGGATTCGTCGCCCAGGACGACCATCACGCGTCGTTCAGTGTCGCGAACGCGAAGCTTGGCGTGGTCATGAGCCAAGTGGCGAGCCTCGGGATCGAAGCAATCGAGAGCCAGCCTCCGACGCTCGAAGAGCTGTTCATGCGCCACTACGCCGTTGAACCGAAGAACGGTGGCGTCGACACGAACGGTGCCGTCGACAAAACCAACGGCGTGAGTAGCTGATGACGAAGAACGGTTTCGCCGGCACACGCCAACTCTTGCGGCTAATCCTGCGACTCGACCGCATCAAGTTGACGTTGTGGCTGCTCGGCTTGCTCACGCTGGTCGCGATCACACCGTTCTCGCTTCGCGCAATCATCGACGCGGAGGCAGAGAAGGCGAACGTCCCGGCCGAACAGGTGCTTGCCGATCAAGCGGCATTGCTGGAGTCCAATGCTGCATCCATCGCGTTGCAGGGTCCCCCCGATGCACTCGACACGTTCGGTGGTCGCTACGCGTTTGAGATCGGCGCCTTCACGCTCGCCATCGTCGCGCTGATGAACATCCTCTTGATCGCCCGCCACACCCGAGCCGAAGAAGAGTCGGGGCGAGCAGAGCTGGTCAGAGCAGCTTCGGTCGGACCGTGGAGCGCATTGGCAGCTGTAGGGATCGTTTCCCTGGGGACGAACCTGATCCTTGGCTTGGGCACGAGCGTGGTCTTCATCGCGGATGGGCAGGATGTCGTCCGGTCGCTTCTGTACGGAGCGAGCATGATGTTGTGCGGGTTGCTGTTCGCGGCGATCGCCCTCATCTGGGTACAGGTGTTCGAGTACGGCAGGGCAGCCACCGGTATGTCACTCGCGGTACTGGCGCTTGCGTTTGCTCTGCGAGCGATAGGGGACGTCCGAGACAACTGGCTTTCGATGCTCTCCCCCCTCGGCTGGGTGCAAGCCGTGAATTCGTTCGGCGATGTGGTCATCTGGCCTTTCTTCCTGTCGATAGTGGCCGTCGCAATTGCTGTGGGCGCCGCCATAGCGCTGGTCGTACGACGCGATGTCGGTGCGGGCCTGATCCAGCAGAGGCCCGGGCCTCCTGTCGCCAGCCAATCGTTGGGTACGCCACTTGGTTTTGCCTGGCGCCTCCAGCGCTCGACACTGTTCTGGTGGACCGTCGGGGCGATGTTCATGGGAGCTATCTACGGCTCGGTGATCAGCGCAATCGACGAGTTCGTCGAAGAAAACGAGGCCATTCGAGAGGTGCTCGAAGGGTTAGGCATGACCGGCGACGCGCTCCGCGACGGGTTCATCACCGTGATCTTGTCGATGATCGCCCTCATCGCGACCGCTGGCGTAATTCAGTCGCTGCTCAGGCCGCGGAGCGAAGAGGTCGCCGGTCGGGCTGAGCCCGTACTGGCCACCGCCATCTCTCGAAGGGAGTGGCTCACGTCGCACGTGCTGCTGACCGCCCTTTCCGCGCCCGTCTTCATGGTGGCAGCCGGCCTTGGGCTTTCGGTCACCGATGCCCTGGTCGTCGGCCAGTTCACCGACTTCGGCGACACCATCGCCGCGTCCCTCGTGCGTGTGCCCGCCTTGTGGGCGATCGCCGGCTTCGGCGTGTTGATGTATGGCTGGGCACGCCGCTTCACGATGGGTGTTTGGGGTGTCTTCGCGCTGGTCGCCATCATCTTCCTGTTCGGTGATCTGTTGCGGCTCCCGGATCAGGCGAGGAACCTCTCCCCCATCGGGCACGTCACCCACCTTCCGGGCGGCGACCAGAGCTGGGTTTCGATTGCCGTGCTCTGCGCCATCGCCGCAGTGACCGGAGCTACGGGTATCGCCTTGTTCGACCGCCGCGATATCGACACCGCGTAGAGGACGTCCATCGCCCTTGGCCAGATGTCCGCCCGGGTGGACCACTGGTTCGAACGCCTTCTATCCGACATCGAGGCGTCGTGCTATCATGATGTCATGCCTAAGCAAACCACCGTGCGCCTACCCGACGAACTCGCTGACGAAGCCGAAGCGGTCGCGCGAGTGCAAGGAAGCAGCGTCAACCAACTGATCATCAACTCGCTCACTGTCGAAATTGAACGAGTCCGCGCCGATGAAGACTTCACCTCACGAGCAAAGCGCCTCATCGAGCGCGACAAGGAACTTCTTGAGCGTCTCAGCAGGTGACGAGATACATCAACCTTGCCGAATACCTCGTAATCACCGAACTTGCGACCGGCTTCGCGGCGGAAGACCTCCTCACATCCCGCAGGCTCGATCTGGCGGACTCAGCCCTGCACACACCCCAGGCCGGGTTCGACGACCATGAACAGGGAATGCTCGCTGTAGCGGCCGGCGAGATCGACGAAGCAGCCTTCGCCGACTGACTCCGACAACGCGTCGAGTTCAATCAGGAAGACTCGTAGATAGTTGGACGTGGAAGGCCGAACGGTGATTCACAAGGTGGCTCTCCACACGGCTCGTTGAGCAGTACAAGCACACAGTACCGTTTCCAGAACACCTTCAATTTGTATCGGCCCCCATGAATCAGTTCCGCTTTGTTCGAGCACTTGGGGTGATGCTTGTGTCTCTTTTGCTAGCGAGTTCGTGTGGCACCTCGACCCCAGCAACCACTGCAGAAACCGATTCGGCGACGACACCAGATTCCACACTTAGCGGAGCTGCCGCGAACTCGCTGCCGACCGTGGAGGAAGTGGCGCCAAATCTCGCGAGTCTCACGGAGCTGCTGACGGTTCATTCAGCGCCTGTGCAACAAGTCTTCGACGCCAGCGGTGGAGAGATGGCCCTGGCCGATGGCTCAACGCTCCAAGTGCCTGCCGATGCCTTCGACACGCCAATCGAGGTCACCGCGGTCCTGCTCGACGTCCGATACGACCGATACCTCGAGTTTCCCCCGGAAGCGCGCATCTACCAGGTGTCTACTGCCACGGATGTGTCGCTATCGAAGCCTGTCGT
>CAXMRH010000046.1:0-7057 GCA_964196045.1 uncultured Chthoniobacterales bacterium | reverse complement strand
TTTGCCTCGGCGAAGGTCCGAAGGTCCCCAAGCCTGCTCCGGTCCCATCCGCCTCCACCCACGAGAAGCAGTGGCCGCGTGGCCTGCTCGAGATGGGAGATCACCGCAGTCATCGTGGACGTGGTTGGCGCCGGGCGAGAGATTCGTACCGCACGACCTGGTTCGACGTTAGTAGTGCCTGCGAGTACGTCCTCGGGAAGGGCAACGACCACGGGGCCGGGGCGGCCGGACCGGGCAGTGGAGAATGCTCGGCTCACGATTTCTGGGATGCGATCTACGTGGTCGATCTGGGTGGCCCATTTCACCAACGGGCCAAAGAAGGCTCGGTAGTCGATCTCTTGAAAGGCCTCACGTCCGAGGTGTCGGGTCTCGGCCTGTCCTACGAACAGAACGAGTGGAGCGGAGTCCTGCATTGCCGTGTGAAGGCCCACTGAGGCATTGGTGGCACCCGGGCCGCGGGTAACGAAGCCGATGCCCGGCTGGTTGGTGAGTTTCCCCCACGCCGATGCTGCGTAGCCGACGCCACCTTCCTGGCGACACGTCACGTAGTCGATCGAGGAGTCGTGCAGCGCGTCGAGGACAGCCAGATAACTCTCCCCAGGCACCCCGAATGACGTCGTGACCCCCTGTGCTTCGAGGCACGCCACCAGAAGTTCGCCACCGGTTCGCATCAGATCACCGCCAACTCGAGCATCGGCTCGTTACGCAAGATTCGGTCGTACCCGAGCGAGGACATATCGATCGTTCGATACTCGCCATACGCAATCAGCTCGCTCAGGCCGAGGCCAACAGCGGGTGACTGCTGCATACCATGTCCCGAGAACCCATTCGCGAAGTAGAAGTTCTCGACGGAATCAGTCGGGCCAATCACCATGTTGTGATCGAGAACATTCACCGAATAGTGACCCGCCCAGGAGGTGACCAGTGAAATTCGATCGAACTGTGGGACTCGTTCTGCGAGCACGGGCCAGATCAGCTCCTCGAACTCGTCGCGTCGAACGCGCAGGTCGTCATAGTCCGCCCGAGGATCCGAGATGGGGGTCGTTCCCGCGACGAAATGTGTCTGTTCGCGCCGAAAATGTACACCCTGCGGCGTGATCGTCAGTGGAACGACCTGGTCGATCGGTTCGTGGCAGGCGAACACGAACGTCGAGCGGACCCGTGGCTCTACCGGAAGCTCGAGTCCGACCATCCGCGCAACGGCGTCGCCACGCGGTCCGGCGCTGTTGATCACATGCGCACACGTAACGCGGCGTCCGGATTCGAGCTCGACCGCCGTGACTCTCGCCTCGGTTTTGTCGATGCTCACAACCCGGTCCTTCACATACGTCACCCCGTTGTGAATCGCGCGCTTGCGGAACCCTTGGAGCAGCGCCCAGCCGTCGAACGAACCTTCGTTCATCCCACCAAGGCTGCCACCGACCAGACCATCGACCGACATGTACGGGAACCTGGTCGCCAACTCCGCGACGTCTAGCAGCCGAGCCTGCACGCCGTGGTGCTGCTGGATCTCATGTTTCTGCCGCAGGACATCCATGCCAGATTCTGCTGCCAGGAAGAGGTACCCCGTGCCACGAAAGTTCAGCTCAGGGGCATCGCCCTCGACCTGGGTGTTCTCCTCGAAATTTTCAATGAATTCCATCGCGAACTGACTGACCTCGATGTTGACCGGATTCGAGAACTGTTCACGGATGCTGTTGCCCGCACGGGTCGTGGATGTCTTGTCATAGGTCCAGTCGGGTTCGACGACGAGCACACTTCCATCGAAACCTGAGCTCTCGCTCAAGAAGTACGCGGCCGCGCTCCCAATGATCGCGCCGCCGATACACACCACGTCGAACGAGTCGGACAATCGATCCACCTAGCGCTGCTTCTTCCTCAGCAACTTGAGCAGGAAGAGAACGAGAATCGACGCCCCGATCGCTGGCCCATATCGCTTCAACAGGACCCCACCGAGACCCACTTCGTTCAGGTCGAGAACGTCGTCGTCATCGTTCGTCGGCTCTTCGACAATACGATCTGGGGGCACTGCCGCGTGCGCCGGCGAGTGCGTCGAGGAACCGCTCGTCGTTGCGTCAGCGCTTTCAGCGGCGATGTCTTCGATCGCTTGTGGTTCGCCGATCTTGGACTCCAAACACTTCGCGAACTGTCCCATCAACTTCGTCGACACGTCCTGCATTACGCCTCGACCGAACTGCGCCACCTTCCCCGACACCTTCAGGTCGGTTTCGATGTCGACTTGGGTCCTGTCTCCCACTGCGGTCATCTGCGCAGTGATCAGCGCGTGTGCGTTTCCTGCACCTCGGGTATCGCGGCCCTTGCCATCGATCACTGCCAGGTACGCGTCGTCGTCCTTCTGAACGAACTCCGCCGAGCCCTTATACTCCGCCGATACTGGGCCGACCTTGATCTTGACGCCGCCCGAATACACACCGTCAGTCTCGTCCGTCAGCTTGGCACCAGGCAGACAAGGCGCTATCTCGGCGAGGTTCGTCAATAACACCCAAGCCTCTGCAATGGGCGCATCGACGGTGAACGAGTTCTCGATCTTCATGCGGCCGACCCTACCGTTTGTTCAAGAAGGCAGCGATCTCGCGAAGCGACTGTCCTGACTCCGGGAACTCGTCGTAGAACTCAAAGACGTGCCAGAGCCCGTCCCGCACGCGACACTCGACATCGACGTCCGCCCGACGCATCTTTCGTTCCAGACGCAGACACATACCGAGGAACAAGTCTCGAGTTCCGGTGGTGATAATCGTCGGAGGCAACGAGTGCATCGAGCCAAACAGTGGCGAGAACGCCGGATCGGTCGGATCGGCACCTTGGAGATACGCGTCGTCCACATCGAGCAGGCGGTTCGGATGCAGCGTTGGGTCAAGGCCCAACGTCGGTCCGTAAAGTGTCGGATCTGAGCGCAGGTCTACGGCCGGGCTGAGCAGAGCCATGGCACGTGGGAGCCGAATTCCCTCGGCGACAGCTGCCTGCGCGACGAGCACTGCCAAATTTCCGCCCGCTGATTCCCCGGCGAGGAGCAACGACTCGGGATGTTCGAGTGTCAACCCTCGATAGGCCGCCATGCAGTCCTCGAACCCGCGCGGGGCGGGAAACTCCGGAGCAAGTCGATACTGCGGTGCGATGACCTCGACGCGGCAATGTTCTGCCAGGGCCCCGATCACAGGAAGATCTATGAATGGGTCGCCGACGATGAACGCACCACCGAAGACGTAAAACAAATGACCGTTCGACGCACCCGCAGCCTCACTCACGATGCGCGAACACGTGATGCCTCCGACCTCGATTTCGGTGATCTCCAGGCCATGGCGATCGATCGCTCGCTCCGAGCCGTCGGCATAGTCAGCGCGATACTGCGCCCGGACGGCCCCCATCTGGCTGAAATCTGTCCGCGTCCCATCATCGGGGACACACTGCGAAAGCCACGCCAACGCCTCTTCGCTCAGTGACCCGTCCACAGTCATCCAAACTCCTCGGATCTACCGCGCCGTGTATCCAGCATCGACGTGCACGATCTCGCCCGTCATGTAACTGGCACTGTTGGACGCCAGGAATAGAACGACTCGAGCGATCTCGATCGGCTCTGCGAGACGTTTCATGGGGATGGTTGCGTCAGCCATCGCTTGGAGATCGGCTTCGCTCGGCATGGCCTCTCGCTGTGACGAAAGCATCGGTGTCCGAACCTCTCCGGGCGCAACAGCATTCACTCGGATTCCTTGCTCGGCGTGGTCCAGAGCCATGGCCCGCGTCAACTGGTGGACGGCTCCCTTGGACACGCAGTAGGCAGTTGCCCCAGAGGATCCCACCGCGCCCCAGATCGACCCGAAGTTGACGATCGACCCGCTCCCCTGCTCGATCATGTGCGACACCGCGGAGCGACAGAGATAGAACATGCCATTCACGTTCACAGACATGACGCGGTCGAAGTCCGCATCGGTCGTGCCAAGCGCATCGGCTCGATGAATCGTCCCAGCCGCGTTCACGAGTGTGTCGATCCGTCCGTGGCTGGCGACCACACCATCGATAGCCGCCGCGCAGAACGCCGGGTCGGAGATGTCCCCAACGAACGTCGTGGTTGTCCCTATCTCAGCTGCGACCCGCGCCAGCCCTTCCTCGTCGCGATCGATCAGCGCCGTCGTTGCGCCACCTTCGCCAAACAGCCGCGCGGTCGCCTCTCCCATTCCCGACGCGGCACCGGTGATCGCCACAACCATGCCCGTGACCTCACTCGTCATGCGGAATCCAATCCTCTGTGGAGACACCAAGGCCGTCGGCGATGCGGTTGACATAGGCGTAGTAGCCGATCACTTCGGTGATATCGAGAATGTCTCGGTCAGTGAATTCTGCATCTCGCAGAGCTTCGACATCTGCTGGCACCATCTCACCGGGAGTGTGTGTGAGCTTCAGCGCATAGGTGAGCATCGAACGACGCTTGTCAGACACCGACGCGCTGCGCCAGTCGACTTCGAGCTCCGCAAAGAGGACGTCGTCTTTGAGGAGTCGGCGCAGACCGCGCCCGTGATGGCTGATTCAATAATGACAGTGGTTCTCGAGCGAAACCACGTACGCAATCAGCTCTCGCTCCACCTTGCGAAGTGTTGCGGTGCCGGTCATGGCTGACCTATAGAGCGCGTTGTGGGCAGCGAGTCCAGTCGGGTTGAGGGAGTGAATCGCCATGATGTTGTCGACGCGTCCGTAGGTTCTGTCGGTCACGTCGCCGACCAGCTCGGCAAGTCCAGCTCGCTCGGGCCACTGGTCATCAGGGACGATGCCTATGCGGGCTCTGCTTCGGTCTAGATCAGCTTCCATGTGTCTGTTCTACTCGCCCGGATCGACCGCAGGGATATCGTCGTGGTTCGCGCGATTCGAACTGCGCTATCGGGAGTGAGTCAGCGCATCGTAAATCCGCGGCGAGCAAGGAACTCACGTATGTGCGGCCGGCTCTCCTTGCCGAGGAGTGACGACATGTCGCTGCTCCACGCGCGATCGATTTTGCCGCCGGTCCGCTCTCGGTAATACGCCCGCATACGCTCGTCGTAGGCATCGATCCCGGCAAGATCGTTTCTCTCGTCGTAGGTCTCTTCCTTCAACGTGACCGACAGCGGAAGCCGCGGCTTGAGGTCAGGATCCTGATCGGGCCAGCCGAGACACATACCAAAGACCGGATAGACCTGGTCGGGAAGCTCCAAGAGGTCGGCGACCTGCTGCGGGTCGTTTCGAATGCCGCCGATGTAGCAGATGCCAAGTCCGAGCGACTCCGCCGCGACGACTGCACTCTGTGCTGCAAGAGCACAATCGATCGTAGCGATCATGAAGTGTTCAGTCATGCCTGCACTGAACTCACCACCGGCCACCTCGCAGGCAATGGCTGACCGATGAAGATCTGCGCACCAAACAAAGAACGCCGCCGCAGATTCGACGTGGGCCTGCCCGCCCGCGAGTGTCGCGATCGCCGCGCGGGTGGCCACGTTCCGAACGCGTATGACCGTTGTTCCCTGAAGATTCGACGAGGTCGCTGTCGAGAGCCCGGCCGCGATGATGGCCTCGACCATCTCGTCGTCGATCGGATCGTCCGTGAACTTTCGAATCGAACGGTGAGACCGGAGCAGATCGACGACATCCATTCGGCGCATGGTAACGGGGGCAGTGTTGGAACCGGGACAGGGTCCAGGCAGGTCACCTCGCTCGCAATGAGGCAGACTGGGCCCGTGCCAACAGAGAAGAAGTTCGAGACTGTCGACGGCTACGCGGTGATCGACCTCGACGGTGCATCCCGATCTTTCGGTCCGATCCGCAGCGCCAAGAAGGTCCTCCAGCGGACGACGATCGACCTAGTTCGTCACGCCACGTACGCCCTCGCAATTCATGAGATCGATGCCAGCGGTGGTGCGGCCGCCCTCAATCACGACCGTGCGGCGGATGACCAGTCGCCGATCGCCGCATTCTCGAACGAGCTCTCATCGTGGGCAGAGGGCGCAGGTTTCTCGGGTCACGTTGGGGTGGGGCTCGGTCCTGACGAGATCGGTCCGACCCTCCATCCGAGCGCCCAATGGCGTCACGAGCTCGAAGCTGCATCTGCACGGGCGGCGCTGCCGCCCGTCTACTCAATAGTCGTCGTCAGCGACGAGGACGAATCATCGCTCACCGCGCCCTTCATGATCCCGACTGTCGACATCGAACCGGACCTCGAGGCGGCCCTCACGAGCGGCGCCGACGCAGTCTTTGTGCGCGGCAAGACCGGAGCGGTCAACCACGAGGTGCTTGCCGAAACGAATGTCGGCCACATCATTGGACTTCAGCCCCTGACGACGACGGCTCGCGGGCTGGCGGTCGCGTCTGCACGGGGATGTGTCATCGTTCCTGACTTCCTCTCGGCTAGTGGTCCGTGCCTTGCTGCCGCTTCCGAACTTACCAATCTGAGCGATCTCATAATGCACGTCGAATCCAAGACCAGGGCCGCCGCTGCTCGACTAACCAATGAAGGTACGAACTCGTTCGTGCGGGCATGCCAATTGGCCGAAGAACACATCCTCACCTGGACGTCCGAGCTCCCCTTCGGACGCCCCCTCGCCCCCTAGACAAAGGACCACATGGCCGACACTGCGGCGCCGAAGAAGGAACGATGGACGTTCCAGTGGAAAGAGCTGTACGACGAAGTCATCACCTCTGGTCTCTGTACCGGCTGCGCGGGATGTGTCATTGCCTGCCCACACGACGTGATCGGGTACAAGCACGAGCCCGGCCAGTACGTGCCATTTCATCTCGAAGAAGAGCTCGGCGAGGCGAATTGTCTGCATGGCGAGAAGGGTTGCACGTCGTGCACGCGAGCTTGCCCGCGGTTCCGGAATTGGGAGACCGAGGCCGATATGCATCTGCATGGACGTACTCGCGAGGACGACGAGATGTCCGGCATCTACTCAGACATCATGTTGGTTCGAGCGAGTGAGGATTTTGTCTATGACATCGGCCAAGACGGCGGTCTCGTCTCCGCGATCCTCATCTGGTGCCTGGAGAACGACATCATTGATGGCGCGCTCACTAGTGG
>CAXMRH010000045.1:0-6608 GCA_964196045.1 uncultured Chthoniobacterales bacterium | reverse complement strand
GCGATATCCGGGGTCGGTGGCGGTGTCGGCCCATCAGGGCCAGGGGATCGACGAATTGCTCGATGTCGTGAGTGGGCATCTGCGTTCGATGACGGAGTTGGTCGAGCTGGACATCCCCTACGACCGTGGTGACGTGCTCGCTCAGATTCATCGTGAGGGCCAGGTCCTGACCGAAATTGCGGACGATTCCGGAGTGCGTGTCAAAGCGCGTCTTGACCCAGACTCAAAGGGTCGACTCATGGAATGGGTCATCTCGTCCTAGAAGCAGGAGCGCCGTGAAGCCCTTCGATCTGCCCCCATATCCCTACGATCACCTGAATGAGGCCCGAGCCAGGGCCGCTGCCTTGCACGGCACCGCAATCGACATGTCAATCGGAACACCGCACGATGCACCACCCCAGTCGGTGGTCGATGCGCTCGCGACGTCAAACAGCGAACGTGGGTATCCGTCGTCGATCGGTTCGCTCGATTTTCGGACGGCGGCAGCTCATTGGTTGGATACGCAGTGTGGGGTCGCGATCGATCCGATGAATGTCGGCGCAACGATCGGCCTCAAGGAGTTCGTTGCTGGCCTTCCGCACTGGCTCCGGCACCGCAACCCGGACAAGGACACGGTTCTGTATCCAGCGGTCAGCTATCCGAGTTATGCGATGGGGGCGAGGCTCGCGCATGGTCGTGCAGTCGCTGTCCCGATAGATGAGAACTGGCGAATGCAGTTGGGCGAGATCGACTCTGCGGACATTGAGCGCGCATCGATGTTGTGGATCAACAGCCCCGGCAATCCTGCCGGCGCGCTGGAAGATCTTCCCGCTGCGGCTGAATGGGGACGGTCACATGGTGTTCCCGTCGTAAGCGACGAGTGTTACATCGAGTTCACGTGGAGTGGCAGCAGGAAGACCATTTTGCAGTCAGGTATCGATGGTGTCCTTGCCGTGCACAGCCTTTCAAAGAGGTCGAACCTTGCCGGCGTGCGCGCAGGTTTCTATGCCGGAGACCCCGAGTTGGTGCACTGGTTGCAAGAAATACGCAAGCACGCCGGCGCCATGCCCCCAGGTCCGACACAGGCAGCAGCGGCCGTGGCACTCGCCGATCAGAGCCATGTCGAGGAACAACGAGCGGCGTACCACCGGCGTTTGTTGGCGATGCAGGCCTTTCTTGCTGAGATCGGCCTCGACGCACCGATGCCCGAAGGTGGCTTCTACCTGTGGGTTCCTGCTCCCGACCGTGATGCTTGGGCCCTGGTGCACCGCCTCGCCGATGAAGTCGGCCTCATCGTGTCGCCCGGTGAGTTCTACGGTGAACAGGGGACGGGCCACGTACGGGTCGCTGTCGTGCAGAACGACGCAGCGATCGAGGAGCTGCACCGACGGCGCTCGGTAGCCTTGAACCAATGACACACCCGCTGCTGCAGTTGACTGCCGATCTTGTCGACATGGCATCGGTCAGCTTCGAAGAGGGCCCAATTGCCGACTGGTTCGAAGCGGAACTCCGTGCGATCGAAGGCCTCGAGGTGACGCGGGTTGGCGACAACGTTGTGGCACGCACGAACCTCGGCCGACGGTACCGCGTTGCGCTCGGCGGCCATCTCGACACGGTGCCGGTGAACAACAACGCACGTGCCCGCATCGAGGGTCAAGTACTACATGGCCTCGGGTCCACAGATATGAAGGGCGGCCTGGCGGTGATGCTCGAGCTCGCTCGAACCGTGCGACAGCCAGCGGTCGATGTGACCTATGTGTTCTACGCGAGGGAGGAGGTCGCGCTCGAGCACAATGGTTTGCGAGAACTCTTCGAGAAAACTCCGGAGCTTCTGGCCGCCGATGTGGCCATTCTGGGGGAGCCAACGGACGCTGTGCTCGAAGCTGGCTGCCAGGGCACGATGCGTGCTCGAGTCACACTTTGCGGAGCTCGAGCCCACACGGCCCGGCCATGGATGGGCAGCAATGCTATTCATCGCCTCGGTGCGCTCCTGAGCGCACTCGAGGCTTTCGAGCACCGGACTCCAGTGATCGATGGATGTGAGTTTCGAGAAGCCATGCAGGCCGTCTTCGTCGAAGGCGGGGTCGCGGGCAACGTCGTGCCTGACTCGGCAACGGTGACCATCAATCACCGTTTCGCACCCGACCGGTCGCCCGCAGAGGCGGAGGCCTACGTTCGCTCGATCGTCCAACCGTATATGGAGGCATCGGATACTTTCGAGGTGACCGACATGTCGCCGCCGGCAAAGCCAGATCTCCACCATCCGCTCATGGCTGCGTTCATCGGACGAAATGACCTCATCGTGCGCGCCAAGCTCGGCTGGACCGACGTTGCCTTCTTTGCCGAACAGGGCATCCCGGCCGTGAACTTCGGTCCGGGCGACGCAACACTTGCTCACACGCAACACGAGAACCTCAACGAGATTCCCCTGGTCATGACCTACCAGGCGCTCGAGGAACTCCTTACGACAGGTGTCTGAGCGGCGTCGATGTTGTGAGCGAAGCGAGCAACTCGGGAAGTGAGGAGGCCGCTAGGCCGACGAACGACTAGTACTTGCGCAAGACGGTAACGACCTTGCCGAAGACCGAGACCTCGCCATCATTGAACACCATCGGCTCGAGATCATCGTTCGCTGGTAGAAGCGTGATGGTCGAACCCTGCGAGGTGAATGTCTTCACCGTTGCTTCTTCGCCAGGAATACCTGCGATCACGATTTCGCCGTTGTTGGCCGTGGTCTGTCGCCGGACGACGACGAAGTCTCCGTCGTGGATACCCGCGTTGATCATGGACGTGCCACGAACACGCAGCATGTAGAGCTCGCCTTCCCCAGTGAACTCGGAGGGAAGTGGCATCAGCTCTTCGACGTTCTCGTGTGCGAGCACGTCGGTGCCGGCGGCCACATCACCCACGAGCGGAACGTGTGTGACGGCTCCGCGTTCCATCACGGCACCGGAGTTCGGATCGTAGCGAACCTCGATCGCTCGTGGCTTCGAGGGGTCACGGCGCAGGTACCCGAGCTTCTGCAAGGTGTTCAGATGGCTGTGCACCGTTGACGGAGACGTAAGGCCCACAGCCTCACCGATTTCGCGAACGGACGGGGGGTAGCCGCGCTCACGATTCTGCGAATCGACAAAATCGAGGATGCCTTGCTGGCGTGGTGTGAGGTTTGTGCCGGTCATGGTTGCCCTTTCGGGGTCGTGTTCTGAGGCGAGAGCGAAGAACTTCAGAATCGAGGTTGCATCGTACACCTGTTCGAAGTATACATTGGGAACGGAAGTTCGACAAACACATGTTCGCCGAACGGACGTACCCGGTCAAGGACCCTCGCAGATTCGTCAGCGAGGCGGGGTGGAGCCCGGGCCATGAGCCCGAACTGGGTCCCGCAAGTTCGCTGGGCCCGAAAAGGGTCCCGCAAGTTCTCTGGGCCCGAAGGGTCCAGATTTGATTGTCATACCCCAGGAGAATACTGATGACCATGACAGCCTCCCTCGAACACAGCGCTCCGCAGCCTTTCGTACGCACGCACCAAACGTCGGTACCAACAGGGGTTCAGGCACGTACCCAGTCGCCACCAGCTATTAACACCTGGCTCGCGGTGGCCACGGCAGCGGTGATTGTGGCGGCGTTCGTGGGATTGGGCGGTGACGCTGCAGCGAATGGTCCGCTCCAGCCTGCTTCCGATCGTTCCGCAATCGTCGACACGATCGAGATCTACGTCGTGCAACCCGGTGACACGCTGTGGAGCATTGCTACCGAGGTGAGCGTCGAGGGTGAGGACGTCCGTCCGATCGTCGACCACCTCAAGTCGGTCGCCGGGGGCTCAGCGCTCGACGTGGGACAACGCATCATTATCGATCACGCGACGATGCGCTCCTAGGTCTGCTCCAGATGGAGGCCGCCTGTGTCTTAGCGTTCGCGCAGGTACCGGTGGAACAAGAATCCATCCTCGTGCAGCGTCCGATCGAGCCGCATTCGTCGCGGGTCCGTGTTCGCGCTGCGATTCACGATTCGCGGGCTGTTTCCGCCAAGGACGACAGGCGAGAACGACAGGCAGAGTTCGTCGACAAGATCCGCGTCGACGAATGCTCCGTTGAGCGTCGGGCCACCTTCGAGAAGGACCACGTTTGTTCCGGATTGACTCAGCTGCTGCAGCGCTGCGGTGAGGTTGACGCTGCCAGTCCCTGCGCTCACGAGATCGGCGACCGGTTCGAGTACTTGGCGTCGCTCGTCGGGAGCATCCGACGTCGTGATGATGATCGGTCGAGCTTCTGGGTCGAACACGCGATGTGTCGGCTCGATCTGGAGGCTGCGAGTCACGATGGCAATACGGGGAAGGGCGGCCTGGCCGCGCGCCAATCGACATTTCTGGATCTCGAGGGGAGTCTCCGGTCGCCGGTAGTTCTCGGCGATTGCGGTTCCCGACGCCACGACGATCACGTCGGCCACGGCTCGCACGGCGCTGAAAATGCGTTTGTCTGCGGGTCCGCCGAGACCCCCGGAGACACCGTCCACCGCAATCCCTCCATCGACGCTCGAGATCATGTTGCACATGACCCATGGTCGATCCGGCAGGGGAATTCGCTCATCGGCGGCGTAGATAACCTCGGCGTCGACGTCATCCACAGGGCTGGGGAAGATCTGGTCCATACGGGGCAACGATATCGAAGGGAATGTGCCGACCACCGCCCACCTGGAGTGGCCAAACTGTGGAAAACCCCCGCGAAATCCACTCGATATTCACAGCTCGTCCTCTTTTCACCCACAGGCCCCGCTCCGTATTGTGAAGAACGCAGCGGGTGGCTGTGGGCTTCGGCACGCTGGAGGCTTCACGTACAACAAGTATTTGGGCTTTCCTTGAGGGTGGTAGCGAGAGCGAGCACCTTGACCCCGGGGTTTCGGTCACCCGCTGCCAGCGCGTGTGATCGGCACTCCGGTTGGGTGCGAACATCAGGGGCCAGAACATGGCACTCTGGGAACACTCAATTCCGAAACAGCGTTGAAACATAGGTACATCTCAACCAACTTCTCGAGGCGCGTCGCCTCCAAAAAGGACCAACATGTCACTGGCTTCGCATCCACTTGGAGCAGAAGATGCTCTTGGCGTTCGCCGTTTGCACACCAACGCAGGCACCGATGTGTACGACTTGTTCGAGTGGGAGCGTCGAGATGCCCGAATCCACGACTGGCGCGACGGATCGGTGGCCTTCGAGCAGCTTGATGTTGAGGTGCCGGCGACGTGGTCGATTAATGCCTCGAACATCTTGTCGCAGAAATACTTCCGTGGAACGCTGGGATCGCCCGCTCGCGAGTCGTCGCTTCGCCAGGTCGTGGACCGCGTTGTCAACACGATCACGACCTGGGGTTTGGAGGGCGAATACTTCGCAAATGATGAAGAGGCAGCAGCCTTCTCCGACGAGCTCAAGTACCTGATCGTCTCGCAGCGCGCCGCGTTCAACAGCCCGGTCTGGTTCAACATCGGCGTTGCTGGAGTTCCACAACAGGCGTCCGCGTGTTTCATCTTGTCTGTCGAGGACCGGATGGAGTCCATTCTGAACTGGTACGCCGAGGAAGGAATGATCTTCAAGGGCGGCTCGGGCGCCGGAGTCAACCTCTCCAAGATTCGGTCGTCCGCAGAGGGGCTCGATGGCGGCGGGACTGCATCTGGTCCCGTGAGTTTCATGCGCGGTGCAGACGCGTCGGCAGGCACGATCAAGAGCGGGGGAAAAACGCGCCGTGCGGCCAAGATGGTGATGCTCGACATCAGCCACCCAGATGTGCAGGAGTTCGTCTGGTGCAAGGCCAAGGAGGAGCGTAAGGCCCGAGCGCTACGCGATGCCGGATTCGACATGGAACTCGACGGTGCGGACTCGTTCTCGATCCAATACCAGAACGCGAATAACTCGGTTCGAGTGACAGACGAGTTCATGGAAGCGGTCGAAGCCGGTGAAGAGTGGCAGCTTCGAGGAGTTCTCGACGGGGAAATCATCCGTTCGGTCCCGGCTCGAGAGCTGCTCCGTGACATCGCGACTGCCGCGTGGGAATGCGCCGATCCTGGGGTCCAGTTCGACACGACGATCAACCAATGGCACACCACCCCCTCCCTCGGTCGAATCAACGGCAGCAACCCGTGCAGCGAGTACATGCATATAGACAACAGCGCCTGCAACCTCGCAAGTCTGAACCTGCTTGCATTCCATCGTCCCGAGGAGAGCGGAAACGTCTTCGAGATCGAGGAGTTCGTCGCCGCGACCGAGCTTGTCTTCGTGGCCCAAGAGATCATCGTTGGCAGGTCGGACTATCCGACGGAGAAGATCGGCGAGAATACTCGTCGCTTGCGTCAGATCGGTCTCGGGTACGCAAACCTCGGCGCTCTTCTGATGGCTGTTGGGGCACCGTATGACTCCGATCAAGGGCGTGCGCTCGCGGCCGTTATCACCGCGCTCATGGGTGGGGCTGCGTACAACATGTCCGCCCGGCTCGCCGCCCGTGTGGGTGCCTTCGATGGCTACGAGGAAGACGCAGAGTCCGTTCGCCGAGTCCTTGGGATGCATCGGGCTGCGGTGAACGAAATCGACGCCGTTCTCGTCCCCGAGGATCTTCTCGGTGCAGCGAGCGCCGCGTGGGACGAC
>CAXMRH010000044.1:0-5129 GCA_964196045.1 uncultured Chthoniobacterales bacterium | reverse complement strand
AGGCCCCTTTGCGCGCCGGCTTCAGAAAGGCTTGAACCGATATACACACGGAGTGGTCGCCTCAGGCGAGAGGGAAGGGAGCCGAAGGTGACCGACCAAGTCGGTTTCCGCGGATCTCGACCGGAAGTGTCGAGCGGTGATAGATGTCGGGCGGAAGTGCCGACGTGAAGAAGTTCTCGACCGGAAGTGCCGAGCGAGGTAAGGCGTCTGCGATGTTTCAGCCCGTCAGGGATGAAACTCGGTTAGCGAACGAAGTGAGCGGCGGGGTCAGGCCCCTTTTGACGACGAGTTCGATCCCAGCTTGCTGGGTCGAACGGAGTCGGCCTCCGGCAGGCAGCCGAGCATCGAGGAGGCCCTCAGGCCGACGGATTGCGACAGCTGGAGGCGAAGCCGGGAAAGCAGCTCTCGAGGTGACTTGCGAGCGAAGCGAGCTTCACACCTCGATGAATATGCACTCTCCGGGGCACTCTTCGGCTGATTCGACGACGCCGTCTTCTTTGCCGCTGGGGACGGCTGCGAGACCCTGCACGCCGCCGGGTTCGCTAAGGATGGTCGCGCCGTCCTTCACATACGCGAGACCGTCATCAAGGAGGGCAAACACGTCAGGAGCAATCTCGACACAGATGCCGTCACCTGTGCACAAATCCTGATCAATCCACACCTTCATCTACCGGCTCCTTATCAAGTCAAAACGGCGACAACACTCATCAGATCGGGTCGCGTGACCGAAAGTGTAGCGAGGGTGGACTGCGCTCCAGGTGGTGCTATGAACTCCATTGTGCAAGATTTCGTGAAATCCTGCCGATTGGTTCCAATGGCTACTCGGGAGTAGGAGTAGGGTCCGGCGAGGAGGCAAAGGTGAGCGAAGATTCCGTTGAACGAGAGCTCGAGGCCACGCTTGCAGCCGAGCGGCGACAGATAGCGGTGCTCACCGAAGAGGTAGATGCGCTGCGCAATCGACTCGACGAAGCCCCACGCCGAGTGCGGGCTTTGGAGGAGCGTCTGCTCGAGACCAAAGGCCAGCTGTCTCAGGCGGTGGCCCGCAACGAGAAGCTGACATATACCTTGCGTGAGGCGCGGGACAGCATCGCCACGCTGCGCGAAGAAGTGGACAAGCTAACGCAAGCACCCGCGAGTTATGGCACCTTTCTCGGTCTGAATGACGACGATGGTACTGCTGACGTTTTTGCGGGTGGTCGCAAGGTCCGAGTCGCAGTGAACCCTGACCTCGATGAGATGTTGGAGGTCGGACAAGAGGTCGTCCTGAATGACAGCTTGAACATCGTCATGGCGCGAGCTGCGGACACGACCGGCGAGCTGGCAAGTGTTCGTGAACTGCTCGGCGAGTCTCGAGCGATGATCACGGGACGAGCGGACGAAGAGCGCGTGGTTGAGATCTGCGAGGCTCTCCGTGGGAAGAAGCTCAAGGCCGGCGATTCAGTCCTGATCGATCCTCGATCGAACATGATTCTCGAGAAGCTGCCGCGCCCGGGTGTCGAAGATCTAGTGCTCGAAGAGGTTCCTGACGTCTCTTACGACGACATCGGCGGCCTCGATGAACAGATCGAGCAGATCACCGACGCGATCGAGCTTCCATTCGTGCACGCCGAGTTGTTCACCGAGTTCGAGCTGCCGTCACCAAAAGGGATCCTCCTCTACGGACCTCCTGGCTGCGGTAAGACCCTGATCGCAAAGGCAGTCGCGAATTCGCTGGCGAAACGAGTGGCCGAGGTAACAGGCGATGAGCACGCCCGCTCGTTCTTCATCAACATCAAAGGCCCCGAACTTCTCAACAAGTATGTGGGCGAGACGGAACGACAGATCCGATTGGTCTTCCAGCGAGCTCGTGAGAAGGCGCAAGAGGGTTGGCCCGTCATTGTTTTCTTCGATGAGATGGAATCGTTGTTCCGCACTCGAGGCTCGGGGATCAGCTCCGACATCGAATCCACGATCGTGCCTCAGTTGCTGGCAGAGATCGACGGGGTCGAAACGTTGCGCAACGTTGTGGTCATCGGTGCCTCGAACCGAGAGGATCTGATCGACCCAGCCATCCTGCGTCCAGGCCGCCTTGACGTAAAAATTCGCATCGAGCGTCCGGACGAGCTCTCGGCGGCGGCCATCTTCCGCCAATACCTGACCCCAGAGCTGCCCATCGATCAGACGTTGATCGACACCACTGGCGGCGGTGACCGCAACAAGGCCGTCGCAGCCATGGTCGACTCGGCTGTGACGGAGATGTACCGGACGGACAAGGACAACGAATTCCTGGAAGTCACGTATCAAAACGGCGACAAAGAGGTCATGTTTTTCAAGGACTTCTCGTCGGGAGCGATGATCGAGAACATTGTTCGTCGGGCGAAACAGCTTGCGATCAAGAGGGTCATCAATGGCGGCGCACGTGGCATTCGCTCGGAAGACCTCATTGCCGCAACAAAGCGAGAGTTCCGCGAACACGAGGATCTGCCCAACACCACGAATCCGGATGACTGGGCAAAAATCTCCGGCAAGAAGGGCGAACGAATCGTCTACATCCGCACATTGGTCGGTGACGCGGCCGAGAAATCCTCGGGCGGACGTGAGGTCCAACGAGTCGGGACTGGGCAGTACCTGTAAATGGCTGTTCCGAAAACTCTCGGCGTGGAAACCGAGTACGGCATCGTCCTACGCGGTACGGACGAACCAAATCCGATCTCCGCTTCGTCGCTTCTGATCAATGCGTATCTGGCGGTTCGGGAGCCAAAGAGCCAACCGCGAGTGTCGTGGGACTTCGAAGACGAGTCACCAGCCAGAGACGCGCGCGGAGAGACCCCGCTCCACGCTCTAGCGCCAGCGATCGAAACACATCTCGTGAACGCCGTGTTGACCAACGGTGCCCGCTACTACGTCGATCATGCACACCCCGAGTACTCGACCCCGGAATGTGCCGATGCCCGTTCGATCGTCGTTCACGATCGAGCTGGAGAGGAGATTCTCGTCGAATCGATGCGGGCGGCGGCGGCGATGTTGCCACCCCATCAGGAGATTGTGGTCTACAAAAACAACAGCGATGGCAAGGGCAACTCCTATGGGTGCCACGAGAACTATTTGATGGACCGATCCACCCCGTTCGGGCAGATCGTGCAACACGGAATCGCACACCTGATCACCAGGCAGATCTTCACTGGTGCCGGCAAAGTTGGTACCGAATTGCCGGGGCTCAATCGCAGCGAGCTTCCGTATCAGCTCACGCAGCGAGCTGACTTCTTCGAAGAACAGGTTGGTCTCGAAACCACTCTCAAACGGCCCATCATCAACACTCGCGATGAACCGCATGCCGATGCGCGCAAGTACCGCAGGCTGCACGTGATTGCCGGTGACGCCAACATGAGCGAGGTGTCGACCTACCTCAAAGTAGGGACGACAGCGATCGTGCTCGCGATGGTGGAACGCGATGCGATCCGGCGAACATGGACGTTCGCTGACCCGGTGCGCGCCATGCAGGAAATCAGCGCGGACCTCGACGTGAACGCACTCCTGCTGCTCGAGGACGGGTCTCGGGTTCGGGCAATCGATGTGCAATCTGCACTCCTCGAGGACGCGCAGGCCTTCATCGAAACGTACGGCACAGAACACATCGGCGGACCGGTAGCGATCGACGTTATGGAACGTTGGGGGGCGACCCTCGACACGCTTCGTCGAGACCCGATGGAGCTCAGTTCATCGATCGATTGGGTCGCGAAGTACCGGCTTCTCGATGCGTATCGAGAGCGTCACGGACTGTCCTGGGATGATGCACGGCTAGCGGCGATGGATCTGCAATACCACGATCTCCGTCCTGACCGCTCGCTTGCCCGGCGCTTAGGGCTCGACACGATCGTGAGCGCAGCGGAAGTGACAGCGGCGATGACCTACCCGCCGGAGGACACCCGGGCCTTCTTCCGCGGCGAGTGTCTCCGGAAGTGGGGCGATCAGATCGTGGCCGCGAACTGGGACTCACTGGTGTTCGACGTCGGCGTCGAACCGCTGCGACGGATCCCGATGATGGAGCCGACGAGAGGTACACGTGTCCACGTCGGTACCGTGTTAGAAGAATGCGATACACCATTAGAACTCCTCGAACGCCTTCGAGGCTGAGGAATCGGCAGGCAGGGAGACATCATGGCTGAACGCGAACAGATCAAACGGTCAGGGAATCCAGCGGAATCCGAGCAGGTTGAGGAACTTCCCGAAACCTCCGAGTCGGGCGAAAAGCTGAAATCGGACATGGACGACCTCCTCGATGAGATCGACGAGGTACTCGAGACCAACGCAGAAGACTTCGTCAAGAGCTACATCCAAAAGGGTGGCCAGTGACGCTTCCGCAGTTCGCTCCCGGCAGCGACCCGGGGCCCGATTTCGCGGCCCTTGTCCGCCGCCAAGGAACAGAACCTTTTCCTCGACCAGACACCCCACACAGACCTGACCAGGTCACGCATGGCACTACTTGCGTCGCGGTTCGGTATGTCGACGGCGTTGTGATGGCCGGTGATCGGCGAGCGACGTCGGGAAACTTGATCTCACATCGCTCGATTGAGAAGGTATTTGCCGCGGACCGACACAGCGCCGTTGCGATTGCCGGAGCCGCCGGACCCGCTATCGAGATGGTGCGGCTCTTTCAATTGCAGCTCGAACACTACGAGAAGGTCGAGGGCGCCGCACTGAGTCTCGAAGGCAAAGCGAATCAGCTCGGACAGATGTTGCGATCGAACCTTCCCGCAGCAATGTCCGGACTCGCTGTTGTGCCAATTTTCGCTGGCTACGACCTCGCACGAGGCGCAGGGCGATTGTTCGAGTACGACATTACGGGCGGGCGTTACGAGGAATCCGACTATGCCGCCACCGGTTCTGGTTCGCTTCATGCCGAGACCGTGGTCAAGGTCGGTTACCGGCGTGACATGACGGCAGATGACGCCGTTGGGCTTCTCTCCGAGGCACTGTTTCAAGCAGCCGATGCTGACTCAGCCACCGGAGGAGCGGACACCCTCCGAGGTATCTACCCGATCATCGCCACGATCAGTGAAAGCGGCTTCGAACGCGTCGATGATGCTGTCGTCGAGGCACACTTCATCGACGTCTCCGACCGTTTCGCGGCGAATCATCGCGAGGTGAAG
>CAXMRH010000043.1:0-11135 GCA_964196045.1 uncultured Chthoniobacterales bacterium | reverse complement strand
AGCATTTCTCGGGCAGTGAAGTCTTCCCCGCCTACCCCTGCGGCGTCCGGTGGAGTGAATCCTGCCGGTAGCCACCCCTTTGGAGGCATACGCATGGCGAGAGAGCCGACGAGCACGATCGTGGCGAAGGCCACCCCGTAGATCAGGTAGGTGGTGCCCAGCCCAACCTCGTCGATCAAGCCGCCCCAGGATCCAGCGATCTTGATCCACCCGAGTGCTCCGAACCCAAACCCGGCGACAGCGAGGCCGGTGATCATCCCCTTGTGATCCGGAAACCAGCGCATCCCGACAGCGATCGGAACCACATACGCCAGTCCGATGCCCGTCCCCCCGATCAGTCCGATGCCGAGCAGCACCGGCCAGAAGCTGTCACCCCCGCCGATCGACGCGAACGCGTATCCGAGGCCAAGGATGACACCTCCAGCCATCGCCATCCTGCGTGGCCCGAAATCGTCGAGGTTCCTGCCGGCAAAGACCATCACCACGGCGAAACTTGCCAACCCAGTCGAGAAGACGAGTTGCGTGCGCACGTTGCTCCACCCTGCGTCCTTCAGCGCCGGAGTGAAGACCGACCACGCATAGATCGCCCCCAGACACAATTGGATGAGGACCGCGCCTGCCACCACCGGCCACCTACGAATTGTGGCCTTTGCGGTTGATGCAGAATTGTCGATTGTCGTTTGCACGTACCGACTCTACGAACGGCCACACGGTGTTGTTAGGGCACTCGGTCCCGAATTCACGCCGGGAAATCGGGTCGTTACGACCATGGTTCTTCCGGCTCGGAATGGATTTGAAGGAATTAGGGAACCAGACAGACCACTCAGGCGTATCACTAGCAGAACCGATAGTCGGTTAGACGCAATTCCTATGAGGTGCGGACATGTTCACCACGACCAAGAAACTGCTCGCCAGCGGATTCGCAATCGCCATGCTTGCCACAGCGTGCGGCGAGGATCTGCCGGGAAACGCCAACGGCAATGGCAACTCGAACGAGAACATCACGTTCAACGGCAATGAGATCCAGCTCACGAGCGGACTCGCCACATTCGACAGCTGCGATGCCTTGCTCACGCATCTGCGTACCGAGGGAGCCGAGCGAGTTGGGCCCTGGGGCTTCAACGGCGGCGATTACTTCTTCGGTGGCTTCCCAGAGGTAATGGCAGGCAGCACCGACGTCGCGGTGGCCGAAGAATCGGCCTTTGGCGGTGATGACAGTGCTGACTCGAGCGGCGGGGACACTGCGACTTCTGGCCCCGTGGCCGTTGGTCAACCGAACGCGGCACGTGCCCAAGACGGTGAGCTAAAGGAAGGCGAAGACTTCTCTGGCACGAACAACCAAGAGGCCGGTGTCGATGAACCTGACTTCGTCAAAACCGACGGCAGCCGAATCCTCACGATCACGAACGGACGATTCACCTACGTCGACGCACAAGACGGAAACCCCGTGAAGCGCGGTTCGGTCGTGGTCGGCTACGAGACCTCCGACATGTTGGTCGTCGACGACACCGTGTATCTGTTCAGCACGACCTGGGGCCAGTCCGAAGGTGAACCGTACCCGGTCGAGCCACTCCAGGAGTTCGACGCTGGCGACGCCGAGGCTGCATTTGCACCAGAGGAGGACATACAACGGCTCGTCGGCCCGACCAGCCCCTTCAACGGACCACAGGTGCGCATCGTCGAACTCGACATCTCGAACGCCGACAACCCAAGCGTGAACGGTCAACTTCTCGTCGAGGGCTACTACCTGAGCTCTCGACTGGTCGACGGCACGATCACCGTTGCGATGCAATCAGACCAACACGATCTCGGCTTCGTCTACCCACAGGGCAGCAAGGGTGAAGAACGAGCCACGGAGTTCAACAAGCAGGTCATACAAGAAACCGAGATCACCGACTGGCTGCCGAGTTACGCACTCGAAGCCAACGGCTCGACCTCGAGTGGTGTCCTGACCAATTGCAACAACGTGCACGCTCCGGCCGACTTCGCGGGCTTCGGTTCGCTGTCGGTGCTGTCGATCGATGGCGAGGATGGTCTTCGTGATCCCAAGGCAGCCTCAGTGCTGGCGTCGGGTCAGAACGTATACGCATCGACCGAGTCCATGTGGATCTCCACAAACCGCTGGATCGACTGGGGCGTCCTCGACGATGGTGCCCGCCGCGAAGCGGAAGAGTCGTACACAACAGAGATCCATGGCTTCTCGATCACCGGTGATCAGCCCACATATACCGCTTCTGGTGCTGTGCGTGGCCACCTTCTCAACCAGTTCGCCTTGTCGGAGTTCGATGGTGTCCTTCGGGTCGCCAGCACGGACGGAACGATCTGGGGAGCCACCGAAGAATCGGAGAGTTTCGTCAGCACGTTCCGAGTGGACGACAAGGAACTCGAACAACTCGGCCAGGTCGGCGATATGGGCAAGGGAGAGCGCATCTTCTCTGTCAGATTCGTTGGACCGACCGCCTACATCGTCACCTTCCGACAGACCGACCCGTTCTACACGGTCGATCTTTCCGACCCCTCCGAACCTCGGGTGATGGGTGAACTGAAGATCACCGGCTACTCCGGTCAGCTCCACCCACTCGGCCCGAACCACGTGCTCGGCATCGGCCAAGAAGCAACGGAAGACGGTCGGACGACAGGCGCGAAAATCACCCTGTTCGATGTGACCGATCTTGCGACCCCCGTCGATGTCGACACATGGACCGCACCCAACTCGTGGACCGACGCCGAATGGGACCACAAAGCCTTCCTGTGGTGGGCACCGGAGAACCTGGCCGTGCTACCGGTACAGAACTGGCAAGAACAGTTCTGGGGAGCAGTGGCCTTCCGTATCGATCTCGACGCCGGCACGATCGAAGAAGCTGCCCGCATCAGCCATGAACCCGACGCCGACAAGAAAGTTGGCACGACCGACTGCGCCGTCGTCGATGCCGATCAACTCGAGGAGTATCAGGGTGGTCGCGGTGACCTCGCCGAATTCGCCGAGGAAGCCCAGTGGATCACCCAAGACGGCGGCCAGATTCAGGTCTGCGAATCGGATGAGACCGGGGCAAGCGGGCTCTCCTGCGAGCGCTGGGACTGGCTCTCACTCGACGAACTGAACATCGAAGGCGACGTCGAAGTCTGCTGGCCACAAGGGCCCTCGGGCGATCCGGTGGTGCGCACGATCGTGATCGGCGACACGCTCTGGTCACTCAGCTGGTCGCGGCTCCAAGCCAACGACCTGGCGACGTTTGCTCCCGGGTCGTTCGTCGAACTTCGGAGCTAACGACGATCGAGGGACATGACGAAGTCTTCCTCAGCGGCGAGGACCGACATGATCGTCTCGGCCATCCGAAAGCCGTGGCCCTCTCCGGCGAAGAGGTGATAGGTGACAGGCACATCGTTCTGCTCGAGGGCCTCGACTATCGCTTCGGCTTGATTGGGCAGGACGATCATGTCGTCTTCACCTTGGAGAACGAGCATCGGTGCCCGAATCTTGTCCGCGTGGGTGAGCGGTGAACGTTCGATATAGACGTTTTCGTCTTCGGGCCATCGCCCGACAAGACGATCCAGATAACGGGCCTCGAACTTGTGTGTCTCCGCCGCCAATGCTCGCAGATCGGTCACGCCATAACGGCTGATACCACCCGAAAACACCTCGTGATGTGCAAGGGCGTTCAACACCGTGAGGCCGCCCGCACTACCGCCGGCGATGACCATACGTTCTCCATCCACTCGCCCTGCGTCGGCAAGCGACTTGGCTGCGGCCACGCAGTCTGCGACATCGGTGATTCCCCAACCGCCGCGAAGCTCGTTGCGGTACAGGCGTCCGTACAGAACTGAGCCGCGGTAGTCGACGTCCGCCACCGCCACACCTCGGCTCGTCCAATAGCGAATGACGAGGCTCAGTTGCCGCCGGGCAGCGGCGGTGGGCCCACCATGCACCATCACGATCAGTGGAGGTGGCTCGTCATCTTCCTGCCCGTCCAGCACCGCGGGTGCGTAGAACAGCGCGTGTGCCGTGGTTCCCTGCGGTGCGTCGCTGTCAATAGAGCTCACGTCGAAGCTGATGAGTTCGGGCTCGGGAAAGAGAGACACATCCAAACCGAGGTCGCGCGTTTGGGAGATGCGTCGTGGTTCGGCCCCGTCGTGTATCCACACCGCTTGTTCTTCCGCGTAGGAGGCGCCGACGTAGGCGACTCGGCCATCCTCGAGACGGCGCAGCGCCGATACTGCTGTGTGGCGATCCTCGACGTAGCCGCTGGGGAAGCCGATCGTGTCTCCGCGGGGTGTCCCCGCAACGACGACGACCCCATCGGTCCCCTCGCACCAACGACTCAGTCCGAAGACCCAGCCTGGCGTTGCGATCTCGAATTCACCTTCGACGACCGGCGTCTGTGCGCCCGTCGTGAGGTCGACCTCGACGAGGTTCCACCAGTTGGACCGGTCGGTAACCGCCATGAGCCGACCATCGCTGGTCCACTCGGGCAAGACGATCGATTCGATCTCGCCAGGGATCGAACGCGTGGTGGGGTCTGGGTCGCCGTCCATCCATTCGGTCTCGATCAGGACGAGCTCGGTCGCGTCCCACGGCATGTCGGGGTTGTCCCACGCCACGCAGACGAGCTGGCCGCCCAACCCGAATCTGGGCGAAGACACGAAGTCCCGACCACCGAGCAGCACGAGGACTTCGCCTTGTGCGTCCGTACTGACCGCCACGATCTCGTTCAGGGTGGATGCCCCGGCGTCGGGTCCTTCGTCGACCCGCCTTTCGCGTACACACACGTACCACTGGCCGTCGGGGCTGAATCGGCCGTCTGCATATCGGTTGCCCGAGGAGGTCAGCTGGGTCTCCTTGCTCGCCTTGATGTCGAGGCGGAACAATTCGCCTCCACGGGCATCGTCGCTGAAGATGAGCACTTCGCCAGAAACCCACCATGCTCCCCCGCCGTACTCGTGGACCCGGGTGCGGACGTTGACATCAGGACCAGTGATCTCGGTGATTTCACCGCCGCGCCATCGGACGATCGCCGTTCGACCTGCTTCTGAGGGGCGACCCTCAGCCCAATAGACGTCGTTGCCATCGGCGACTACTTCGGAGATACCAACCGCCCCAGAAACCAGAAGCTCAGCAGTAATCGGCGACTCAGTCATCTGAGCAGAGTAACCGCCGGCGTGCCCGAGAGTTCGAAGCTGCGAAGCCGGTTCGAACGGAGCCGGCCTCCGGCCAGCGGCCGAGCATCGAGGAGCCGTCAGGCGACGGATTGCGACAGCTGATCAAGAGAGGAAGTCGACTATGCGCTGGACTCCCTCGCCGAGATCATCGTCGCCGAGAGCGAACGACAGACGAGCCGCGCCACCTGCGCCAAATGCTTCACCCGGAACGATCGCGACCTTGGCCTGCTCGAGCAAGGCAGCAGCGAGATCGAGCGTTGTGTCGATCTGGTGGCCGCGGATGTTCTGGCCGAGCAGTGCTTCGAAGCTCGGGTAGGCGTAGAACGCACCGGCGGTCTCGAGGATCTCCACACCCGGCACCGCCGACAACATCGCAAACATGTTCTTGCGGCGGCGATCGAAGGCTTGACGCATCTCCTCGACCGCGTCGAGGGGACCCGAGACGGCCGCGAGTGCAGCCTTCTGGGCGACGTTGTTGACGTTCGACGTCACATGCGACTGCAGGTTGCTGGCTGCCTTGACCATGTCGGTCGGTCCGATCATCCAGCCGACGCGCCAACCGGTCATCGCATAGGTCTTGGCTACCCCGTTCAAGATGAGTGTCTTGTCGGCAAGCTCTGGAACAACGACGGCGATCGAGTGGTGCTCGTTGTCGGCATAGACCAGGTGCTCGTAGATCTCGTCTGTGATGACCCAGAGATCCTTCTCGACTGCCCATCGACCGATCGCCTCGATCTCGTCGCGGGTGTACATGGCACCGGTCGGGTTCGACGGTGAGACGAAGAGCAGCGCCTTCGTCTTGTCGGTGTGGGCCGCGTCGAGTTGGTCGACCGTGACCTTCCAGCCGGACTCGACCGACGCAAGCACCGGGACATGTGAGGCACCGGTGAGCGCGATCGCCTCGGGATAGGTCGTCCAGTACGGGGTGGGCACGAGCACTTCGTCGCCCGGATCGCACAGAACGGCAAAAGCGTTCGCCACGGCCTGCTTTCCACCGTTCGTGATGATCACGTTGGCGGCTTCGCACGCGAAACCGGAGTCGCGCATGGTCTTTGCGGCCACTGCCTCACGAAGGTCGGGCAGGCCGCTCGCTGGCGTGTACTTGTGGTTGGCCGGATCTGAGCACGCTGCTATTGCGGCGTCGACGATGTGCTGCGGTGTGGGGAAGTCGGGTTCGCCCGCGCCGAATCCGATGACGGGTTCTCCGGCGGCCTTGAGCGCCTTGGCCTTCTGCGTGATTGCCAGTGTCGCCGACTCCTGGATTGCACCGATTCGGTCGGAGATGCGCGGGCCCATTAAAACTCCAAGAAGATTTGTGTTCAACCAGCGCGAGTTAGCTGGTTCCAACTGCGAAACTAGCCGGTATGACAACCATCCCTGACATCACGATTCCAGACTCGATGCGCCCGCTCGACGGCCGTTTCGGCTCGGGACCATCGAAGGTGCGATCTGAGGCCGTCGCCGCGCTCGCAGCAGAGGCTGACGGGTACCTCGGCACCAGCCACCGACAGGACGGCGTCAAGCTGGTCGTGGCGGCGCTTCGCAACGGGCTGCTCGAAATGTTCAACGCGCCCGATGGCTACCAGGTTCTGCTGGGCAACGGCGGAGCCACGCTCTTTTGGGACGCCGCAACCTTTGGTCTCATCGAGAACACGGCCCAGATGCTCGTCTCCGGCGAGTTCTCCAGCAAGTTCGCAAAAGCGGTGACACTTGCCCCCCATCTAGGCGACCCCGAGGTCATCGAGGGCGACCCGGGTACGGCTCCATCCATGGTCCCGAACGAGGGCGTCGACGCGTACTGCTATCCCCACAACGAGACATCGACCGGTGTCGCATTTCCCGTTGTGCGACCTGACGGCGACGGCCTCGTCTTGGTGGACGCCACATCGGGAGCTGGCGGTCTCCGCTTCGACGCGGCGAACTCGGACGTGTACTACTTCGCACCACAGAAGTGCTTCAGCTCCGATGGTGGATTGTGGATCGCCTTGTGCTCGCCGGCCGCGATGGAGCGAATCGACAAGATCGCGGCAACCGACCGCTGGATGCCCGAAATCTTGAACCTCAAGACGGCGATGGACAACTCGTTGAAGGATCAGACCTACAACACCCCCGCGCTCGCCACGATCTATCTGGCGCTGAAGTACACCGAGTGGGTCAACGACAATGGCGGCCTCGACTTCGCAGCCGGTCGCTCGGATACGTCAGCAGCGACCCTGTACGGGTGGGCGAATGCGAGCGACTACGCCACGCCGTTTGTGCAAGACGAGTCGATCCGCAGCCACGTCGTGGCCACGATCGATCTCGACGACAGCATCGATGCAGACACAGTGGTCGCCGTGCTGCGGGCAAACGGCATTCTCGACACGTCGGGCTACCGCAAGCTCGGTCGCAATCAGATGCGCATCTCGATGATGCCGAGCGTCGAGCCAAGCGACATCGAAGCACTGACCGAGTGCATCGACCACGTCGTCGCCGCCATGCGCTGAGCTACCGACGGATGACCAGACCTTCGTGGGGCTGGTGGATCGAGTAGTAGACGAATTGTGTCGTTGCTCGTATTGAGCGCGATGTCCCCGAAGGTACGACGAGGACATGATCTGTTCGAAGGGCGTGTTCCGTGCCGTCGACGACGACGACACCGCTCCCGGAGTGCACGATGAGCAGAACGTCGACTGAGTCTCTGACATGTGTCGCTATCTGGTCGCCGGCGTTCATCTTCACCACGTTGACGTTGAGCTGTTCGCCCTCGATGCCCCAGACAACGCCTCCCGGCCCACTGAGCGACAAGGCGCCAACATCGACCGGCGCGACCGGCTCCAAATTCATTGGGCGATCCTAACCACGAGCACTCCACTACTGTCCGGGCGAGGACGACTCGGAGACGAGCGCAACAAGTATGAGGGCGACGCCGAAGGCCAAGCCGATCATGGAGACCAGCACACCCGAGAGCGGAGTGGTCGGGCGGAACACCCGCCAGAGGAAAGGCGACGGCCGACATCGCAAGAAGGGGTGCAACCGAGAGCAGTCGTCACCACAACGGAATCGTCGGGAAGAACCACGATCCCGCTGTCGTTCATCGGGGTACAGGAACGAGTCTCCCTGGTCGCGAGAAAGATACCGATCCTCTCCTACATGCCATGACGAGCTCCCCGAGCGCCGCAGCGAGCACGATCACCCGCGTCGAGCGACTGGAGAGTTCCAACGGACGAGGGGATTCCAGAATGTGAAGAGCAGCAGGGACCATGACGGCGGGTCACGTAACGCGTCGTGCGAGCCCCCCGGAACCACCATCCACCTCCATTGGAAGCGTAGATGGCGGGTGTGAGGCGACGACCCCCCGTCTGGGCCTACATTTTCGTCGTGCTGAGCACCCAGCCCGGGACACCTCGACCCGGTATGTGGTCACCCAACTTTGAAGCTACGGGCCCGATCACGCCAGACGCTTCCAACCGATCGAGCTCGTCGCCAAGCGATCCGCTGTCGTAGAAAGATCCATTCACTCCGATAACCATCACGCCACCGGAACGGAGGGGACGGAACATTTCCGTGAGGGCATCGGGCTGGACATGGGCAAACCCAAAGACGCCGACAACGGCGGCGGCGTCATACGAGTCGGTTTCTGCGTCGATCGGCGGCTTGTGCAGATCGGCCTCGAAGACACGGCCATAGGCCCCGGTCGTGGACGCGAGCTCGAGCATCCCTGTGGAGTAGTCGCAACCATCGACAGACCGGAAACCAGCCTGGGACAACGCCAACCCCGAGAGACCCGTGCCGCAGCCGATATCGAGGATTCTCGCATTCCAGTCGAGACCGAGACGCACGAACGCCTCGGCAACCCGTGCTGGCTGCGCGTAACCTCCGCCCGTCAGATCGGAGTCGTAGGTCGCTGCCCAGTTGTCGTACAGGTCCTTCGTCTCGTCGTTCGTGCGAACGGTGTATGCGCGGTCGAAGTGCTCCTGTGACATGACTAGATCATGTCAGAGCTGGATGTCAGCTGGAGCTGAGTTCGCCTCGCAGATCGATCTCGCCAGCCGCTGATGCGAAGGGGGCCCGTTCCGAGGTGACCGTGTCGAGCACGGCGAAGATCAGGTCGAGTTCCTCGCGGTTGAGCGTCTCTTGTTCAATCAGCGCCTCGGCCAAGTGGTCGAGCACTGGCCGATGGAGGGTCAGAAGCTCCCGCGCCTCCGCCGCTGCTGCGTCGACGAGCGTTCGAACTTCATCGTCGATCTTGCTGGCTATCACGTCGGAGTAATTCTGCTTCGTCGAGGACGCGTACGACTCGCCAATACCAAGTCCGAATTTCTGGAGGCCCAAATTCGGGCTCATGCCATAGTCGGTCACCATTGAACGGGCGATTATTGTCACCCGTTCGATGTCGTTCGCTGCGCCGGTCGTCGGATCACCGAAGATCAGTTCCTCCGCGATACGTCCGCCGAGTAGCATCGCCATCTCGTCGGTGAGCTCCGAACGACTTTTCAGGACCTTGTCCTTATCGGGTAGAGCGAGCGTCCAACCGAGCGCCTTGCCACGAGCAATGATCGAGACTTTGTGGATCGGATCGCTGTTGGGTAGCACGTGGCCAACCAGCGCATGTCCTGCCTCGTGGTAGGCAATGACGTACTTCTCCTTCTCAGAGAGCGTCATCGAGCCCTTCTCGGGTCCGGCAATCACACGGTCGAGAGCATCATCGATCTCCGCCTGGCCGATCGTCTTCTTCTGTCGACGGGCTGCCAGCAGTGCGGACTCGTTCAACAAGTTCGCTAGGTCGGCGCCCGTGAAGCCAGGGGTACGACGCGCAATCGTCTCCGGATCAGCATCGGGGCCGAGCGGCTTTCCTTTGGCGTGTACGGCGATGATCTGCCGGCGTCCGACGAGGTCGGGTCGTTCAATTGCTACCTGACGATCGAAACGGCCCGGGCGAAGGAGCGCCTTGTCGAGGACGTCGGGACGGTTCGTCGCGGCAATGAAGATCACGCCGGTCTCGGCATCGAAACCATCCATCTCGACGAGGAGCTGGTTGAGCGTCTGCTCACGCTCCTCGTTCCCTGCGACGGCGCTACCGCCGCGATGGCGACCTACTGCGTCGATCTCGTCGACGAAGATAATGGCCGGCGCCTCTTTGCGAGCCTCTTCGAACAGGTCACGCACACGGCTCGCGCCAACACCTGCATACATTTCGACGAAGTCCGAGCCCGACAGCGTGAAGAACGGAACGCCCGCTTCGCCAGCGACCGCCCGTGCGAGCAGCGTCTTGCCGGTTCCCGGAGGACCGTACAGCAGGACACCCTTTGGAATCTGTGCGCCCATGTCCTGGAACTTCTTCGGGTCGGAGAGGAACTCTCGGATCTCGTTCAGCTCGATCACCGCTTCGTCAGCGCCGGCCACATCGGCGAACGTGACGTCTTGAATTTCGCTCTGCTTCTTTCGAGTTCGGGCCGTGAACTTCTTCCGCGCCGCCTTGCCGCCGTTCATCCTGGCCAGAATTGCCCACACCAGAATGACCATGAGCAGGAGCGGGGCCAGTGTTCCGAAGATTCCCCACCAGTTCGTGCCGGCGATGGGCGTAACAGTCACGATGTCGATCTCGGGCTCCGCCTCGAGCAACGTGGTGACGAGTTCATCGCTGTAACCCGGAGGAATCACCGACCGGAACGAATCTCCGCTGCGAAGCTCACCAACGATCAGGCTTGAACCCTGCGTGAAGTCCACCGACGCGACAGAGCCGGTATCGACGGCGGCAGCGAACACCCCAAAGTCCATGTTCGGCGGCGATACAACCTCGTCGGAGTCGCCGAAGGTCGCGAGGACCAGGAAGGCAGATGCGCAGGCGAGAAGGATTAGGAGAACGCGAAGTCGCGTGGTGCTGTTCACAAACCGAAGAGTAGAACGGATGCCCTTAGTGCGGACATAGAGCATTCGGCCCATGGAAGGGTTATTACATCAACGCCTTCGGCGCGATCACATCAACGCCTTCGGCG
>CAXMRH010000042.1:0-11582 GCA_964196045.1 uncultured Chthoniobacterales bacterium | reverse complement strand
GACAGACGACTAGAGCGTGGCGGGTCACATTCGAGGCCACCCTGGCGATCTACCCATCAGAACCCCTCGAAAGGGCGCGGTATGGCGGGCAGTGGCGGACCCGATCACAAAAGACGTATGAGGAAGCGCGATGGTCCTCGTGGGCCTTGCGTTCTTCGTTGTGGTGTTCGCGGTGATCTTTCCAGTCCTGACGCGGCAGGAGCCTACGATCGCTGGTCCCGTCGGAGGCCGTTGCGGTTTCGGAGCAGGCCGAGCAAGTGGACGAGCCTGTTGTAGCTGGGCCGACTGCACAGTTTCGCTGGGAGAACGTGGCTATCGAAGCGGTCAACCCCCCGCTGTACCGAATGCGCCTCACCTCCGAGACCCTTCCAGGCGACGCAGAAATCGTGGCAGTCCGATGGGACTTGGGTGACGGCAACACCGCCGTAGGCGATTCGGTCACACACGACTACGTCGCGCTTGGCTCGTACACGATTCGCATCAGCGTGGAAGATGCGAACGGTCAGATCGATGCCGTCGGCGGCACGGTGTCTGTTGCCGAAAGCACGTCGATCTTCGGTTCTGCCGGGAGTGTGGAAGAGATTCTCGATTTCGACCGCACACTGGACAACTTCGGGGACGGCATAACCACGAGTCTCGAGGACGCTGTTGGCGACGTCGGTGATGACATCACGAGCACCCTCGACTCGGCCCTCGGTTCGATCGGAACCACAGTGCGCGGAGGCGTTGTGGTCGCCCTGTTTGCACTTTCCTCGCTCGCGGCGACAGTCGTGGCCTGGCGCATCGCTCGCATCGGTGTCATGTTGCTCGTGCGCGACCCCGATCCAGGCGTCCGAAGACCCGCGGCATCGGAACCTCAGGACGAAACAGTCTCCTCACCACGACGCGGCCTCGAAGCCGTCTGAGCACACCCCAGCACCTGAAAAATTCGAAGGTTTGACCACGATGGGCGCGCGTGAACCTTCAGAAAATTGCGGGCGGACCCGGGCTGATCGGACGCCTGCAGGGTGCCACAATGGGTGGGTGGACTTCGACTGGTCCGATCAAAATGCCGTGGTGCACCCGGAATGGGAAGGGAGCCCAGGCGCGCCCGCACCGTCAACAAAGGTGGCGCGGATTTCCTGGATCACCAGCGTTGCCGCAGCGACTCTGCTTGTGCTCGTTGGCGGGCTCCTCGTCGCAGGGAGATCAGCAACCGAAGACCTGGCGGCACCGGACACGACAGAAGCGGCGCTTGATGCCACCTCGACCACAACCTCGACACGTCCCACGTCCTCCAACACTCGCTTGGTTGCCGAGTTAGACGCTCCGGTCCTGGGCGTTGAAGTCGACGCCATCGCCATCTCAACCGACTTCGATGGGCTGTTGTTCGCGTTGGATCTCGACACGGGGATTCTGACGCGATCCAGGATCCGGACGGGGAGTTTTGTGACGATAGGCGGGCAGCTCGCGATACAAACCGGTTGCGGCGGCTGGCGTGCAGTCGAGGTACCCGGAATGACTCAGGGGGCAGACCTCATCGGGTGCGGCTCCTATCAGCCGTTCGGCCGGCTCGGGGCGGAGGCCTTGTTCTTCACCCGTCCGGACGCCGGTGGGTTGGACGAGGTGCTCGTATATGACGGCGAGGATGGACTCTTGCCGGTCGTGCTCGCCCAGTCGGTGAGCAACGAGGTGTTGACGGTGGCAGACGGACGGGTCTTGTTCGCGAGTGACAACGAGGTCATATGGATCGACCCAGCGACGGGCGAGTCGAGTGTCTACGCCACGGGTCAGCTTTTGGCAGCCCAACCCGGAGGGGTACTGTGGACAACGTCGTGTGAACCATCACAACAATGTCAAGTCTGGTTCGGCACCCCCGACGATGCGAAAGTTCATCGATTCGTTGTCGACCAGTTCGACGGCGACTTGCCGGTCCGAATGAATCCGGACGGATCGCGTGCAGTCTTCTTCAAAGAGGACGATGTTCTGCGAATCGTGACGACGGAGACCGGCCATGCTCGTGAGCTGAAGAATCCCGGTATTGATTGGTCGGGGGCCACCTGGTCACCCGACGGTTTGTGGCTTCTCGAACCGGATGGAACCACCGTCTCGGCACTCAACACCTTGAATGGCCGCTTTCGCCAGTTCGAGGGTGTCCCCGGCGATGTTTCTCCGGGCTGGCTGGCGATGATCGAGAACCCGTAGCGACCAGGCGTAGGATTGGAATCACACCTGCGGAGGAGTAAATGGTGAAGAAACTTCTGTTGGCGGCCGTCATGCTCGGCATCATCGCAATGGCGATGAAGAAGGCGAAGATGGATAGCGAAGAGTGGCACGGGCTTTCTGAGCGCGAGGCTCGAGATCGCCTAGAGGAACGCCTGCCGAACCAGATCCCAGACGACCGTCGTGAGCACATCAAGGACACCATCGTCACGAAGATGCGCGACCGAGGAGTCTTGACCGAGGTCGAGATCGACATGACAGCACCGCTGCAAGCAGTCGATCTCACCGATGAACGAGACACGGCCGAAGAGACCGCAGACGCCTGACTTTCGCGATTAACGCGAAGGATTCTGACCGCTGAGACGAGTGGTAGGGCGATGGCCAATACCGTGGAAGCCCAGCTGAGCGATCAGCACACGCGCTTTCGCGAGATGTACCGCTCTGCGCTTCCAGCGGTCTACGGATTCCTGTCACTCCGGGTCGGTGGGAACACGTCGGTGGCCGAAGATTTGACGGCCGAGACCTTCGCGGCCGCGGTGCAAAAGTATCGGGCAGGCCAGCCCGACGACGTGACGATGTCGTGGCTGAAGACCGTGGCGCGGCGTCGACTCATCGATCACTGGCGGCGGGCTGTCGCCTCGGACAACGTGGTGGTCTTGGCGGGCCGCCCCTCCCATGAAGGGGAGCCTGACGTCGCCGAACGCGACGTTGTGACGCATGCTCTGGCAGCACTGTCTGAAGACCAGCGAGCGGTGATCGTCCTCCACTACATCGAGGGCTACTCGGTGGCTGAGGTTGGTGACATCGTCGGCCGTTCGGCAAAGGCTACGGAGTCATTGTTGACGAGGGCGCGAGCGGCGTTCCGACACGAGCACATGGAGATGAACGATGTCTGAGCGTGACCCGATCGACATTCTCGAAGGAATCACGGACGCCGCCATAGATCCCGATCCGGCCTTCAGTGAGCGGCTGCTCGACGACATGCTCTTGAGCCTTGCGCCCGACTCGACTGCCCTCACACCGGGTCCGATCATTGCAGTCTCCGAAGCGGAATCGCTGCCAGTTCTCGATCTTCTTTCCGAAACCAACAAGGGGACCGACCACATGAACCGAACGCCGAATTTTTACCGGGGTGCTCGCAGCTGCCGCCGCCATTGCACTGATCGTTGGTGTACTCGTCTCCATGGACGGTGATGACGAAGTGCAAACCGTGCCAGTAGCCACGGCACCGACGACAGCAGCACCGACGACTACGAGCGCACCGGCCTTCGGTGCAGAAGACGCCCTCGCGGTCGCAAACGCGCTGGCGGTCACGGACGAGTATTTCGCCGCGAGTAACGCCGGAGACTTCGACGCACTACTCGCACTGTTTGTGGCAGATCCCGCAGTGACCACCCTGGTGATCGGACGTGACGCAGACGTGTTCGCGTGGGACGTGGGACAAGGAACCACCATCACCGAACCCGACTGCACGGTGATTGGCGAGATAACGGCCGAGTCGATAAGTGTGCGCTGCGAGTACTTCAACCGCGACGCCCTGGTACAGGCCGTGGATGGGCCCCAAGTACCAATCACGACGACTCTGACGGTTACCCCCAACGGCATCAGCAGAAACTCCGGAGCGTTCGGTAAACCCGACTTCAACGCCGTGTATCTGCCGTTCGAGAGCTGGATGGACGACCACCATCCCGAAGACGTGGACAAGGTGGGCTTCGTCGAATGGGCTTCGGTCGAACAAGCCGAAGCGTACGGAGCTCTCCGGGTGCAGTACGGGTCCGAATGGGCCGCGTTCCTCGAGGCCAACGGCTGCGAGCACAACGACGGCTGTTAGGGCGCCATTCCGAAGTCGGGAGATCGCTCACGCCGACGGCACGCCAGGACCGAACACGTGCACCGAACGACAAAGCGTCGCCTTCGATCCTGTGCCCGAGTAGAACGCGATTACGAGCGGAGCTCCGCGAGAGGGGCTCGGAATATCCGAGCCCCTCTTGTCGACGACCCCCGTCGTCCGAACCGACGATCGGTTCAGTTGTCTTTGTCCGGCAGCGGCCTGCTCCTGACATCTTCGAGAAGTTGTCAGATATTCCAGCTTGATGGACATAGGAGTCCGAATGGCCTAAGACCGAACGCACAGGGAGGTGGTCAGTGGCAACCTCAGAAGCGAGAACGACGATTGAGCTGGCGTACGCCGACCACGTCCGCGAAATCCTTGCATATTGCTTACGTCGAACTGGCCAACCAGAGGCCCATGACGCTGTAGCTGAAGTATTCGCAATTGCGTGGAGGAAAATCTCCGAACTCCCTGAGGAACCTGAGACATTGCCATGGCTATACGGAGTCGCGGCCAACGTGCTGAAGAACCAAAGTCGCTCATCGAACCGAACACGAAATCTCAGAGTGAAGATCGGGTCGCAGGCTCCCGAACGAGACCCGGGTCCCGAAACACAAGCGATAGATCGAGCCATCCACACCGAAGTTGTGCAAGCGATTTCATATCTCAAACCCAAGTACCGAGATGTCATTCGACTCGTCGAATGGGAGGGGCTCAGTCGCACTGACGTAGCCGAGATCCTGGGCATCTCTCGCGCAGCCGTCGACCAGCGCTTTCATCGCGCCTACCAGCAGCTCGCGAGGCGACTCAACCATCTAGTACTTGACGACGGCGAAGGAGGGAAGAGTGCCACACAACGTTCTACGTGAATTAGTGAAGGCATCCAACCCGGTGCCCAACCCGGCTGTTCTCCTCGATCAGGAGTCCGTCCGCATCTTGTTTGAAGACGTAATGCACCGCGCAGATGACCCCCATGCGTCCACATACCAACTTGGCGAAGACGTCAACTGGAGACGCGACATGCAAACGAAACACAAAGCAATCGATCTGGAACCTTCACTGATAGAGCCCGAGAAAAGATGGTGGCCTTCAGCCGCTGTCGCCGCGATCGCCGCGGTGATCGCGATTGTCGTACTCGCAGTGATCCTTCGAGATGGCGACGACAACACAAACTTCATTACGGAGAACACAACGTCGACGACGGAAGTGTCAGCGAGTACCGAGGTCTCGACCACTGCTGAAGCCGCGACCACTACTGAGGTCTCGACGACAATGGCTGTGGACCCCGGCCCGCCGCGCCAGCAGTCCGCGCCGCTACAAGCGCCGGATCCTTCTAACTTTGGCCAACTCGGTGACGTGCCCGACAGCCTCGTGACACTTCAAGCGACAGAGGATGAGGCTGCTTTCACGATCGTGACGGCTGGTCTTTTGCCAGGTCATCCCGTGACCGCCTGGCTCGTCGCTGCCGACGTTGAAGCTTGCCTTCTCGCCTTCCCTCAACGCGAGGAGTGCCAGAAGTCCTTGGTGATGCAGCAGCCCGAAGTCGGAAACATCGGATATCTCGGTGGCGGTATCGTCGCCGAGGATGGCAGCCTCACGATCGAGGGCACGATTACCTCGGACGGAATCCCACGTCAATGGTATGAGACGCCGCTCGCCTCGTTCCTCGACACCCAGTTCGCGGTCTTGCTCAACGACCACGGAGAACCGATCGAAGAACTCCTCGACGAGATGACGGCGTCCTATCGAGCAGGGTGCAACGACGGGAGCGTCCTTGGCGCACCAGATATCGCCCTGGCCGACGGTACGCCAGGACCAAACTCTTGTGCCGAGCGACAAACCGTCACCTTCGATCCCGTGCCGGGGTAGAACACGGAGGCGACCGCAGCTTCGGCCGGGCGATTGCTACCAGGCGATCTCGTTGCCGTCCTTGACGAACAGCCCGGTCTGATCCGTTGGCATCAGCACTGCCTGCAGCAGCCCAGCAGCAGCCTCTTCGGGGGTGCCCGGTGCCTCCGGACCGCCAAGGTCCGTGCGGATCCATCCGGGGTCGAACGCATGCACAGCCACCTGACCCTTGAGTTCCTGCGCCTGCAACATCGTCATGCCGTGGAGTGCCCATTTGCTCAGGCGATAAGAAGCGATCCCGGGTTCGCTCATGCCGTGCATCGTCCCTGCGCCTGAGCCGACATTGATGATGCGTGGTTCATTACCGAGCACGAGCAGCGGGAGCAACGAGCGACTGAGTGCCAGTGGAGCGAGGAGGTTGGTGTCGAGTGTCTGTCGAAGGATGCCGTCGGGTTCGCTCATGAGCCCGCCCTCGTGGTGCAACATGACCCCTGCGTTGTGGACGACTACATCGAGCGCTCCCCAACGTGCCTGTACCCGGTCAGCAATCTCCTGCGACGCAGCGCTGTCGGAAAGCTCTGCGCAGACACTCTCGAAGCGGCCGGGGGCCCGCTCAGTCAGCTCGGTCGCTGCGGCTGTCATCCGTTCGCTGTCTCGTGCCACACCGATGAGGTCGGCACCACTGTCGAGTAGAAGTCGAGCCGCAGCGAGCCCGACACCTCTCGACACTCCCGTCAAGAGGATTCGGACGTCAGACAGGAGTGTTTCCATCGGCTGATTCTATGTACGAGCTTTGAGCCGTGTGTCCGAGAGACCCCGCCTAGCGGGCTACCGACAGGCCGTGCGCGGCATGTTTCGCGATCAGCGAGGCTACAAGTCCACGCTGTTTTGCCTCGATGACGAACGCCCGGAGGAACTCGATGCCCGCTGGATCGCGGTCGACAGGAGTTCCAATCGCTTGCATCACCGACGAGAACATACCATCGAGAACACGCCCACCGGGCACCTGTTTGACATCGGCTTCAAGACGCGGGCGAAGGCCCGCTAGCGCGTCGAGCTCCTGTTCGAGGAACGTCTCGAAGGCCGTGTCGAGGCTCTCGGTCTGAATCAACTCCGCGTTCTGAAGGTTGCGCTCGAGCCAGAGTGCATACGCGGCCCGCTCTTTGACAGAGATTCGAATCCCCGTTTGATCGACATCATCGATCGTCTTGATCGGTGAGCCCGCTGGCACGAGATACGTGCTTTCGATCTCGGCGTAGGCATCGGTGAAGTTGATGAACTCTGCGCGCGCCGGCTCGGCCCCGATGTTGCCGATGTCCCAGTCACCTGTAATCGCCGCGTCCGTGACATCTCCCGGGTTCTCATACGTGACCAGCTCGACGCTCACGTCGAGGATCGCGGCCAGTGCCCTCGCCATATCAGGCGAGACACCAACCGGCGTGCCATCGTCGCCGACGTTCGAGACAAGCAAGAAGTTGCTGAGGTTGATGCCAGCCCGAAGCGTCCCCGTCGGGGCAAGCGCGACGATCGCTTCAGGAGATGAAACCAAGGCGCTTGGGGTCAGCACACACCCAATCTAGCGTTAGCTCTCTCGGACGTTTGTCCCACATGACACGAGCAATACCGGCTGACCCCAGGCGATTCGGCAGAGGTCGAGTCCCGCACCCCCGCGAACGGTGTCTCCGTTGGTCATGTCTATGGTGTCGGGTCCGTTGCCGCCGTGCTGATCGTCGATTCCTGGCCCGCCGTCGACTGCGTCGTTGCCCGGTCCTGCGCGGAGCCAGTCGCGGCCTTCGTAGCCGATCAGCACATCGTTTCCAGGACCGCCTTGCATCCGATCCCACCTGTTTGAACCGTGGATCTGGTCGTTGCCGAGACCGCCGAACATCCGGGCGCCGCGCGAATCGGAGCGTTGGTACGTTGTTGCGCCGTTCTTCGAGAAGAGAACGTCGTTTCCTTGGGCACCGAAGATGATGTCGAAGCCGAGACCGCCGTAGATCGTGTCGTTGCCTTTGCCAGCGCAAATGATGTCGTCACCGCCGAGGCCGCGAATCGTGTCGTCTCCTTCTCGTGCCGCTATTACATCAGCGCCAGCAGTGCCTTCGATCGTTTCGGAACCAGGGGTGCCGACGATCGTTGCGGGGATGCCATTACACGTCCACACGGGTGCGAATTCGTCCTTGAGTCGCAACTCGAATCGTCGGAGGCCACCGGCATCTCCGCTGCTGAAGTAGTTCATACCGCATGCGTTGTACGAGCCGGTGTCGGTATCGAGCTCGGCGAGATCGGGGACGCCGGCGGTGGAGACTCCAAATGCAACGACGTCCATGGAGCCGACGCCGGCAGTGGCCCCATTTCGGAATGATGCCGCGAGGCCGCTGCGACAGTGAGCGGCCCCGCTGTGGTACACCGGGATACCGATATCGTCGCCGTCGTAAACGTCGCCAGGCTTGTCGAGAATGACCTCGTAGGTCGAGACGCCCGCAGGGATCCGGTCGGTCCAGCCCAGTTGCTGGTGAACGTGGCCAGCGAACACGGCCACCGTGCTCGTGTCCTGCAACGCGGCCACGAACATATCGAACGCTGAGCCAGACTCGGGGTAGTCGTGCAGGTTCACGACGATCTTCTTGTGCTCGGCGGTCGCTCGTAGTGCTTCCTGGCGGAGCCAGTCGTATGACTGGGTGATCAAGACGTGCGCAGTCGTGTAGTTCCGGAACCAGTCCGGCCGATTGTGCAGCTGGATGAATCGATAGCCAGGTACCTCGTCGAGCTCGAATGCGTACGAAAGGCTGCCATCTGGGCCACGGACGAAGTTGCCTGTACACGACGATGGCGGACCGGTCAGCTGCACATTGTCTATTGGGCCGCTCGTGTTCAGGCAGTACTGGCCGCCACCCGTGGGCACCGCTGCCGTTTGCCACCTGCTGCCATTGTCGATGCCGATAATGCCGGCCTCGAGCGTGGTGGCGTCCGACGGATACGCGGTCGTTGCCGAACCACCCAGCCCCGCGACACCCGTGTCGTCTGTCGTGCGGCCCGTCGACAACAAGTCGATCGTGTTCGCACCGCTGGCCTGATCCCATTCGAGTACAAATCGGTTGTTCGGGCCGGAGTTATTGGTGAAGTTCACGGTGTTCGGGTAGTCGCTCGGGTCGTCAGGCCAGTCCGAGCTGCAGTCCGAAGTCTGCTTGACGGTGAGATTCGTGAGATTGATGCTGCCGGTGAGCTGTAGACAGGTCCGGGGATCAAGGGCCGCGAACGTGATCGTCTCGTCGCTGCCACCGGCGACGTCGACCTGTAGCTCGAGATTGGTTGCCTCCTCGGGCACGCTCAGACCGCGAGTCTGTCCTGCGCTGAAGTCGGTTTGATCTGAGTGCTCGATGCGTCCTTGTCCGGCTAGGTCGAACTGAATGACCATGCCCAGCACCGTTACGTCGGCATCGTTTCTGACCCACACTCGGTCGGGCCAGTCTCTCGACACAAGTTTGATGCCGGTGGGCGGATCCTCCTCGAGATCAATGATCGAGTTCGCCATGTCATAGATAGCGGCCTCTGCACAGCTGTTTGGCAGGTCGACGGGTCCACAATCGTCGGCGTTGTTCTGGTAGTCGTGGTTGCCTAGTCCGTTCAGCTGTGGGACGTTGAGCCCGCCGTAGATCGTATGGAAGTCGTCCGCTTCGTCGCCGTTCCAGTATTCGGTCAGGTCTCCGTTGATCACGGCTGCTGCTGGCGGACCGAAACCCGACGGCAGCACCGTGTTCAAAGAGTTGACGCCCGCGACGAGATCGGTGTTGTGCTCACGCGACTGCGCATCGAGTCCGATCTGACTCCCGATCCGGTGGAACTGCGGGTCCGAAAGGAACACCACGGTCGCGGGATCACTGCCGACCTGCGCACCAGCTGGCGAGGCGGTCGACGGAGCGACCGCTAGCGCGCCCCCGAGCAGCGCGCCACAGAAGGCAGCGCTACAGATGACACGCGCTCGTCGCGTCAGTCGAGCCCTCGCTGTCAGAAGAGGCCCTTTGTTCCGCCCCCATCGACTGCGATGCTCTCACCCTGAATGTGTCGTGCCCGAGGAGAGCAGAGGAACGCCACGAGCTCTGCGACATCCTCTGGTTCGCCGAGCCTGCGCACGCCCTGTTTGTCTATGAGCCCCTGCTTGAACTCGTCGGCAGTAATCCCCGCCTGCGCGCCACGAGTCTCGAACATGTTGGTCATTCGGTCGGTGAGGGTGGGCCCGGGATGGACTGCGTTCACGTTCACGTCGTCTTGCAGTCCGACGCCGGCGAGCCCTTTGGTGAAGTTCGCGAGAGCTGCGTTCACCGCACCACCGATCAACACGTCGGGTGAAGGTGTACGTGCGAACCCGCCGCCGATGTTGATCACCGTTCCTTGGCTCTCCTTTAGCAGCGGCCACAGCAGTCTCGACAATCGAACAGCAGACCAGAACTTGAGATCGAATCCAGCGTGCCAGATGTCATCATCGAGTTCGAGAAACGGTCCCCCCTTTGTATCTCCGGCGCAGTTCACGAGGATGTCGACCCGTCCGAATCCTTCCTGCGCCGCGGAGAGAACGCTTTCGCATCCTGCCTCCGTCCGAAGATCGATCGGACAGATCTCGATTCGGGAACCGGTGTCGGTGCTGATCTGTTGAGCGGTGTCCGCAAGGTCGGATTCGGTTCGGGCAACCAGCAGGCAGTCAGATCCCTGCTCGGCAAGCGCTTGGGCGATCGATCGTCCTATTCCCCGACTTCCCGCGGTGATCACCGCTACCTTGCCAGCCAATTCACCAGTCATGTGACTCCCATCGCAGTTCGACACGTGCTTATCACGGCGGCGATCCCTGCGCTCGCGAGATCAGAACGCTGGAGTCATTGCCGTTGGCTCGACGCCGCCCAGGGGCGACCTGGCACGTTGTGACCGTCTTCTCCGGGACGTAAGCCTCTACGTCGATGTTGCGCAGGCTGATTCGTTATCCAAGAGACAACGCAGGAGGAGAGCCTTGAGCAACGCACCGAAAAAGCGGAGGCAGAGCGGAACCCAGGCGCGAATCGCCTCACAGCGGGCAAACAAGAAGCGCGGCAAGACCGGGATAGCTGCTGCTGTCGTCGGCGGGGTGGCTGTGGTGGTCGCGGTGGTCATAGCTATCGTTCTGCTCAGCGGCGACGAGAGCTTTCGACCAGATGGTCTGGCGTTCAACGGCACGGCGCTCCCCACGTACGTGGCGGGAGTCGAAGATCCGGCGGTCGGAGCGTCAGCGCCGTTGTTCACCACCGAGGATTTCGATGGCGAATTTGCAATCGTTGGCGGTGGGGGCGGTCCGAAGGACACGGCCAAGTTGGTGGTGTTCGTGGCGCACTGGTGCCCCGTCTGCCAGGCCGAAGTGCCGGAGATTTCCAAGTGGGCGGCGGAGAACGATCTTCCCGAGGGAGTCGAGATCGTCATGGTCTCGACCTTCCAAGATTCCGACCGCGACAACTATCCCCCGTCAGCGTGGTTCGACGAGGTGGGCTGGGATGCGCCGGTCGCAATCGACTCGGCAGATGGCGAGATCGCCGAATGGTTTGGCATGCCCAGCGTGCCATCATGGGTGGTGTTGACCGATCATAACTTTGTGGTCCAGCGGGGCACGGGACCGATCCCGCCCGCTCAACTCGACCAGCTGATCACTCTGGCTGCTACGTCCGATATTGGGGATGAT
>CAXMRH010000041.1:0-14493 GCA_964196045.1 uncultured Chthoniobacterales bacterium | reverse complement strand
TTGGCCCTGATCGGTGATGTGTGACGGTGCAGCGAAGTAATAGCGGAAGAGTTCGTAAGTTCCGTCGATCAGGTGCGCGCGCATGGGACGATCATTACCGACGAGCGAACAAAACGCCCAGGGGCCCCATCAGATGTTTTGCGTAGCTCTTTGGTACAAATGAAAGGCGCACCGTTGTCGGATATCCGACGCATTGGGGAGGAAGCCCAGATGCATCTCACTTCAGAGCAAATCGATCGTCAGCCGTTTCGTATGCGACGACGCGGGTATGACATCGTCCAAGTTCGCAACTTTCTCCGCGAGATCGCCGCCGAGATGCGTTCCAGGCAGGAAGTGCGTGAACGGCTCGCAGAGAATGGTGGCGACAGCGCGGTCGCCGAAGATCGGGCGCACTCGATCATCACGGAAGCCCAAGCAAAGGCTGATGCGATCATCGCGCAAGCGGAGGCGAGGGCGGGTTCCGTCGATGCGCTGTTGACCGCAGAGGCACGTGCTGTGGAGATCGTCGGTTCAGCCGAAGGGCTCGCTGCGCAAATGATCGAGGAGTCCGAAGCGACTGCCCGATCACGGAGCGATGCAGTGCTCGCGGCCACCCAGGCACGCCTTGATCAACTGCTGCAAGAAGAACGAACGCTGGACGCGAAGCTCCGTGAGATGCGCGGAGAGGTAGACGGTCCTGAGCAGCACGCCGCGGTTACGGACGCTCGCGATGTCACCCAAGCCGACCGTGTTTCGGACTCGTCGTTCGCCGAGTTTGTGAAGTCCACCCTGCGTGACGAAGTCCACCCGGACTAAGCAACCTCGACAGATCGAGCGACTCTAATTCCGCACACATCATGCCCACCGGCCTTGAGTGACCGAGCGATGCGGAAAAGATAGGGCGCTGCTCCAGTCAGCCAGGCGCGGGCGGTCGTATGGTCCGACCGACCGGAGCAGCGAACGCCCCATGTCGTGTTCTTCAGGAGAACTGATCAACTTCGGAACTTGACGTTGCAATTATGTTACGAAGGTTACGAATAGAAGTCAAGTACATGTTAGTGAAATCTCCAGACTCTCCTGGCACGCGTGAAGAATTCGTAGGGCTGAGCGCGCCAGACGCGCGCAAACCTACGAATTTTCTTGGGTGGATGGGTTAAACGACGCCGCGGTTTCGTGAGCCGAGCTGTTGGCGGCCCTCGAGAGCGCGGCCGAGTGTGAGCTCGTCGGCATATTCGAGATCGCCACCGACGGGCAACCCAGACGCGATCTTGCTCACGACAATGCCGGAAGGTTCCAGAAGCCGCGCGAGGTACATGGCCGTTGCTTCGCCCTCGATGTTCGGATTCGTAGCGAGGATGACTTCGTTGATGCCCTCGACGGTGATTCGCGCCAGGAGTTCGGCGATCCGGAGCTGATCCGGACCGATGCCCTCGATCGGGCTGATCGCACCTTGTAGTACGTGATAACGCCCCTTGTACTCGCGGGTGCGCTCGACAGCAACGATGTCTCTCGACTCCTCCACGACGCACAACACAGTGAGATCGCGGGACGGATCTCGACACACCCCACACTCGTCACCCTCGGCGATGTTGAAACACCGATCACAGAACGACATTCGGTCCTTCACCTCCACGATCGCCGTCGACAGCCGAGTTGCGTCGACCTTGGAGATCTTGAGGATGTGATACGCGATTCTCTGCGCTGACTTCGGACCGATGCCAGGCAGACGTCCGAATTCGTCGATGAGGTCTTGTACAGGGCCTGCGAAGATCGCCAAGGCTCAGCCGCCCCCGAGAAGGCCGCCGAGCCCACCCAAGTCCATGCCACCCATGGCGCCGGACTGGGATGCTTGGAGCTGGGTCGCGGCATCACGCAGAGCTGCAAGTACCAGATCGTTCAACATCTCGACATCCGTGGGATCGACGACGGAAGGGTTGATCGTGACCGAATGGAAGTTGAACCCGCCATCGACCTCGATTTTCACCACGCCGCCGCCGCTGCTTCCCTCGACCACCTCGGCGGCGGCCTCTTGGGCTCCGGCCAGCATCTGCTGTGCCTGCTCCATCAATCCACCCAGATCAGGCATGCCGCCACCGGCACCACCGCCGAGTAGGGCACCGAGATCGGGCAGTCCTGCTTGCGGATCGTCTTGGTCTGACATGTTGTTCAGCTCTCTTCCTCGAGGACTTCGGCGCCGGGGAATACATCAGCGATCCTGTCGACCACTGAAGCATTGACCACATCTGCATCGGTGAGATCGTGAATGTCGATCTCGGATTCTTCCTGGACTGGTTGCGAAGGGGGTGCAGGCGGGCGTGCCGATGGTGACGGAGCCGGCGAATCGTCCACGCCGAGAACAATGGTGAAGGGAGAGCCAAACGCTTCCGCGACAGCTGCCTCGACCTCGGCCTTGTACGGCTCGCACCGCTTTATCTGTCCGTCGCTCGGGAGCACGAACTTGATCGTGTCGCCTTCGAGTGCGGCGACGCGGCCTGCAAGGAAGCGTGCTCGAGCGGGGGTCGACTGCCCGTCGAGCATGGCACCCCAGCCGGCGTTCAACGTCTCGATGGTGACGGTCTGCGCGTCTGCTGGAGCAGGCGCCGGCTCGGTCGGTGCTGCGGACTCTGGCATCGCCACGGGTTCGGTCGGTGCTGCGGGTTCGGCATCCGCCTGCGGAGGGGGCGAATCATCAGTGGCGACTCGAACCGAGGGCGGAGGTGGAGCTCCACCTGCACGCGAAGGACTCGGCTTCGACGTGGAAGCTCCCGGTGTAGCTGGAGATGGGCGGGTCGGCGATTGTTGCCCGTCGTTTCGTGGGCGGAGGGCAGCCCGGGCTCGGTCGGCGGGTTTGCTACCCGGAGCCGGGCCCGCAGGTTTGCTCGGTGTTGGTTCTGGCGCCGCGGGAGCTTCGGCTTCGAGCGTTGGTTCGGGGGCTGGTGCCGGGTCCGGCGCTTCCGACTCGGGCGCTTGAGGCGATGATGCTTGCGACGTCGTTGCTGTTGGCGCTGGTTGGGTCGCAGTGGCGGGGATGCCGTCGCCAGCAAGTGCCGTTTCGAGGGCGACGACCCGTGCGGCGAGCCCGGAGGCGCTTGTGTCAGCGCTGGCCGAGCAGATCCGAACAAACGCCACCTCGAGATCGATTCTCGGGTCCGGAGCTTGGCGCATGTCGACCAGTGATCGACCGATGGATTCCAGGCTCCGGGTGATCATCGGCGCGCTCAGCCGGTCGATGAATTGGTTCGACAGTGCACGCTCAGGCTCCGACAATCGGGCAGGGGCAGCACCCATCTTCACGAGAAACACCGAACGCAGCGCGTCCACGAAGCCCTCGCCGATTCGGCGAGGATCCACGCCTCGGCTGGTGGCTGCCTCGACCGCCCGTAACGCCTGACCCGGGTCTTGTGAAGCCACTGCTTCGAGCAACTCTGCAGTGGACGTGTCGACATTGGTGATGCCACCAGCAGCCACGACCTGGTCGAGCGCGGAGAGCGTGTCACGCGCCGAACCCCCACCCACCTTGACCACATGACCGACCATCTCATCGGACACGTCGAGACCGGCGTCGCTGGCGATCTCACGGACCATCGCAGACATCTGCTCGGCTGGGATGAGCGTGAGCTCGAGGTGTTGTGTTCGACTTCGGATCGTCGGCACGACCTTGTGCGGCTCGGTCGTCGCGAGCACGAACACCACGTGGTCAGGGGGTTCCTCGAGCGTCTTCAGCAGCGCGTTCTCTGCGCCTGCGGTGAGCATGTGCACCTCGTCGAGGAGGTACACCTTCGAGCGTCCGGGAGTACCGAGCGCAACTTTCGACAAGAGATCGCGGATGTCATCGACCTTGTTGTTCGACGCAGCGTCGAGCTCGTGAAGATCGAAGCTCGTTCCCGTCTCGATGGATACACACGAAGCGCAGGTTCCATCAGGCTCACCATCAACTGGGTTTTCGCAGTTGAGTACCTTGGCGAGGATTCGAGCGGCCGTGGTCTTGCCGGTGCCACGAGGTCCGCTGAGCAGATATGCGTGACCCACGCGGTCATCACGCACCGCATTTCGCAGCGCCTTGACCACGTGTTCTTGCCCGCGGATCTCAGCGAAGGTCTGCGGCCGGTACCGACGGTAGAGAGACTGATAGGCCACGGGTCGACTCTATCTCTGAACTGTGATCCCCTTTGTGCCGAAAGGAGGTGGTGTACACAGGGCTGGGAGTTCGTCCCAAAGAAGCTGTTGGCAAGAGCTCGCGCCGTGGTGCGTTCAACGGCACCGTCATCGCTCTCGGGCTCACTAGCTTCTTCAGCGACATCAGTTCCGAGATGGTCGCGGCAATCATTCCGGTGTTTCTCACCGTGCAATTGGGCTTTTCACCTGCGGCGTTTGGATTGTTCCAAGGCGCCTATGAGCTTGCGAACGCTCTCCTTCGACTTGTCGGTGGCATGGTCGCAGATCGGACGAGGCGACCGAAGGAGACGGCCGCTGCCGGCTACGGACTCTCGACGCTGACGCGTATCGGGCTGGTCGGTTCAGCCGTCGCCAGCCTTCCCGCCGTTCCGTTCTTGCTTGCAGACCGTCTTGGCAAGGGATTACGGACGGGGCCACGAGACGCCATGATCTCGCTAGCTACGCCCGAGACGGCCTGGGGAACCGCGTTTGGCTTTCACCGGACACTCGACGCGACAGGTGCACTGCTTGGGCCACTGATTGCCTTCGGCATCTTGTTCGCCTTGCCCGGCTCCTACGACGCCGTCTTCCTGCTCAGCGTTGGTTTTGGCCTGGTCGGGTTCGCGGTGATCATGACCTGGGTCCAGAACCCGACGAACTCCACGCCACTCCTCGAGCCGGCACCAATACTCGTCTCGCTCCGGAGCCACTGGGACAATCGAGGTTTCCGGCGGATACTTCTTCTTGGTGCTGGGTTCGGTCTCTTCTCCATCGGCGATTCGTTTGCCTACCTCGTAATTCTCGAGGCCTCGAAAGGCTCGAACGAAATTGGGATTTCGGGCATCGAAACCCGCTGGTTCCCCCTTTTCTTCGCGGGAACCGCTATCGGTTTTCTCCTCACAGCCACACCCCTCGGGCGCTTGGCTGACCACGTTGGTCGGGCGCGGGTGTGGGTTGTGGGCCAACTCTTCCTCGCGGCTGTCTATGGACTGTTGTTGCTCGGGCCTACGTCGATCGTCGCGATCGTCGCAGTTCTCGCGCTGCTTGGCGTTTACTACGGCGCCACCGATGGCGTCCTGCCGGCTCTCGCAGCGGGCGTCATCCCGGCTGAACTTCGAAGCGGTGGATTGGCCCTTCTCACCACCGTTGTCGCCGTTGCGCGCATGGTTTCCGCCCTCGGATTTGGACTCATTTGGCACAAGGTTGGTGTCGATAGGGCCTTGAGCGTTGCACTGTTTGGTGTGTTGGCGGCCGTTGTGCTCGTCACCGTCTCTGCAGTCGTTCGCGAATCTCCGACAGAAGACGATCGATGATGCACGAATTCGACACACCCGAAGACCTCGACGCACCGAAGGATGAACCCACGATTGGCGACCATTCCACGTCGTTACCGAAGGGCTCGTTCCTTCTGCTGGTAGTTGCTCTCCTGGTGTTGGGAGGCGGAGCGGTGTACTTCGTTGGCGCAGTCCTGTCGGCCAACAGCGAAACCGATGCCGCTCAAGCGAGTGCGGAAGACCAGCTGGACCTTTTCGACCCAACTGAATTCGCGGAAGAGTTCACCCCGGATCAAGACGGAACTGCCCCATCGTCACTCCCGTTGGCGGAGGAACCCACGACGACCGCTCCGGCTCCGGAGGCCGAGGAGAGCAAAGGGGAAGGGGCGACAACGAGCACCCCCATCCCGAACATCGATCCGGCCGACATCGCACTGGCCTTTATCAACCGGGTGCCCGGCGATGAGTACGGCTTCGTGGGCTACATCGACCCGACGGGCGAGCGGCATGTGACCGAGCTCGAGTGTGCTCGGCTCGATCTCAACGAGGAGATCGGAATCTGCTTGTCAGCCACCGCTGGTCTCGGCGGAACCGGGCGCGGTCTTCTGCTCGACCCTTCACTGAACCCGACGCTGCGCTTCGGTGTGAACCGGCCCAGTCGGGCTGCGGTGTCCCCAGATGGCACTGTCGTTGCCTGGACCGGCTTCTCACTCGGCCACAGCTATCTAGCTGCTGGAGAGTTCGCTACGACGACACAGCTCATCGCGGTCGATCGGAGCATCGGCGCGAACCTCGAAGAGGTCTTCACGACCTACGCCGACGGCGAGCTGCTCGACGACCCGACCAGAAACTATTGGGGAGTCACGTTCGTCGACAGTGACCACTTCTACGCCACGCTCGGTACAACAAGCGGAACATCGATCGTCGAGGGTCGCGTGTCCAACTCTCGCATTGACGTCGTCTTCGAGAACGCCTCGTGCCCCGAGGTTTCACCGGACGGCTCGACCATTGTTGCCAAGGAGCAACGGGGAGACGCGTTTCAGCTCGTTGCGATCGACACCGAGACCGGTGCTCGACGCGACCTGGGTGAAACCCGTTCAGTCGACGATCAGGTCGAATGGGCAGACCAGGACACGATTCTCTATGCGCTCCCGAACCCCGACGAGGGAACCGACGCCCAACCGGTGTTCGACGTGTGGGCGCTCGATGTGGAGCCGGGGGCAGAGCCACGTCTGATCATCCCGTTCGCTGATTCACCGGCCGCCTGAGCCGCTCACTTCGTTCGCTAACCGAGTTTCATCCCTGGCGGGCTGAAACATCGCAGTTGCTCTGGTGAGCTGGGTGATCCCAGCATCTTGTCGCTCGTGGATGCGTCGCAGCCGTCTCACGCGGTAGAAATGTGACATGACCGATGAGTCCGACAGCACCCCGGCGTTCGCAGCGCCGGATCCGTCCCTGCGCCTGGGGATGGACGACCACGACCGGGTGGTGTCCGATCCCGGCGCACCGGTGATCATCGGCGTGTCGTTCGACAGCCCGCTCAAGGCGCAGGAGTACCTGCTCGCCATGAACCGTTTGCGCTTGGACGGCGTACTGGAGCTGAAGGACGCGGTGACCGTCACCAAGCGGGATGACGGGAAGGTGGCTGTAACGGAGACCATCGATCCCACGCCCGGCGGCGCGGCATTGAGTGGTGGGGTGTGGCTCGGCCTGCTCGGTCTGTTCGTCGGCGGACCCGTCGGCTGGCTCGCCGGTATCGGGATTGGCGCCGGGGTCGGGGCAGTGACCGCCAAGGTCGTCGACCTCGGGATTCCCGACGAGTGGGTCGACTGGTTCAAGGAAGTGGTCGAGCCCGGAATCTCGGCCGTCGTCATACTCGCCGATCACGTTCACGTCCAAGCGCTAGCCGACGAGGCTCGCCGGTTCCGCGGCGCTCAGTTGCTGTACACCACTATGTCGTCGACGGCCATTGATCAACTCGACGCTGCATTCGAAGGCACCGACTGAAGTCGGCTGCTGCTCCACTCGCAGATTGTGTTGGTCAACTGAGAACGGTTCCGATGTCGACCCGCTCGAGCGTCGGAAACTGGTCCATCGTTGCAGACTCGGGCTCACGGTCGGGCCTCCATCGCATCATCCGAGTCGTACCGCGAAAGCGGCCGTCGGTGGCTAACACGTACTTCACTTCGACTACTCGCTCGGGTCGTACCGGAATCCAGGCCTGGCTTCTTCCGCTCGAGCCACTCCATCGGTTCGGCGCGCCTGGCATGCTTCCGTCCTGGTGAGCCTCGGCATCCATCCAAGTCGACCAGGGATGTGAGCTGAAATCGTCGAGCACGAGCCCGGCCATCTCCTCGAGCAGTTCGACCCGCCGCTTCGCGGTGAACGACGCAGAGACGCCGACATGGTTGAGCGAGCCGTCGTCGGCGTACAGACCGAGAACCAGCGATCCAACGCCATCGCCCGACTTGTGGATTCGGTACCCGGCGACCACGCAGTCGATCGTGCGCACATGTTTGAGCTTGAACTGCACGCGTTTGTCTTGCACGTAGACACCGTCGAGAGGCTTGGCGATAAGGCCGTCGAGACCCGCGCCTTCGAGTGTGTGGAACCATTCCATGGCCTCGGCTCGGTCCGTTGTCATCGGAGCGAGATGGATCGAGTCGGTGAAGGTCGGAGCGAGGGCTTCGAGGGCGACGCGGCGGTCGCGGAACGGTGTCTCCATGAATGACTCGTCTCCGAGCGCGAGGAGGTCGAACGCGACGTAGGAGACCGGAGTTTTCTCCGCGAGCATGTTCACTCGGGATTCGGCTGGATGAATCCGTTGACCGAGTGCGTCGAACTCCAACGTCCCGTCGATGGACACGATCAACTCGCCGTCGACAACGCAGCGATGCGGGAGTGACGCACGTAGCGGTTCCATGAGTTCGGGGAAATATCGGTTGAACGGTTTCTGGTTCCGACTGCCGAGCACAATCTCGTCGCCGTCTTTGAAGACGATGCAGCGAAATCCGTCCCACTTCGGTTCGAGGGCGAGTTCCCCATCGGGCAGTTCGTCGAGCGCCTTGGCAAGCATCGGCTTGATTGGCGGCATCACCGGAAGGTCCATGCCCCGCAACTTAGGAGAGTTCATCCTTGCACGTCGAGGGACCCTTGAGTCCATAGAGCGCGGCGTCGATGTACACGGGAATCTGTTCAGGAGTTATCGGCTCACCACGCATCAGGCGCTTGGTGGCGAACGGCCCCTCGAGCACGTCGAGTGCGAGATCGAGATCGAGATCTCGCGGGAGTTCGCCGCGCCCTTGCGCGAGTTCGAGACAGGTCAGGACTGGATTCTGGCGTTCTCGAGCGAACTCATTCTTCAGGCGCCGGAAGTTCTCGTCGGCTGCACTTCGCGCGAAGATTCCCAGCATCAGCCGGACATTGCCCGGGTCTTCCATGAACGGGAGGACTTGTGTGTAGTGCGCAATGAGGTCATCTCGGAGTGAGCCCGTGTTCGGAGTAGGAAACGGTTCGACGACGCAGCCAATCGCATCGAGGAGCAGCTGGTTACCCGATTCCCAGTGTCGATAGATCGTCGTCTTCGCGACGCCGGACCTTTTCGCGACCGCGTCGACGTTGAACCCACCGACACCTTGGTCGGCAATAACCTCGAAGGCGGCGTCGAGCACCGCCTGACGGGCTGATTCGCTTCGTGGTCGGGCCATGGGCGCCTCAGGATAGGTGGCAGCGGATTCTATCGGGAAGCCGCTACTTAATACTACGCAGCCGTAGCGCTATTTGTTCCAGAAACGTGATGCAAAATATATGATTCGCTTGTGACAATCGACCTTTTGTCTAACCGGGCCGTGGAAGCCTCAAGCCTTACGCTACCCTGCCGTAGCGTTACGATCGATCACGAACCGGAGACATCCGATGTACACCTCACTTGCCCGCTGGTCCTTTCGAAACCCTTGGAAGGTGATCGGTGCGTGGGTGCTGATCCTTGGTTCCATATTCGGGACGGTCGGCGCCGTTGGCCCGAGCTTCAGCAACAGCTTCACGATTCCCGAATCGGAATCTGGTGATGGCTTCGACCTGCTCGAGGAACACTTCGACGGACTAAGTGGGGGAGTTAACGCATCGATCGTCTTCGAAGCCGACCAGGGCGTCGACGACCCAGCCGTCGAGCAGGCCATGATCTCGTTCTTCGACTCGCTGATCGAAGAGACCGCACCGGGGGGCGAGCTCGAGTCGATGACCATTCGATCGCCGTACCTCGAAGGAGCCGAAGCGCAGGTAGCGACGCAGGGCCCACGTGCCGGTCAGGTCGCTTTTGCGCAGCTGAGCCTTCCCCAGGACGTCGACCAAGTGAAGTCCGGCGAGATGGGTGTCTACATAGCAGGACAGATCGAGGAGCAAGGCCTGATCGAGATCGATGGACTCGACGTGGAGATCGGTGGCGCGATCCTCTCGGAATTCGAACCCCCAGAATCCGAGCTGCTCGGCTTGGCGTTCGCAGTGTTCGTGCTCATCGTTGCCATGGGTTCGGTTCTCGCGATGGGCACAACCATCGGAGTCGCTGTACTGGGCGTCGCGGGCGGTTTTGGCCTCATGGCGCTCATCTCGAACCTGACGACCGTTCCGGAGTTCGCCACGACGATCGGTCTGATGATCGGACTCGGAGTCGGAATCGACTACGCGTTGTTCATCGTGAACCGATACCGAGAGGCCCTGCGCGACGGGTTCGAACCGGAGGGCGCAACCATCGTCGCTCTCGACACCGCTGGCCGCTCCGTTGTCTTTGCTGGTGTCACAGTCGTCGTGTCCTTGCTCGGCCTCTTGCTCATCGGCCTCGACTTCATCAGTGGGCTCGGATACGCGGCGGCAGCAACCGTTTCGATCGTCATGGTCAGCTCGATAACGCTGCTGCCAGCAGCCCTCGGCCTCGTACGCGAACGTGTAAATGTCACTCGGTGGCGCGGCATCATTGCGGCTTCACTCGTCGCAGTTGCATTGCTCGGTCTCGGACTCAGCATCCAACCCTTCCTCATCGGGCTTCCGCTGGCCATCGTTGTCGTCGTTGCCGGTTACCTGCCATTTGCTGGGCCGTTGAAGAAGAAGCTTCCCGACCGTAAAGACGTCGCTCCACGCGACACGATTTGGTACAAGCTCAGCCGTACTGTTCAGGCACGTCCATGGTTCTGGGGGACGCTGTCTGCGTTCATCTTGTTGACTCTGTCGATTCCCGTGCTCTCGCTTAACCTCGGGTTCTCCGACGAGGGCAACTTTGGCGAGGATACGACGACGCGGCAGGCATACGATCTGCTGGAGGAAGGGTTCGGTGCGGGTGCGAATGGTCCTTTGCTCATAGTCACCGAGTTGTCCAGTCCCGCCGATCTCGAAGTGCTGGCCGGACTGAGCGAGGTACTGAATTCCACCGATGGTGTGGCCTTTGCATCCCCTGTCCTCCCGAACGACCGCGAGAACCCAACGGCGGCCATCATTCAGCTGCAACCTACGACCTCACCGCAGGACCAAGCGACTGAGACTCTCGTGCTTTCGCTGCGTGACACCGCCATTCCGGCGGCGATGGGCGATTCGACACTCGAACCCAAGTTGACCGGCAGTACAGCTGCGAACGTCGACTTCACAGAATTTCTGTCCGGTCGCATCATCCTGTTCTTCCTCGTGGTTCTTGCGCTCTCGTTCGTGCTTTTGACGGTCGTGTTCCGATCGATTCTTGTTCCGCTGAAAGCCGTGATCATGAACATGCTGTCGATCGGTGCTGCATACGGCATATCAGTCGCGATCTTCCAGTGGGGCTGGGGTGGAAGCATCCTGGGAATTGAGGGCGCGCCGATCGAGCCGTTCCTGCCGATGATGATGTTCGCCATCGTCTTCGGGCTGTCGATGGACTACGAGGTCTTCATCCTCAGCCGAATCAAGGAAGAGTACGAGCGCACCGGAGACCCGGTGAACTCCGTAGCCGATGGTCTTGCCGCAACCGCCCGAGTGATCACCGCAGCTGCCGCGATCATGGTCGTCGTGTTCGGCAGCTTCGTGTTCGAAGACGATCGGATCATCAAACTCTTCGGTCTCGGCCTCGCCTCGGCCGTCTTTATCGACGCGACGATCGTACGAATGGTCCTCGTGCCGGCGACGATGCAGTTGCTCGGCGCAAAGAACTGGTGGCTGCCGGGTTGGCTGGACAAGATCCTTCCCAACCTCAATGTCGAGGGCGGCCACTATGAACCGGCGGACTTCGCGCCAACGGAGATCGATCAGGATTCCACCGAGCGCGAACCTGAGCCCGAGCTGGTCTGACTACAGGTGGAGCAACTTCAGATGGTCATCATCGTCGGGAGCCTGCGCAGCGCGTCGGTGAATCGTGCCAGTGCACGTGCGGCCATGGCTCTTCTCCCAGACGATGTTGACGCGGCGATCCATCCGATTGCGGACATCCCGCTCTACAACGGCGACGTCGAGGCACAAGGGTTGCCGGAGAGTGTGGCGAAGCTGCATGAGGTCGCGGCTCGATCCGACGGTCTCCTGTTCTTCACTCCCGAATACAACAGCTCGTTCCCGGCGGTGACAAAAAACGTGATCGACTGGCTGTCCCGTGAACCGAAGGGTTGGACCGGCAAAGCGGTGTCGGCTGTAGCAACATCGCCGGGCCGCCGCGCAGGCGCAGGTGTTCTGGCTCACTTCGAACAGAGTCTGTCGCACCTGCCCGTGCGGCTCTTCGAAGAACTGCTTGGCATTGGTAGTTATAGGGACAAGCTGGACGAGTCCGGTGAGCTCACCGACGAGGCGACACGCACCGAGATCAGCCACTTCCTGGCCCGCTTTGCCGATTTTGCCCGATCTGCACCGGAACCTTCGGAGTCCTAGAAAACTTAGGCTTTCGCTGGCCTGGGTTCCTTCGGAAGGCCGAGCACCATCTCGCCAATGATATTGCGCTGCACCTCGCTGGTGCCCGCGTAGATCGTGCCCGAGCGAGCATTGTAGAAGGTGCCGACCCACGACGATGCGTCATTTTCCGTTCCGGGAAGATCCGAGTGGAATGACGTCTTTGCGATTCCCTCCGGTGTCATGGCGGCAGGACCCAAAATGTCGACCGCAAGTTCAGTGATGCGCTTGTGGTATTCGCTCCAGTAAAGCTTGAAAGTTGATTCGCCGGGGCCGGGTTGTTCGCCGTTGAGGAACTTCGTCAGGGTCTGCATGCCCATCAGCCGCATGATCTCGACCTCGCAATAAATAGCGGCTATGCGGTCCCGTATGACCGGATCATCCGACTTGCCGTACTCCTTGGCGAGCTCGACCAGTTTGTTGAACTCGGCGCGGAACATGATCGGCATCGTCGCGGCCGCCTCGCCGCGTTCATAACCGAGCAGGGTCATCGCTACCCCCCATCCACCGTTGACCTCGCCGACGACGTTGTCTCGGTGAGTTCGAGCTTCGGTGAAGAAGGTTTCGTTGAAATCGGAGTCCCCACTCAGCATCCGGATCGGTCGAACCTCGACGCCTGGCTGGTCCATCGGGCAGAGCAGGAAGCTGATGCCGCGGTGTTTCGGTGCATCGGGGTCGGTTCGACACAACACGAAGATCCAGTTCGCAAATTGGCCGGCAGAGGTCCAGATCTTCTGTCCGTTGATGACCCATTCATCTCCATCGAGCGTCGCCTTGCAACCGAGCGAACCGAGATCGGAGCCGGCGTCGGGCTCGGAATACCCCTGGCACCACACGTGCTCTCCCGAGATGATGCGCGGGAGGAAGTTGCTCTTTTGCTCATCTGTACCCCAGTGCAGGATCGTGTTGCCGACCATTTGGATGCTGAAGGCGTCGTTCGCTCCGCCGGTGGGGGCACCAGCCTTCTGGAACTCCTCGGCCAGAATCACCTGTTCGAGGGGGGAGAGCCCGCCGCCGCCGTACCGGGTTGGCCAGGCTGGTGCGAGGAGGCCGTTCGCCGCGAGTTTCTGTCTCCAGTCGAGTGAGAACGCGTGGCCTTCTTCACGCTCCAGCGCGCCGATGCCCGTCCAGCCCTCGGGGAGGTTCTCGCTCAGGAAGGTCGTGATTCGTGTGCGGAAGGTGTCCGCCTCAACGGAGTATGTGGGATCCATGGGGGCCTCCAGATGTGAGCTCGATCGGGTTTGTTACCCCACGGTAACAACTGCTCAGACGGAAGTGCTCGCCAGGCTGCCTTCACTCCCTGGTGGGCACGCGAATCCCAACCCAGTAGAGGCCCACGATGCCGGCAGCGATGATGAGAAGTCGGAGGATCGAGTGATCGACCACAATCGCGCTGACCGTCACCGCAACCGTGATCATCGCGAGAGTAGAGATCTTGGCTCGCTTTGGCATCCCCCGCCCCGCCCGGAAGTCGCTGATCATGGGGCCGACGCCAGGGAGATCAAGAAGCCAGCGTTCGAACCTAGGGCTCGACCTCGAGAAACACCATGCCGCGAAGACCAGGAAGACCGTCGTGGGCAGGCCGGGGATGATCACCGCTATGCCTCCAATGCCAACGGCGATCCATCCGATGGTGAGCCACACCCATTTCACGAGTCCCACTTCGGGTGCGAAGTTCGGTCGTCTGCCGAGAAGGCATCGAGCAGTGCTCCCGGCGTCGCAGCGCTGTGCAGTATCGACCGGTTGTCCGCACTCAGAAGGCCGTCATCGACGACGCGGTCGAGCCAAGCCAGAAGTGACTGGTAGTACCCGTCGACGTCGAGCAGGCCCACAGGTTTCGTGTGCGTACCGAGTTGTCGCCAGGTCGAGATCTCTGCCAGTTCATCAAGGGTCCCGAAGCCGCCGGGAAGAGCGGCGAATGCTTCCGACCGTTCGTACATGAGGGCCTTACGTTCGTGCATCGTGTCTGTCTCGATGAGTTCGGTCAGGTCTTGATGGGCAACCTCACGTGTGAACAGGTTGCGCGGAATGATCCCTATGACTCGTCCCCCCGCCTCGAGCGCCGTGTTCGCGAGCAGCCCCATCAGCCCGACATTTCCGCCCCCGTAGACGACCGTGATATCGCGCTCGACGAGTTCCTTGGCCATGGCAACGGTGGCGTCGGCGTTCGCAGGGTTCGATCCAGTCGAGGACC
>CAXMRH010000040.1:0-5116 GCA_964196045.1 uncultured Chthoniobacterales bacterium | reverse complement strand
TCGTGCTTGGTGGTGAACATCGGGATCCTGATCGAGGCCCCTCTGTCGCTGGCACCGAAGCTGAAGTCGTCCATCGAAGCAGTTTCGTGCTCACCGGTGAGTCGACGATCGTTGCCGGCTCCGTAGACCGCGAGGTGATCCTGGTGGAATGGAGCAAACCCGGCACACAGTGCCTCGATGTATTCCTTGCCACCGATATCACGCAGGTAGTCGTATGAGAAGTTGGCGTGCATACCGGAACCATTCCAGTCGCCCGCGATCGGCCGGGGGTCGAGATTAACGATGACGTTTTGGCGTTCTGCAATCACCTGGAGCAGATAGCGGGCGATGATCAGATCGTCGCATGCGCGCCGAGCTCCCCTGCCGAAGCACTGGAACTCCCATTGCCCGAGCATCACCTCAGCGTTGATTCCGGTGATACCGAGCCCGGCTTCGAGGCAGACGTCCCAGTGCTCGTCGATGATGTCGCGCCCGGCGACGTTGTGGCTCCCGACCGCGCAGTAGTACGGACCCTGAGGTTCGGGGTACCCGCCGGCGGGGAACCCGAGGGGTCGGTCGTCGGTGGTCATCAGGACATATTCCTGCTCGAATCCGAACCAGAACTCTTCGGTGTCGTCATCGAGAAGGCCGCGGGTGTTGGTGGCGTGGGAGGTGTCGTCGGCGTTGTAGACCTCGCACATCACGATGTAGCCGCCCTCGCGTAGAGGGTTGTTGTAGAGACGAACCGGCTTCAGAATGCAGTCTGAGTCGTGGCCTTCGGCCTGGCGGGTGGAGCTTCCGTCGAAGCCCCACTCGGGTACATCTTCGAGCTTGCCCGAGAATGATTCGAGAACCTGAGCTTTGGTCCTGATGTTGGCGGTCGGCTTATAGCCGTCGAGCCAGACGTAGTCCAGACGTGGTATGACCATTATGTAATTCTCCTAGATATGGCGGCGAAAATTCCGCGTTCGGTAGTGTGTCAATTTTTTCGAGGAGGCGCTTCAAATCGACTGGTTTGGTGTCGTAGTCGTCGCAGCCGGCTTCTATGGCCTTTTCACGATCACCGGCCAGTGCGTGAGCGGTCAGAGCGATGATCGGAATGCCGCTGGTAGCCGGATCGCCCTTGAGATGACCAGCAACTGTCCAGCCGTCCATGATCGGCAAGCTCATGTCGAGAAGTATCAGATCTGGCGGATCGCTTCGAGCGGCGTCGAGTCCGGCTTGGCCGTCGACGGCAATCGCTACTTCGTATCCTCGCTTGATGAGACGACGCGACAGCATGTCGCGGTTCATCTCATTGTCTTCCACCAAAAGTATGTTCGTCACAACAAGTCGAAACCATACCCGACATGAGCCGATCGCATGACCTAATTGCTTCTTCCCCTGATTTCATTGCGCTACTGTTCGGCCCTGATGTCAGAACGTTCAGCCTCGTCGACCGCGTCCGGTAATCATCCGAGTCTGGCTGCCAGCATCCTGGCTGGTCTCGTCGCCGGCCTGCTGGCCGTCACTTTCATGTTTTCGTATTCGGCCGTCATCCTGACGGGCGACCTCGCTCCGTTCGTTCCCAGACTGACGGGTCATTTCCTGTTCGGAGCAGTCGTGCTGGCTGTCACAGTCAGTCTCGCGAGCCAGTTCAGTGGCGTGGTTGCTGTGCCTCAGGACAATCCGACGGCAGTGCTTGCAGTTGTGGTTGTCTCGGTTGCCGCGTCTTCAAAGCAGGACGTACCGCCGGAAGAGCTTTTCACGACGATCGTGGTCCTCATCGCCTTGTCCACGCTCGCCGGAGCAGCCCTCTTCTGGCTCGTAGGCCATTTCCGTCTAGCCGTCATGGCACAGTACGTGCCCTATCCCGTTGTGGCCGGCTTTCTTGCGGCTACCGGCTGGCTCCTTTTCAAGGGTTCATTTGGGGTGATGTCGGGTGTGGGATTCGATCTCGGTCATCTCGGCGACCTGGGATCGGTGGCCGACCTCTGGCTGCCCGGGCTCGCGTTCGCCGTGGTGCTGGTGGTGGTGGGAAAGGTCACGAGCAACGTGTTTGCGATGCCGGGCGTGATCATCGGAGCCATCGGATTGTTCCACCTGATTCTGGGTATCAGAGGTGATGGGCGTGGTGTCGCTATCGCCAACGGGTGGCTTCTCGAGCCTTTCGATCAAGGCATGCTCCTCCAGCCGATCAGCCCCGGCGACATCGACTGGGCGATCGTCACCGACGAAATCGCGGGTCTGGGAACCGTGCTCGTCATCGCCGTGATCTCCGTGTTGCTCAACATCACGGCCTTGTCCTCGGCCCTCGGTGAGGACGTGGATGTGGACCGTGAGATGAAGGTTCTCGGGCTCGCCAATATCGCCGCCGGAGCTGGCGGGAGTCTGATCGGGTACCACTACGTGAGCCTGTCCACTCTCGGCCGTCGAATGCGCGGCGGCGGCGCGGTCGTAGCCCTTGTGGTTGCACTGACTTGCTTCGCTGCGATGACAGTGGCTTCCGGTGCGCTTGCCTACGTCCCTCGCTTCGTTCTCGGAGGCATGGTTCTGTTCATCGGCCTCAGCTTTCTCGATGACTGGTTGGTCCAGAGCATCCGAAAGCTGGCGCGGTCCGATGTGGTCGTAATTGCCGCGATCTTGGCGGTGGTAGAGCTCGTGGGCTTCCTCGAAGGCGTTGCAGCCGGCCTCGTTGCCACGGTGATCCTGTTCATCGTCAGCTACAGCAGGATCGGCGTCGTGCGACACACGTTCACCGGGCGCGAGTTGCGAAGCACCATCGAACGCCAGACCGCCGAGCAGGTCCGACTGGAACAGCACCTCGACGGTGTCCTTCTATTGAAGCTGCACGGGTTTGTCTTCTTTGCCAGCACGGTGGGGTTGCTCGACTCGGTGAATCAACGTCTCGACGACGAGGAGACACAAGTAACCCATCTCATCCTTGACTTCGAGCACGTCACCGGCGTCGACACATCAGCTCTTCACGGATTGGCGAAGCTCAAGGCCCTGACCGACGACCGCGGCGTCAAACTGCTCGACTGCGCGGTTCCCGACTCGATCTCCGAGCAGTTCAGGTCTCAAACGTTCTTGGACGGCAACGCTTCGGTCGAACTCGAGTTCGCCACGTCAGACGATGCCCTCGAATGGTGCGAAGATGACCTCCTCCGCGGCGAAGGCATCAACCCGGGAGAGGATGAATTCTCGTTCGACTTCATGCTGCGCGAGATGTTCGAGATCGACGAGCACATGGCCGAGTTCGCCGCGGTGCTCGAGACGCTTGAACTCGCCCCTGGATCGCTGCTGATCGAGGCAGGCGACGACGAGCACCATCTCGACATCGTGGAGACGGGGCACGTCGAGGTTCTCGCTGCCGACGGATCTCGCCTGAGACGCGCCGGCCCCGGATCGCTCCTCGGGATTGCATCATTCTTCAGACACGGTGGACACCACTCCCTCGTCACGATTCGCACCACAGAGGCATGCACGGTCAGGCGTTTGACCGGCGATGCCTACCTCGACCTCATCTTCGACAATCCCGACGTGGCTGCAGGGCTGCAGCGCCACGCCCTCGTGCTGCTCTCAGACCGCTTCGACCGAACCTTGGGAACCCTTCAGCGGGTACTCCGCTCCACCAGCTGATCGGCTCGGCGCGTGCTCGCCTATTGGGCCTAACGGCAGCGTGGTCTCAGCTAGGGCCGCTAAACGACCACGTTGATCCCGGCCGCGCACGCTTCCCCGGCAGGCTTGTCGCCGTGCTACTCGCCACAGCGGTCATGTCGGTATCGTGCGGGAGTTCAGAAAGTTCGGTCGACGAGCTACCAGCAGGATCTTGGCCATAGATGAATGCGAACCTAATGCAGTACACCGGGCGCGCACGAAACGCCTTGTGTATGATGGCCAGCGGCTAGGAGGCCTTTGGATGATTCTATCGATCGCACGTGCTGAGATCGACCAGCAGACCCACGCCCACGTCCTCGGAGCCTGGTCGGACATGGTCACGTTGGACCACCCTGCAGGGCTCGTCCGGTGCTGGCTCACCCAGGCACCCGACCGGGTCGAAATCCTGGCCATCTGGGAAGATCGTGAAGCCCACGACAGGGCGCTCACCGAGGAGCAGGACCACCCGGCCTACAGGGTCTTCGACCCTTCGGGCACAAACGTGATGCACGAGGTGTTCGACGTTCTTGGTGAGATCTCCATTCCCCGCTGACCACACTCATTCCGCTGACGGCTGCAGGTCCGCCTCAAGGAGCCATCGGTCGATGAGCTTCCTGAGGTGCAACGCGACCAAGGACTCGAGTTCCTCGGGGTCGGTGAACTGGTGGAAGGCACCGATGAAGGACCCATCCTCTCCCCTGAACCAGTGGTCTACATAGGTGTCGAGTCGGTCCATCTGGTCGAGCCTGTCCAACACCTGGCTGCGGTCGTCGAGCGAGACACTGGGTGCACCCGTCTTGCGGTACATGAGCATCTGGGGACTGCCGTGCTCCCGGAAGTTCTGCATTGCATCTTCGAACTCGTACGCGGTGCCGGAGTCGTACTGGGAGCCGTCGGGGCGGAGGATGGTCTTGGGCAGCGGCGATCCGATCCGCGACCACAGGATCGCTACATAGATCTCGGTGTCGTGGGGTTCGATGATCTGAGCTTGGAACGTCTCTGACGCCTGTGGGTGCCTGATTAAGGATGTTGGTCCGTTCCGTGTTCTCAACGCTTTCTAGGCGGCGAGCTTGATCCAGTTTGATCGTGTGGGGTGAGGGTTAAGGGTTGCAATCCCCCCACCGGGTTGAACCCCGACGAGCACCCACTCGTGTGAAGCTGGCCGTCGCGAACCAGCGTTGCTAACAAGCCGACGAGAGAGTTCCGAGGTTGTGGGTGGTGGCCTTTGCTTGAGTTCGGAGTGCACGAAACGCGCACGGGCCGTGCGAGTACTGGCCGTATTCAGCCGGACGGGACTGGACTCTCCGGACGGCAGTTCCCTGTAAATCAGGACTCACGGGCACGGGTTCGCACTGGCTGGACGGTTGGGGCGAAACTTAAACCCCCCTGACCCTCAGGGGTCGTGCGGGTTCAAATCCCGCCCCGGGCACTGATAAATCAACGATTTCTGGCCAGTTGACGAACGTGTGTTCTGGCAAGAGTGCACGAAACGTGCACA
>CAXMRH010000039.1:0-6736 GCA_964196045.1 uncultured Chthoniobacterales bacterium | reverse complement strand
CTGGCTCGCACCTGCCCTCACCCACACCGAGCGGACAATGGACCTGCTCGCCGAGTATGGGATTCTCTACACCTGCGACCTGTTCTGCGACGATCAACCCCAACCCGTGAACGTGCGGAAGGGGCGCCTGATCTCGGTGCCCTACTCGCTCGAGATGAACGACATCATCGTTTACAACGTCAATCAGCAACCGCCGCGTCGTTATGCCGAGATGTTGAAAGCCAACTTCGACCAGCTCTACAAAGAGGGAGCGGAGAGCGGCACGGTCATGTGTATTCCGCTCCACCCCTATGCAGTGGGCCGTCCGCATCGGATCGATGCCTTCGAAGAGGCCCTCGAGTACATCACCGGCCACGACGACGTGTGGGTGACCACCGGACGCGAGATCGCCGAGTACTACTACGACCATCACTACGACGCTGCTGCAGCCTCCATCGCCGCCGCCAACAGGAGGTAGCGCCATGCCACTGCCCGACTCCTACATGCAGTTCGCCAATCGCAAGTACGGCATGGATCAAGACCGATACGAGTGGTCGATGCTCCACGAGCGCCCCAAGGTGCAGTGGCCCGATGGCGCCCGCGTTGCCCTCTGGGTCAATGTCGCACTCGAATTCTTCCCGCTCGACCAGCCGGCCGCCCCGTTCAAAGCACCGGGGGGCATGGTTACTCCATATCCCGATCTTCGGCACTACACACTTCGCGATTACGGAAACCGAATTGGAGTGTTCCGTGTCTTCCGGTTGCTGGAGGAATTGGGGATCGAGCCGTCGGTGAGCTTCAACTCGAAGGTGGCCCAGCGCTACCCGCGGCTCATGGACGAGGTCACTCGGCGTAACTGGGAGGTCATGGCGAACGGCGTCGACATGGGCAAGCTCCACTACGGCGGCCTCGACATCGCTGACGAGGCGGCCCAGATCGACGAGTCCCTAGGTGTGCTCCGTGAGATGTCGGGCCAGCCGGTCACAGGCTGGTTGTCTCCTGCCCGCTCCGAGTCGATGCACACGCTCGATCTGCTGGCCGAGCGCGGCGTTGAGTACGTGGGTGATTGGTACAACGACGACATGCCCTACCCGCTCACCACGGCGAGCGGGACCATCCACGCGATGCCTATGAGCCACGAGCTAGACGACCAGACGATCCAGCTGCACTATCAGCAGTCAGAGATCTCGTTCGCCGAACAGGTCGAAGATGCCATGACGGCCGTGCATCGTGAGAGTTCGCCTGCTGACGGAAGGATCCTGTCGCTGGTCATCCATCCGTGGATGTCCGGTCAGCCGCATCGGATCCAGGCGTTACGGAGGGCCTTGTCGTCGCTGATCGCCCACGAGGGAGTGTGGGCCGCTCCCGGGTCCCGCATCCTCGAAGCGTTCACCAGCAAGTGACCCCATGACATCACCCGCCCCCCTGGTCCCAGCGACGGCAGCATCGTGGATGGGTGCCGACATTGCGGCCACTCCCGAACGGTGGACGCGCCATTGGACACCCGGCCAACTCGAGGATTTGTTCGACCTAGCGCTGGGCGTCGGCGATACGGATCTAACCGCTCTCGATGTGGAGTCCAGAGCCCCAGCTTCACTTCGTGAGCTCGCTGATGGCATACGCGAGGACCTGATCCACGGCTACGGCTTCACACTTCTGAAGGGCCTTCCGGTGGGCGCAGCTGATCGTCGGACATTGGCCATCGGCTTCATGATTCTTGGGCGACTAATCGGCGATCCGCGGTCGCAGAACTCGGACGGACATCTGCTGGGACACGTCAAGGATGTCGGAGGCGACCTCGCAGACCCCGGCACTCGGATCTACCAGACGAATAAGCGTCAGAGCTTCCACACCGACTCGACTGATGCAGTCGGGCTCCTGTGTCTTCGTACTGCAGTCTCCGGCGGACGCTCACAGCTCGCAAGCGCTGAAACCGTGTATCGGATCGTGCGAGAGCGTCGCCCCGATCTCGCGGCATGGCTGTTCGAGCCGATTGCGACCGACCGGCGTGGTGAGATTCCCACAGGCACCGAGCCGTGGTTCGAGATCCCGGTCTTGTCCTGGTTCGATGGGCAGCTGACCGTCATCTACCAGCGGACCTACATCGACTCTGCAGCACATCTTCCCGGTGCACCACGCCCCAGTCCCGAGCATGTCGAAGCGCTGGACCTCTGGGATGCTGTCGTCGACGAACCCGAGGTGAATCTGAGCATGGCCCTCGAGCCCGGAGACATCCAGTTCGTCTACAACCACTCGTTGCTCCACGACCGCACCGCCTTCGTCGACGACGCCGATCCGGCGGTGCGCCGGCATCTTCTTCGTTTGTGGCTGTCGTTGCCCGGCGATCGGCACCTCCCACCGGTCTTCACCCAACGCTACGGCTCGATCGAGATCGGAGATCGAGGCGGGATCATCGTCAGCGACACGAAGCTGACCGTGCCACTCGACGTCGACTCCTAAGACCGTGGGTCAGTAGTCGTCAAACGCGGCGTCAAACGCGGTTGCTGTTCGATACCTGTATTCATCGACCCCGAAGCACAGCTCGAGGTCACGACGAGACAGGAACCGCAATGCCACTTTTCATGGACGTTCACAACATCGAGGGAGGTGTGTCAGCGAGCGACGTTGCTGGTGCACACGAGGCCGACCTCGCGACCCAAGAGGCACATGGGGTCAAGTACTTGCGTTATTGGGTCGACGAGGAGGCAGGCAAGATCTTCTGCCTCGTCGAAGCGCCGGATGCCGAGTCAGCGAACACGGTGCACCGCGAGGCACACGGACTCGTCGCCGACGAGATCTACCCGGTCAGCGAGCACGCGTGAGCGGTTCGTCGGCGACAACGATGGCATCGTTGACGGCGGAAGCGGAAGCCGAATGGTTGGAGGGTTGGACTACCGGCCCCACAGAGGTCGAAGGGTTGGGGCTGCCGAAGGGAAGTATGGCGCCTGCCCTTGTGCTAGCAGATCACACGGGAGTGGATCGATTGCTGTCCGACTTCTGGGCGGATCAGGTGGTGCTGCTCATGTTCTGGCGTCACTTCGGCTGCGGGTGCGGTGCAGACCGGGCCAAGCGGCTCCTCGACGAATACGCGGCCTATGAAGCAGCCGGCATCCAGCCGGTCATCATCACACAGGGCGAACCAGCTCGAGCGGCCGCGTATAGGGATCAACACGGTTTGACGTGTCCCGTCCTGTGCGATCCTGAGCATCAGGCCTACCGCGCCTACGGGATCGGTCAGTGGTCAGTCGAGCGGGTGCTCTTCGATGCTCCCGCGGAGTTCTGGACGCATCCCCACGATCTTGGGGCGGACTTTCAGGACACTCGCCGCGACGAGGGTCGGCCACTCGTGGATGACCCGTGGCGGGCGGTCGCCGAGTTCGTGATCGGCTCCGATGGGGTGATTCGGCTTCCGTACCTCTACCAACACTGTGAGGACTTCCCCGAACCGCTCGTGTTCACCGCGGCGGCCCGTCTTGCTTAAATCGGGCGGGAGGACGGAACCGTGAGAGCATTGAGGTGACCATGAGCCTCACCATTCACCTGCTCGGCCGACCACGAATCGACAATACGTCTGGTGGGCCGTACGAATTCCGGAGTCGCAAGAGCTGGGCGCTCTTGGCGTTCATCCTCATGAGCGGGCGTCCACCGACGCGTTCCCAGCTTGCTTCGCTGCTGTTCGCGGAGGCCAACGATCCTCTTCGAGCGCTGCGATGGAGCCTGTCGGAGATCCGACGCGGCCTGGGCGAACATGGATCACTTGAAGGGGATCCCGTCGTTCTTCAACTTCCGACGGACTGTGTCGTTGATGTCGACGTCGTGACGAGAGGTTCATGGACGGACGCGGTCGGGCTCGCCGGATTGGGAGCGGATCTCCTCGACGGAGTCGCGATCCAGGGTGCTCCGGCGTTTGAATCGTGGCTGTTGTCGGAGCAGCGGCACGTCGCTGCGGCGTCGGAGGCAATACTTCACGAGGCGGCGTTGGGCTCGATGTCTCGTCGTGACGAGCAGCTCGCCATCAGCTACGCGATTCGCGCATCGGTGATGAATCCTCTCGACGAGAACCATCAGGCGTTGCTGATCCGGCTGTATCGGCTCACCGGGGATGACGTGGCCGCCGAGCAACAGTTCGCTGCCTGCACGGAGCTGTTGGTGCGTGAACTCGGGGTTGCACCCGGACCGGCCGTACACGCCGCGATGCGCGAGACCAGAGATCACGGCACTGGGGTCGACGATCCGGCTTCGGTGGCGGCGATCGTGGAGGCGGGTTCGGCTGCGGTCTCCGCAGGCGCTATCGAAGCAGGCGTTCAGTCGCTGCGCACCGCTGTGAGGCTCGCGGACGACGCGAACGCAACGACCCTTCAGGTCAGCTCGAGACTCGTTCTTGCTGAGGCGCTTGTCCACTCCTTGCGTGGGTTCGATGAAGAAGGTATGGCTGTGCTGTACGAGGCTGCAGAGGTCGCGCTCGCACACGGTGACCGCGCTGGGGTGGCGCAGGCGCGGGCCGAGCTCGGTTACGTGGACTTCCTGCGCGCCCGTTATGACCGCGCCGAGATGTGGCTCACCGATGCCCTGGACTTCGGCGACGGTTCACCCTCGATCATCGCCAAGGCCACGACCTACCTCGGTTCGGTCGAGAGCGATCGAGCGAACTATGTAAGGGCGGTTGATCTCCTCGAACAGGCCACCGAGTTGTCGAGAGCCGCTGCGGACCCGCGACGTGAGGCATTCGGGCTCTCCATGCTGGGCCGGATAAGTCTGCTCCGCAACAACCTGGATGCTGCAGCCCAGCAACTCGATGCTTCCATCGGCCTCGCCGAACGCGAGCATTGGCTGGCGATTCTGCCGTGGCCCCAAGCATTGCGGGGCGAGGTGCAACTGGCCCGGGACGACCCCGCAGGAGCCGAAGACCTGCTTCGCCAGGCGTTCGCCAGGGCATGCCAACTCGGAGATCCTTGCTGGGAAGGGATGGCAGCGCGCGGTCTGGCCATGGTGGCCGAGGCCACCGGTGAGACAGCTCGTGCATTCGAACTCCTTGCTGATGCCCGCGCTCGCTGCAACCGGCTCGCCGACCCGTACGTGTGGCTTGACGGCTACATTCTCGACGCGCAGTGCAGCCTCGGGGTGCGACATGCCCATCCCGACACCGGGGTCTGGGTCGACACGATGCGGCGGCTCACATCCAGAACAGCAATGCGAGAGCTCACCGTACGCTCGTTGCTGTACGGCGCTGCCCTCGGTCACGACGGCGATTCTGCCGCAGCAGCGCTCCTCGGGGCCGAGGTCGAGAACCCAGCGCTGCACCTGCTTCTCCGCTCATGACGAACGAGGACAGGAGCGCGTCGACGAGGACGCTGGATGAGCCGACGAGCTGACGGTAGCCACCCGCGGAAGTGACCTTTGGCCCTTCGGGGCGTCGATACCCGCGAATTACCGTGCACCAAGATGCGCCGACTGCGGCGTGCGAAGTGAGGGGTTCGATGACCGACCAGATGTCAAGAGTGTCGATGTCGCCTAGGGATCGGGTTCGGGCGACGCTCGACCACCGCGAACCCGATTGCATTCCGATGGATTTCGGCGGAACACCGGTCACCGGTATCCACGTGTCCGTCGTGGCGGCGCTGCGTGATCACTACGGCCTCGCGAAGAGACTCGTCAAGGTTCACGAGCCGTACCAGATGCTCGGGGTGATCGATGACGATCTCAAGCAGACCATGGGAGTCGATGTCGAGGGCCTCATTGGCCGAGAGACGATGTTCGGTTTCCGCAACGAGGGCTGGAAATCCTTCACGATGCCCAACGGCCTCGAGGTTCTGGTGTCGAACGAATTCACGACAACCGTCGATGAACGCGGCGACACCCTGATCTACCCAAAGGGGAACCTCTCGGCGCCCCCGAGCGGACGGATGCCCAGCACCGGATTCTTCTTCGACACCATCGTGCGTCAGAAGCCGATCGACTGGGGCAATCTCGACCCGGCGGACAACGTCGAGGAGTACGAGCTTCTCACCGAGGGAGACCTGGCCGATCTGGAGACCGATCTGCAGGCGCTCGAGTCAACGGGCAGAGCGGTGATCGCTGTGCTGCCCGGGATGGCACTCGGCGATATTGCCTTTGTGCCGGCACCCGGACTCGAGAATCCACGTGGCATCCGGGACATAACCGAGTGGTACATCGCTGTGAGCAAGCTCCCGAAATATGTCGACGAGGTGTTCTCGAAACAGGTCGACGTCGCGCTGGAGAACCTCGCTCTGATCCATGGACAGGTCGGCGACCGGTTCGACGCTGTAATGACCTGCGGGACCGACTTCGGAACGCAGAACTCGGCGTTCTGCTCGGTCGAGACGTTCGAGAATCTGTGGTCGCCGCACTACCGGCGAGTCAACGACTGGATTCACGACAACACCGGTTGGAAGACGTTCAAACACTCGTGCGGGTCTGTCGAACGGTTCATGAAGTCGTTCATCGAGTGCGGCTTCGACATCATTAACCCGGTCCAGTGTTCGGCAGCCCACATGGAGGCTGATCATCTCAAGCGTGAGTACGGTCGCGACCTCGTCTTCTGGGGAGGTGGCGTCGACACCCAGCGCACGCTGCCGTTCGGTACCCCGGAAGAGGTTCGGACTGAGGTTCTTGAGCGCTGCGAGGTGTTCGGAGCCGGAGGTGGGTTCGTGTTCAATGCGATTCACAACGTGCAGGCGGGCACGCCAGTCGAAAACGTCGTCGCCATGGTCGACGCGGTCCACGAGTTCAACGGAAG
>CAXMRH010000038.1:0-4878 GCA_964196045.1 uncultured Chthoniobacterales bacterium | reverse complement strand
GCGATGTACGTGCTGCCGCCTGAGCCACTTTCTCCATGAGTGCCTTGGTCATGCCCATCGCATTCACGGGCCTGACGGCTTTGTCGGTGCTGAGGCAGACCACTGAGGCCACACCGTTGCGCTGTGCTGATTCGATGACATTCTGGCTTCCGAGCACGTTCGTGAGAACGGCCTCGAGCGGGAAGAACTCACACGACGGAACTTGCTTCAGAGCTGAGGCGTGGAAGATCAAGTCGATGCCTGCTGCGGCACGGTCGACTGCCTGTGAGTTGCGAACGTCGCCGATGTAGAAGTTGAGCCGAGGTTCGTTGAACTGCACCCGCATGTCGTGGTGTTTGGCCTCGTCGCGTGAAAGAATCCGCACCTCTTCCACACCTCGGTCGAGCAAGTGACGTGCGACGGTCTTCCCGAATGAGCCTGTCCCGCCAGTGACGAGCACGCGCTTGCCGGTGTAGTCCGCTTGCTTCGACATAGCAGTTCAGCGCGCCCTTTCCTGGGTCGGTTGATTTCTCGCTGCCCCATTTCTGAAAACAGCCGTAGTCACAGGGTAGACGCGGTGCTTCCGCTCACGAATGATTCGTCTGACTACCGCAGGGCGTAAGTCACTTCTTCTTTCGCATTCGAAAAGGAGACCTATTCAAATGCCTTCGATTCCGTGGCGCGTGCCTCGAGCGTCTCGATGATCGCGGTGGCGCACCGATCGCCAGCTTTGCCGTCCCACAGGTCTGGACGACGCACTGGCCAACCGTCGTTGAGGCGAATTCGCGCTTCGCGCACAATCACCTCCGGGTCTCGTCCGACGACAGTGTTCGTTCCCTCTGTAATTGTGATCGGCCGTTCGGTGTTGTCCCTGAGCGTTAGGCACGGGGTGCCGAGAACCGTTGTTTCTTCTTGCACCCCGCCGCTATCGGTCAATACGAGAGCTGCGGCATCTTGAAGGGCCACGAAATCGAGGTAGCCGAACGGGTCGGTGATCGTAATGCCGGCGGGAATGTCGACAGCTTCGAGCTGATGGACCGTGCGTGGATGTGCCGGGAACACGAGCGGGCAGTCGGCGGCGATGGTGCCGAGCGCGTCGATGAGCTGGCCGAGGTCGTCAGGATCGTCGACATTCGCCGGACGGTGCAGCGTGACGAGGCCGAAGGCCTTGCGAGTTAAGCCGAGCTCGCCAAGAACAGGCCGCGCGCGTGCCCGGTCGACGTTCGAGAGCAGGGTGTCGATCATGACGTTGCCGACGAGCCGAATTTTCTCGGCCGGGAACCCCTCTGCCTCGAGGTTGGCGACGCCGTCAGGCGAGGGGGCCAAGAGAAGGTCGCTCACCCGGTCAGTTGCCACCCGGTTGATTTCCTCAGGCATGGACCAGTCGCGGCTCCGAAGCCCTGCTTCGACGTGGGTCACCATGACCCCGGCCTTCGCCCCGACGATCGAACACGCAAGCGTCGAGTTGACGTCGCCGACCACCACAACGGCGTCAGGGGTTTCGCGTTCGACGACCTTCTCGAAAGCGATCATCACGGCAGCCGTTTGTTCAGCGTGCGAGCCCGAACCGACATCCAGGTATTCGTCTGCTGGCCGGATGTCCAACTCGTCGAAGAACACTTGCGAAAGCTTGGCGTCGTAGTGCTGGCCCGTGTGCACGAGCTTGCAGTCAACGCCGCGATTCTCGAGCGCGTCGAGCACCGGCTTGACCTTCATAAAGTTCGGTCGCGCACCCGCCACCAAGAGCACTTTGTGCGTGGTCAATGAGATTCCTGTTCGCCGTATACGGGCGCCGGCCGCCCAGCAGAAACTAGCAACTCACCCATCACCACAGGGTAGACGAGGCGGCGCAGACCAGAGATGGGTCGTTTGTCCGCGCATCGAGTCGCTGTGACTCAGATGATGATCGGTGAGACGCGGTTCTCGATCGCGCGGACGAGATTCAGCGCGGCCATGGCGGACGTCTTTGGGTTTGCCGGGAGCGTATTGTTACTGACGACCACGCTGAGCTCACCGAATGCTCCGTGGGCGGTGAGTTCGTGACGGTTCGTCGTCGAACTGGGGTCGGCGACGAGCGTGATCTTCGTGTCGTTGGGCCCGATACCGGCCAGAGCGGTGGTCATGGCCACGTTGGCGTTCACGGGGAATCGTGAGGCCGTCTCGGATGCCGAGCTGCTGAAGAAGGCCACGGGTTCGGTGAGGGAATCGAGGTCGCACAACGTCTCGGCCAACGTGCCCCGCCATGCGGCCGGTGGCTTCACGATCCGGTGCTCGACCACATCGATGCCCATGACTCGCGCGGCCGCCAACGCGTCGACGCCTGCGAGCGCGCCAGGTTGGATCTGAACCTGTGCGTTCTGGCTGGCAGCGAGGTCTCGGAGTGACTCGAGCAGGTCTGCGTCGGCAAATGCCGACACCGATGAGACGATGAAGTCGGCTCCGGTTTCGAGCGCTGCGCGCCCCCAAGGCCCGACACTTTCCGTGCTGGCAGCCTCGGCAACCACGTCGGGGTCGATCGCCGCGAGCTCCGCTGGCTCGGTGATCAGCTGGGCGCCGAGAGGGAGGTCGGGCCGCGAAGCAGCGCCGTCACGGGCGGCCACAGCCACGATGTCAACTGCGGCGTCGCGGAGAATTTCGGCAGCGGTCCTGGAAATTGCTCCCCAACCGATGAAGACCAGGCGAAGGGTTGGTTTGGTCGACATGGGTGGTCAGCTCAGACCTGGAGGCCGCACTGTTCGAACGCCTCACGAATGGCAACCTTCTCTGCGTCCGTCAGCTCGAGCATCGGCGGCCGTACACGACCACCAACCTGGCCAAGCAGTTCTTGCCAATACTTCTGGTGCGCAAGCGGCTTCCCGGGAGGCCGAGTGCTCTTCAACGCCTCCCGCACCGAATCAAGGCTCCGGCTGATCGCACGGGCGTCCTCGACCCTGCCCTCGAAGGCGGCTTGGGTGTAGTCGTGCATGCGCCGGTCCTTGGCCGTCTGCATGAGAAACGGGGGAGACGAGCACAGATACAGCTTCCAGTCGAGGTCGATGATGTTGTCGAGCCACTCCTCTTCGGAGGCGGTACTGACTTGGATGCGGTCATTCGCGAGTGCCGTCAGTTCTGAGTACAACGGGCGAGGGACGCTGTACTTGATGGCCACCACGTTCTCGAGGTCGGCCAGTCGGTTGCACAGCTCTGGTGACATGAGATACCCGCTATCGGGATGGCTCCACAGGGCAATGCCAATGTCCACACTCTCCGAGATCGTCCGGTAGTAGCCGAGCAGGATCTCGTCCTGTTCCTTAGTGAAATGTAATAGCGGCGCGTGCACCACGATGTAGTCAGCACCGACATCCTCGGCATGTTTGGCGAGGTCGAGGACGACGCCCATGTTCTGATCCGAACACGACATGATCGTCTGACCGTGCTTACCGGTCGCTTCGACCGCGAGCTCGAAGGTGCGCTTTCGTTCCTCGATGGTCATCGAGTAGAACTCGCCCTGTTTCCCCGAGACGAACACCCCTTCGATGCCTAGGTCTTGTGTCCAGTGACGAACGTTCTGGCGAAAGCCGTCTTCGTCGATTTCGAGATCGCTCCCGAAGGGCATGAGTGCCGCGGCCCAGATACCTTTCAGATTTGCCCTTGCGTGGGCCTTGGCGTCACTTCTGCTGTAGTTCATGATCGGTTTTCAACCTCGGTTTAGACAATGGAGATGCGGTGGGACACAGTCTTGACGACCGTGTAGTGGTGGAGACCTTCGGCCCCACCCTCTCGGCCGTAGCCGCTCGACTTCACGCCACCGAACGGCGTTTCGGGTAGCGATGCTTCGAGTGTGTTGATCGACAGGTTTCCGGCTTCGACCTTGTCGACCATGCGGTCGATGTAGTCTGCGCGGTTCGTGAAGCCATACGAGGCGAGACCGTAGGGGACGGAGTTCGCCTGTTCGATCGCGGTGTCGAGCGAGTCCACGGGGTTCACGATTGCGAGCGGTCCGAAGGGTTCTTCCTGCATGACGCGAGCATTGTCGGGCACGTTGGCCAGAACAGTCGGCTCGAAGAAGTAACCGGTCGAGTCGATCCTGTTGCCACCAGTCGTGACGTCGGCGCCAGCGTCTCGGGCGTCGGCAACGAGCGAGGTCAGCGCGGCAACGCGACGATCATTGGCGAGGGGCCCCATTTCGACCCCGGCTTCCATTCCGTTCCCCACAACAGTGGCCTCGGCTCGTTTGGTGAACACGTCGAGGAACTGCTCGAAGATGCTGTCGTGCACGAAGAATCGCGTCGGCGACGTGCAGACCTGCCCCGCGTTGCGCATCTTTCGTATCGCGGAGGTGATCGCCGCCGCCTCGACATCGGTGTCCTCGCACACGATCACGGGAGCGTGGCCACCGAGTTCCATTAGCACGGGCGTCATGTGCTGGGATGCGAGGCCGGTCAGGTGGCGTCCGACCGCTGTCGAACCAGTGAACGCTACGAGCTTGATGATGTCGCTCGGGATCAAGTGCTGGGAGATGTCGGCAGGAATGCCGAACACGAGGTTCAGTACGCCGGGGGGCAGACCGACGTCGTGGAAGGCGCGTGCGATGTGCATGGCTCCCGCAGGCGTCTCCTCGCCCGCCTTGAGAATGATCGAGCAGCCCGACGCGAGCGCACCTGCGATCTTGCGTGAAGGTTGGCTCATCGGGAAGTTCCACGGCGAGAAGGCAGCGACCGGTCCGATGGGCTGATGGTGCACGATGTACTTCGCGCCGGGCCCGCTCGGGATCACACGGCCATAGGTGCGGACCGCTTCACCCGCGTCCCACTCGAAGAACTCACATCCCCGAATGACCTCGGCCTGAGACTGCGAGAAGGGTTTGCCATGTTCAAGCGTCATCGAAAGTGCGATTTCATCCTGACGCTCGCGCATCAG
>CAXMRH010000037.1:0-4386 GCA_964196045.1 uncultured Chthoniobacterales bacterium | reverse complement strand
ACAACCGGTCACAGCCACCTCAGGTGACTCGGTGATCTCCGGCATGACGATCGAAGGCGGCCTGACCATTTCCGAAGCGCTGGCTAGCGACGCGACCGGAATCCTTGCTGTGAAGGGTCACTTCTTCGATGACGGCACTGGCCCGGGGCTCTGCGAGGGCCTGATCGGCCTTGGAGAACGTTATGGATGCGACGGTGAGCACATCTCGATCACCAACTTCGACAGCTCCGCCGCCGGTGATGACGTCGTGATCCACGACGGTGTCACCTACACCGAAGAACTCATCACCCTGTTCGGTGAACTCGTCGACGAGTCACTCGTGATCGACAACCTGGTCGCCGGATGAAACGTCTAGCCATCTTGTTCCCGCACCCGCGAGTCCGTCATGAGCCGTGAATCGATCGCCGCAGCGATACTTGGAGCGATTGTCGTCGGGGTCCTGATCGTGCTCGCGTTTGCGCCGGGCTCGAGGACGACGACGACTGAGGTACTGCCTCCCATAGACCTCGACGATGTCGAGTCTGTCGGGCCCAACGAGGCGGTAGTCATCTCGAAATACGAATCGGGGGGATCATCCTTCTTCGGTTTCACGATTGGCCGAACGAGCCATCTGGTGCGCGTTCAGTTCTTCGATGAGTTGGGTTGCGCCGCATTCATATCTTCCGGCGAACCCTGGCCGACCTCCCATGAAGAATGCACGAGCACGGTGCCGGTCAGTGGTGAGATCTCAGCAACCGGCATCACGGCCACGGGCCAGTCGATCATCGGTGTCGATCTCGAAGTGTCAGACACGTGCTACGACACGGTGACACCTGGCGAGTCCTGGCCGACATCAGCGCCAGAATGTGAACCTTCCGGCTGAGAGCCAGTGCCGCTCGGAGTCGTGAGGTCGATCGGTTCGAGGTCCTCGTTCTTCGACACAGACGGGAAGGTGTCGCCGAGCGAATAGCGAGCCCATCGACCCGATAGAGCCGCCAGGGCGTTCATCAGGTGGAGTGAGACGAAGAAGAAGACAATGCCTAGTGGGACAAGTGCAAGCGACCAGGGAAACGGGTCGAAGGTTCGGTCGACCCAGGTGAGGTCGTCGCTCGCCCACATGTAGGCCGGAGCGAAGGCCATCGCCAGCGAGGCAGCGGTGAGTGTCACCGCGATGGTGAATGTTGCGATGCCAACGGGAAAACGAAACAGCAGGTACTGGATCCAGCGCCAGGTTCCTCGATCGGACCACAGCGCTATGAACCGCTTCCAAAGGCCTCCGGACACGGGTGGCGCCACCGGAATGGGCGCGATATCCACGTCGAGGAGAAGAATGGCGAGACCCCGCTCGAAGTTCACGAGACTGTGGATCACGTACCACAGCCCAACGAGAAGTGGGATACCCACCAGGGCGAGCACCAGCAGACTGAGAGCGACAGACGCACCGGTCGCAAGCAGGGTGAAGTAGAGGGCACCCAGAGGTAACCCCAGCAGCAGGTGGAGAATGTTGAGGTAGCTCTGCCCTTTTGCCGCTACTCCCCAAAAGCTGGTCCGGGCACCCGCATCTTGTTGGTCGATTGGCATGACCTGTTCCGCCTTTTGTGACACGTTGCTCTGATCGTTGAAATCGACGTCACCGTTGGCAAGAGTCGAAGGTCCTCTCCGTCTTCACCCGGGTCCCGGGCAATTGGTTCGGCAGCTGTCAGAGAAGAAGCTGTCCGGTCCAGCCGAGGATCATTGCCCCCGCGAACAGCATCCCGACAACGAGAGCAACAACGCGCGTTCGGGCGATGATGAAGAGCCCGCTGATCGCGCCGATGCTCGTCCCGGCTCCGGTAACAATGAACGCGAGGGCGGGTCCCGGAGCCATACCACCGTCCATCATCGCGGCGACGAGAGGCAATGAACCTTCGGTATTGATGTAGGCGGGAATCCCGAGCAGGGCAGCGAGGGGAACAGCGAGCACCGAGTCGCCGCCGAGGTAGTCGGTCAACCACGAGGTCGGTATCGCCTCGATCACGAGATAGCCGATTGCGGTGTACGCAAAGAAGAAGACGAGAAGCCGGCGGCCAATCGTCCAGACCTCCCGAACGTACGTATCGAGCTTGAGTCGGCTGTGGATCGCGACGCGAGGAGGGGCCGCGGCGGCTCCGACGGACCGAAGCAATGGGGCAGCCTCCGACGTACTCCCCTCGGCCTCATCGACACGCTCGCTCGTGTCTGTCTCCACGCGAGCCTGGTCGTCGAGCCAGCCCGCACGATCGGCCACGTTCGCTATGAGGCCGGCGACCAGGCCGAGCACGATTGTGCCGCCAAAGAACAGCAGAGCAAATGACCAGCCGAACAGTCCCGCCGAGAAGACGAGTTCGGAAGGGCTGGTCAGTGGGGACGAAACCATGAAAGCGACGAGCGGCGCCCATGGCGCCGACGAGGCCATCATGCCGAGGAGCACCGCCGTAGTGCCGCACGAGCAGAAGGGTGTCAGCGTGGCGAGTGCCACTGCGCCGATCGTCGCGACCCACCACTTGCGCTTCAATAACCGCGACACGCGATCAAGTCCGATGTAGACGGGAACCGCGGCTGCAACGAGGACAGCGATCGTCAAGAACGGCCAGACAGTCTGAAACGTTCGGAGCACGTCAGCGGACACCCGGCTGAGCAAGTCGATTGTCCATTCCATACCAATCTCCTTTCATCATACATATCGATTTTTATCTATATGTTCGACGATACAGACATATCGACGCTTGTCAATATGATGTGAGTTTGGACCGTGCTGGAGTCGTTCCTCGGCTCGGGACCTTGGCCTCTACGGTGACTTGTGGCTGTCGGTGAAGTTGGAAAATGGACCATCGATGATCGCGCTGGAGTTGACGATGCCCACGAGCGCCGGAGCATGAGATTGACGATGATCGTGGCGATCTGTCTGGCGACACTGCTTTCAGGCTGCGGCAGCGGAGAATTAACCCTTGGCGAGTACGCCGACGAACTCGAGGTGCTGGTCACAACCATGAATCGCAAGATCACTGTCCTCGACTCAGACTTGGAGTCAGAGCCTCTTACTGTCGAGGGCACGCAGAACTACTTCGAGGAGAAGATCGCAGCGCGCGATGAACTCCTCGAAGGCTTTCGCGCAATCGAGCCTCCGGACGAAGCGGCCGACATGCACGCTGCTGCTTTAGACATACTTGCCAAGCTCACGAACGCAGAAAGAACCTTGGCGCAGCAGGCCGATGAGATTGAGACTGCTGACGAGTTGAGCGAGCTATGGAATACCCAAGCGGGTCTGGCCTTAGGCGCGGTCGATGATGATGCGAGAGCCTTCTGCGAGACAGCCCAGGCCCAGTTCGATTCCACCACCGACCGTGCTGCTGTGTTTGAGGGCCCATGGATCCCATCCGAGCTGAAGGAAGTGGTGCAGGTCTTCTTCGGCTGTTCATGAGGAGATGGAGGTAGGCCGACATGGCGGGTTCACGTTTTTCACAGCTGGTCCTGAGCGTCAGTGCCGTCGCCGCGCTCGGCGCATGCTCGAGCATCGACTTCACGGGAGACCGAATCGACGGTTCCGGCGATGTCGAGACGCGGACGTTCGACGTTGGCGAGTTCGCTCAGGTCGACGTCGGTTGGGCGTTCGAGGCCGAGGTGACCGTCACTCCGGGCGAGGCAACGACCGTCGCGGTGACCGCTGACGACAACTTCTTTGAACACATCACCGTCGACGTCAGCTCCAACACCTTGGAGGCGCGTACGAAGAGCGACGTAAATCTCGATGGTGACGACCGAATTCTCATCACCGTGACGACGCCGACCCTGGCTGGCGTCCACATCTCGGGGGCGGCCGTCGTGACGATCAGGGCCGAAGGCACCGATGTGACCGACTTCGACGCGAGTGGCGCCAGCCGTCTGCGCGTACTCGATCTCGACGGTTCCGACATCGCGATCGACGTCTCCGGGGCCAGTCGAGTCACGATCGAGGGAGCCAGGGCAGATACCGCCAGCGTTGATGTCTCTGGAGCGTCCTCGATCAACCTGCGACAACTTGCCCTCGATTCGGCGCGGGTGAGTGTCGCTGGCGCCTCGAACGCAGAGTTCGGACGGGCAGATGTGGTCTCCGGCTCAGCGTCGGGCGCGTCTGAAATTGGGGTGGACGCCGACACGACGATCGACATCGACACATCGGGAAGCTCATCGGTGCAGAGGCGATAGGAGATTGGATGGTTCGTTGATGGCCATGTAATCCAGCCGCGTCTGTCTCGCAGGAACTTGACTGGGTCGAGCAGACTCTTAGGAACGCGACCACGGGAGTGCGATAATGAACCTCGAGTTGGATGGCAAGCGAGCACTGATCACTGGATCGACGCTCGGCATCGGACGGGCCATCGCCAAGGCGCTCGTCATCGAGGGCGCCGA
>CAXMRH010000036.1:0-4217 GCA_964196045.1 uncultured Chthoniobacterales bacterium | reverse complement strand
AGTTGTGTCAGTCGTACGGACGCGTCGCTACCTAGGCGGCTCGCCTCCTTGGCGAACGCGTCGAACGCAGCCTGTCGCGTCGTTGTGGGATCGATCCAAGAGACTTCCGGGCCCGTCGCACCCCTTATCCATCGGTCGATGGCTCGGTGAGCGACCGACGCGCCGGACTCCTTGCCGATCTTCTTGGCTCTGATGACCTCGCCCATAGTTTTGGCCATACGTGTGATCTGAGGATCGGCTAGCCCTACATTCTCGACCGAGTCCAGGATCCGTTGTAGGTGCTTTGCCGCAGCGCTCACCTGCTCCAAGGTGTTGCCTGTGCGACTGATCTTCTTGGCCAGAAACCCGTTCTCCACGGCGGCTCTGTGGCTCTGCACCTTGATCGAATTTGAATCCTTGCCGCGTGTGACGTTTGCGGCGGCGGCAGCCACTTGCTCCCGACGGGGCGTCGGATAGTCGCTCTCAACCGGAGAGCGGTTGTCCGCGTCGGTGCCATCGGTTTTGCTCTTTGTCGGCGAGTCGCCTGCCAACGTGGAAAGCTCTTGTGACGCACGTATTTCGAGTACCGCGGCTCGCGCCCCGTAGGCATCGGGTTCAAGGAGCTTCACATCGGTCTGCAGCCGACGGACTTCGACCATATCGAGAGGTCTCTTGCTCAGCGCGTCGGTTAGTTCCTTGTACACCATCGGCAAGGTCTTCTGCTCCAGCGCTGCCGCTCGAACGGTGGCCTGATCGATCTTGTCTTGGAGCTTCTTCGAGGTTGCGTCGTCGAGCCCTTCGACAAGCTTGCGTGCGTGTTCAACCCACACGTGTTCCGGCATGTGCATCCTCTGAACCGTCAGCGCGGCGACGTCTTGATCGATGCTGATCGCGGAACGCTCGTCGGGCGTGTTGGGTACGAAGCGTTCTTCGTGAAGATCGGTGTAGTAGTTGGTGTCGAGAGCCGTATCCGCTGACCCCTGCACGCGCTCCCCGAGCTTCTTGTCGGTCGCGATCACAACCTCGATGCTCTTCTTCACCAACGTCGCGGCAGCTTCGGGATACTCCTTGGCGAGACGGCTCAGTTCAGGATCGCTGTACTCGACCGTGACCATGCGATCTCGATCGCTGAGGAATCCCTTGCTGCCGACGTCATCGAAGCGAACCTCGAGCGTTCCGTCGACATAGCTCCTCTTGCCGTCTCGAACACGGGTTGTCGGACCCTCGAGCAGTTGCTGGGCCACCGCGCCCTCCGTCACCTCTATCTGGTTCAGACGGGCGACCTCGAACTCCTTGAGAACCTGGTTCTTTTGCTCTGCCGTCTTCCCGTATTCGCCGTCGTCGATCTTCTTCCTGACTTTGTTGATGTTCTTGGTGGTTACTAAGACCTCGTCGAGCGTCGCTATGCGGGTCTCGACTTCCGCCATGCGATGGCGGCCGCTTTTGCCTTTGCCTTTGCCTTTGCCTTTCGCCTGGCCACTCACGTCGGATGGGCCATCCGGAGTTGGCTGGCTGGCTGGGCCATTCTCGACGGCGGTGTCAGCGATCCGCGAACGTGTCGGTCCACCGTCGACGAGCGACGCGTCGGCAAGTGGAGCGTCAGCGGTGTCGGTGGGTTCACGACGAGGAGGCGTCGTGGCTTCTCCCTCTACGTCCGTTGTGGTTTCGGGAGCGTCATCGGCTCTGTCGCGGCTGACCGTTCCCGGGTCATCGAGAGGCGGCGCGACTTCCGCTTCTCGTCGTGCGTTCTGCTTAGCCTTGCGGTTGACGATTGCGTCCTTGACCCCCCCGGAGGAGATATCGAACAGCTGCTTCCACGCGTCGAGGCGTTCGTCGGCTGTGGGGGGCCGTGAAATGCCTGTTTCCGGGTCGTACACCTCGTCGTAGAAGAGCAACTCGATCGCATCACGACTCTGTTTTGCGACGGTTTCGACCGATGACACTCCCCCAACTGTGAACCAGGCTTTCACGGCTACATCGAGCCATCGCCCGACATTCAAACCTCCTACGGTGACGGCCCTCACCTCCATGCTCACCCCGGCCGCCGCCGCCTTGGTTGATGCCGCGAGCGCTCCTCCGACGAGGAGTAGCCCCAGATCAACTCCGATCTCCAAGGTGCGCTTGTTGTCCTTACCCCACTGGCTCTGCATCTTCAACTCAGAGATCTGTGGCACTTCGTCGATGAGACCCAAACGCCGGTAGTTCTCGGCCGAAAGGGAGACCGCACCGTTGGCCAGCCGAATGACGCCGTTGGCGTGGGCTCGGTAGAAGTCGAAGACCATTTGGCCGGTCTCCTCGGCTGCCGCCTCATACATCTCGCGGCCTCGCCTCACCTCGAAAACCCGAAGGCGTCGGTAGGCCTCCTCGATGACACCCAACGTCCCCGGCTTGATTTGGTATTTGAATGTCGTGGCCGTCGGATCGGCTGAAAGAATTGCACGGAAGTTCGCGCGCAGAGCCTGATCGTCGCCGAGCCCGGCGACGGACCCACCGTATGATCTGATGTCGAGCGAGTTCCGAAGTCTCTCGAACGTTCTCGGACCGCGTTCCTTGCCCTCGAACAAGTGGGTGAGCAACGCGTTCGTGACGCTGGCGTCCGTCGCGTTCGTGGCCCAGCTCTCGCTGAACGGCAGCGAGATGTAGTTGGAATGATCCATTTTGGCCGCCATCCAACCCTTGTTGCGCTCCTTGACTTCGTCGAGTGGGCGTCTCCAGTCGTCGGCAGGTTTCTCTGCACCAACGAATGAGAGCAGAGTCTCGATAATCCCTTTCTCAGCTTCGTCGCCGGTGGCGGTCGTGCTCTTCTCGTCCCCGCCTTCGGGTTGCGCCCCGGGGTTCACATGCAGACCTAGCTCCGGCCGGGCGACCTCGGCGGCCTGCTCCGCTGTGTCCACTGAATTCGTCGTCGGTTCGGGGTCTCGGTTGAGTTGGAGTCGCCCATTGTCGATCAGCCGACCGAGAGCTCGATTCCCTACGACGGTCCCCAGAGCGAGGAACGCCTGCTGCGAGGAGGAAACGTGGACGCTGGTCTCAGGTGTCGGGCGGGGAGTCCGCTCTGAGTCAGTTCGTGGCTCCTCGGCCTGCGTCTTCGCCATGTTCCAAGGCTCGCACGATTGGCACCCACCCGCTACGGCCAAAGGGGCAGACCTTGGAGCATCAGCAGAAACGCGGTCGGTGCACCTCGGGGATGCGAAACCGACTCGTTCCACCGCCGTGTCGCCCTCACCTGCGGCGACGCATCGCTGCGCCCGTCCCAACACCCGGCCGGGAGCAGTGGACGCAAAGGGACGAAACCCCACGACCCGGAGATGATCCCAAACACCGTCTCGAGGGCACTCGGAAATCGAGGGCTGGAACGCTGCACCTCGCGCTGCACTTCCATGTGATACCGGGTGGCCCGGTCGGATTGACAGATAGCTCATAACGCGACCACCGCCCGTGTTCGGCGATGGGCCACCGTCGCGAATACCGGGCGCACAACTTGGGCCGTTCCCGGGCGGCATCATGGACTCGCCGGCTGGATTACCGGGCGGCGTTATCGGGTGCCCGCAACGGAACTGTGATGATGTCATGTGTGCGCTCGAGGACGTCGTCTCACATGACGATCGCTGAGGAAGACGCCGGACAACCTTCAATTTGGGAAGGTCGCACTGACCAGAACCGTGCGTTCGGCGTTTTTCTCTTGGGCGCGTGAAACCGCTCGGTATTGGTGGATAGACACGTGAGAGTGTGACGTCACGAATGGGCCTGATTGGCAAGTGCACCGCGCCGTCGTCGCTGGCATCTGGATTATCGGGCGCACGCTCGGTGGCGGTCTGGTCGACCACGTTGCGATCTCGCTAGCGGGCAACCCTCGATTCGTGCTGCATCGCGCGACTGGATTACTCGCCGGCTTCGCTCTACCGGCTTCGGGGTGGGTGCTCGTAGAAGATGCCGAACTGGATGCCCTCAGCACAGCACATTTCATTCTGCGCAGCGAACCAGTCGCGCGGACCGAGGTGGTCGCGCCAGCGCACAGGTCTGGGCGGAACGATCCGCTGTATCGCGGACCGCTCAGCCCGTTGACCGCCGCCACTCGAGATGACCGAGCTACGACCGCCCGGGCGCCGGCGACGCACTTTCGTGCGGGATCATCTCGCAGCCTTGTTCTCGTGGTCCAAGCGTCGCCGTTCCTGGTCTGACGAGTGTTGGTTGAACAGGCTGCTCAACGGTCGATGGGCTCGGCAGACATAGCGGCT
>CAXMRH010000035.1:0-8450 GCA_964196045.1 uncultured Chthoniobacterales bacterium | reverse complement strand
CAAACGAATCACATTGATCTTTGTCTATGCAGGAACGCTGGCGCCGCTTGCCGTGTGGCTCATGGTCGGTTTCTTCCAAGGCATCCCACGAGAGATCGAGGAGGCAGCGGCAGTCGACGGAGCGAACCTCTGGCAACGAATCCGGTACATAGTTATGCCGCTCGCGGCTCCAGCGCTCATCACCGTCGGCGTACTGGCGTTTCGGGAGGCATGGAACGAATTCACCCTCGTGCTGGTATTGACCACCACGCCGGAGACCCGCACGCTTCCGTTTGCGCTGTTCAAGATGGGTCAGAGTGAGGGAATTTCGAACTTCCCCGCTGAGGCCGCCTTCGCAATTCTGACCGTTTTGCCGTTCATCCTCGTCTATTCACGAGTCGAAAAATTCGTGGTTGCTGGCCTTACATCGGGTTCCGGAAAGTAGAGGCGGGTCCAGCAGCATGGATGGTCAGATCATCGACGTACACAGTCACATCGTTCCGGCACGGCTCGCCCACAATGCCGCTGCGGGCGGGCTCCATTACGGCATCGAGTTCGGTCGAGACGATCGCGGCAAGATCACGAGTTCGGTCGGCGGGAAACCGCCGTTCTCTCTGCCTTGGCCGACCCCACTGGAGACTCCCGCCGAACGTGTTGGCTCGATGGACGACATCGGCGTCGATGTACACATGTTGTCGCTCAGCCCAAGCCTTATCTGGTACACAACACCCGCCGCCGACGCAGGTCAGATGGCGATCGAAGTGAACGATGACATCGCAGATGTCGTGCGCGAGTTTCCAACTCGATATCGGGGGTTGGCACACCTGCCACTGCAGGACCCGAAGTCGTCGGTCGATGAGCTCGAACGGTGTGTGCGTGACCTCGGGTTTGACGGAGCAATCATCGGAACCCACGTCGACGGAACCAACTGGGATTCACCAGGTCTCTTTCCCGTGCTCCAGGCAGCGCAAGACCTCGGCGTGCTTCTCTTCGTCCACCCGACGCGGGGCAGAGCGCAATCATTTCTGCAGGACTACCACCTCAAGAATCTCGTCGGGAATCCGCTCGAGACCACGATCGCCATGGCAAGCCTGATCTTTGGCGGTGTGCTCGATCGGCTGCCCGACTTGAAACTGTGCTTCGCTCACGGCGGCGGATACGGATGTCTCGGCATTGCACGTATGGACCATGGGCATTCGATTCGCGCCGAATCGCAAGGTATCGCACAGATCCCGTCGGACTATCTGAAGGGCCTGTACTTCGACTCCTTGGTGCATGGCCACCGCACTCTCGACCAGGTCATCGACCTCGCCGGGATCAGCCAGGTCGTGCTGGGCAGCGATTACCCAGCTGATATGGGAGAGCCGCGGCCAGTCGATTTCATACGTTCACATCCCACGCTCACCGACGAAGAGCGCTGGAAGATCCTGTCGGAGAATCTCACGTCGCTGCTCGCCTAAGCCCTGGAGGTTCGTCCATGACCGATCAAGAACTACTCGACGACATGTACGAAAAACGTGGCTACCTGTTCGAGTGGCAGGTGTTGTTGGCCAGCGAAGCGCCCGAATTCCTCCGGAGCTTCGATGCGACGTGGACGCAGGTGAACACCGATCGTCCAAATGGTCTCGAACGCAAGTATCGCGAGCTCGTTTATGCGACGACAGCTTCAGTTCTTGGCGAGGACACGGTCGCGAAGAACCACATGCACAAAGCGCTCGATGCCGGAGCAACAACGACCGAACTGATCGACGCGATCTTGGTGGCCTGGACACCATCTGGTTCGCGGACCTTGATTCACGGTTTGCGCACGCTTGTCGATGTGCTCTCAGACCGTGGGGAGTATGTGCCACCCGACGTTGGCTACCGGATCTCGGATCGTGCTGCTCATGCTGATCAGAAGTTTGGAGAGGATCCTTCATGAGTTCATTGGCAGAAGAATTTGCGGCGCGGCGCGGCAAGGTTTATCCAGCGCACGGATGGATTGCGGAACGGTTCCCCGACTACGTCGAAACAATGCTCCAACTCGACGAGATCATCCGCAAGAGGCCACGCCGCTTCGATGAGAAAGAGCACGAGCTGTTCCACATCGTGGCGCTTGCAGTGCTCGGGTCGAACCCCCACAACCAACCCCATCTGACTGCACATATCCGAAAGGCCCTGACACTCGGAGCGCACCCTGAGGAGATCGCTGAAGCGCTCATGGTCGCGGTGAATCCTGCCGGCGCCAGGGTCATCACGTATGGCGTGACCTGCATGCTTGAGGCGATTGAGGAACTCGAGGCGGAAGGTTGGACGGTTACCGATGACGGCTCTCTGGAGGCAGCGAAATGACCAAGGTGATCGATGTGCATGCACATCTGCTTCCCCGATCTGCGATAGCGGCGGCCGAAGCTGGAGGAGCCTGGTTCGGCTCAAGGATTGAGAACGATGACATCGGCCGTCCGGTGATCATCACTGGCGAGCGACGTGAGGGGATGGGGGGCAAGGCGCACTACGAGTCCATGGAACGGCGCATCGAACGGATGGACGAGATGGGCGTCGACGTGCAGGTCCTCTCCCTCAACCCGATCTTCTTTCGGCACTACCTCGACGCGGACAACGGTGCTGCTGCGTCGGTAGCGGTCAACGATGAGATCGCGGGGTTCATCGAACAATGGCCAACACGTTTGGCCGGTTACGGCGCTCTTCCGATGCAGGACCCAGACAGGGCGATCGCCGAGCTTGAGCGGGTCATGAGCATCGACGGAATGATCGGCGTGTGTGTCGGCACACACGTGGACGGCGCTAACTGGGATGAGCCGCACCTCTTTCCGGTGTTGGAGGCAGCTCAAGACCTCGGTGCGCTGGTCTTCTTCCATCCATCCGATCGCCGGCTCGAGAAACACCTGCCCCGTTATCACTTGCACAACTCGATCGCGAATCCGACCGAGACGACCATCGCGATCGCATCGATCATCCATGGCGGGATTCTCGACAAATTGCCCAACCTGAAGACGCTCTTCGCTCACGGCGGTGGATATGCCTGTTGTGGCGCAGCACGATTTGATCATGGCTACGAGGTCCGCCGGGAAGCGCGGACGGAGATCTCGATGTTCCCCTCGGAGTACCTGAACAAGATGTGGTACGACTCGCTGGTTTATGACTACGGCATGCTTCGTCGCCTGGTGGAGGTCGTCGGAATTGACAAAGTGATGCTCGGCACAGATTTTCCTGCCGACATGGGTCAACCCGATCCGGTTGATTGGCTCGAAGGTAGCGACCTGAATGACGAGGAACGAGCCGCTGTTCTCGGCGATACTGCAGCAGCGCTGCTTGGCCTATGAGCGACGATGCGCTGAGCGATTTCCTTTCGACAGGTGCCGATCGTCTTGCAAATCTGTTCGGGCGTCTTGACCCAACCTTTGCAGCCACGTGGAAAGACCATGTCTCCCGACTACTGGAGCGCACCGAACTCGATACGCGCACACGTTTCCTGATTCTCACGTGCCAGTACACCGTCACTCGGCAGACCGAACCTCTCGAAGAGAATCTCGACGCTGCTCTCTCGTCGGGGGTAGACGCCGCAGAGCTGCTCGAGGTCATGCTTCAGGCGTATGTGTACACAGGACCCTGGGTTGTCGCTCAGGCATGTGAAGCATTCGAGCGCGTGCTCGATCGTCGTGGTGAAGAGTTGCCCGATCTGAGTTCGCGAGTCGTCGACCCTTCCGCGAGGGTCGTGGAAGACGAACGCGACTCATGGTCCGAGGCCGACAATGCGGATCCGCGCTTGGATGCGTTGATCGACCGGTATGGGTGGCACGGCATCTCCAATGGCCTTCGTCTCCGGCCCGGCCATCACATCAACATGATCGACGTGCTCGACGCGCTCGACCCGGACTTTCTCCAGATCTGGGAAGACGCGGTGTACGACGGAATGTATGGCCGTGGTGTGCTCGAGGATCGCACAAGGTTGTTGTGTGTCGTCGGGGCAACCTTGTCGCTCGGCGAGACACATCAGTCGAGGCGCCACATGCGCGCTGCACTCAGAGCAGGTGCACAACCGCGCGAGGTTCTCGAGGTCATCTTTCACACGACAGCGTTCTTTGGGCACCCCTATGTGATGCCCGCAGCTTTCGACGATCTGATTCGAATCCTTGACGACGAGGGTCGGCTGACCGAACTCGTGTCAGCCGATCGCTGCGACGCCATTCTGCGGATTGTGGCAGCCCGAGTAGCTCGGCGTGATGGAGTGCAGGACGACCTCTCGGGAATGTAGACAGCTCGATGCCGTCTTTCCACTTCATGAGGCGCACGTCAGCAACAGCAATCGTGGCGACGTTTGCCGTTGTGATGGGCTTAGCGGCGTATGTGTCCGCTGGCGATGGGGTCGTAGAGCGAGATGTCGCCCGTGAGAGCCTTCGGTCGAACGCTGAGTTTGCCACCCGGGATTGGCCGACCGATTGGACCAAGTCGACCATCGACCTCTCCGAGCTAATTCTGGGTACCGGCGCAAGCGAGCCGCGCGATGCCGTCCCACCTATCGACAATCCGGTGTATGAATCGCCTGAGGATGCTTCTGACTGGCTGGTCGATCGCGAGCCCGGTGTCCTGATGCTGGTGAATGGTGATGTCCGTTTCTTCCCGCTCTCTATCTTGAATCGTCACGAGATCGTGAATGACGAGATCGGGGGAGTGCCGGTGTCGGTGACATTTTGTCCGCTCTGCAATTCGGCGGTGGCCTTCGATCGTCACGTCGATGGAGACGTTGTTCGATTTGGCGTGTCTGGGTTCTTGCGAAACAACGACCTCGTGATGTGGGACGACGTGACGGTCTCGTTGTGGCAGCAAGCAACGGGCGAAGCAATCGTTGGCGCCCAAGCAGGAAGTCAGATCTCAAGTTTGCCAACATCGATCGTGAGCTTCGGCGATTTCCGAACCGCGTTCCCCGATGGTCTGTCGCTGTCTCGGGACACGGGATTTGATCTCACGTACGGCAAGAACCCCTACGAGGGTCTGAGTGGACGATTCGCGCCGTTGATCCTATTTGAGCGAAACATTGATGGCCGCTTCTTTGCCATGGAACGAGTCGTTGGTGTCTCGGTCGGCGACGTCGACAAGGCGTACCCGTTCAGCGTGTTGGTCGAGTCGCCAGTTGTGAATGATGTCGTCGGCGGGCGACCCATCGTGGTGCTCTGGGGCTCTCCTGATACCGCCGACGCCCTCAACCGTGCTGTCGTCGCCGATGGTCGAGCCATCGGCTCTGCGCTGGCGCTCGATCCGGCCGTTGACGGGCAGACACTCACGTTCGAGGCCGAAGGCCAACTGTTCGTCGACACGGAGACGGGTTCGACATGGACCTTGCTCGGCCGAGCGATCGATGGTCCCCTGGCAGGCACTCAACTCGAGACCGTCACCCACCGCAACGACTTCTGGTTCGCCTGGACCGCCTTCTTTCCCGACACGCTTGTACACATAGGTTGATCCTCCCGGGGGTCCCGGGGGGGTCAGGCCCCTTGTTTCCCACTCGTTCCTCGCTCCCGGCAATCGCACATTCGCCTCCGGCTCGGTGTGCTCTGCGGCCGCGCCCGAGGCGGAGCCCAGTCGTTCGTCCCTCACTCCCTTGGGAGCTGGCGTGTTTCCGTGCGTATACAGACACACATGTGTCTGGACGGCCGCAACATACGACGTAAGGGGTCAGGCCCCTTCACCTCAATTCGTTGAATTTTCGAGGAAGTCGCTATTGAATTGGCCGATTAGGGGTCAGGCCCCTTCAGCTAGTTCGGGCCAACACTGCCGCGGCGATCACGAAGGGAACGCCCGCCACGATGAAGGCAAGTCCATATCGGCCGCTGTCTGCCAGGAAGCCGAGCGTCGCCGGGCCGAAGACCCAGCCGAGGTCGTTCGCCATTCTGTAGACCCCCGAGGCTCTGCCTTCTGCTCCAGGTGGGGCGATGTCTCCGATCATGGTGGGGAGTGCAACAGCGGCGAGTCCGATGCCCACGCCAGTCAACGCAGCGATAACGAAGAGATACGACGAGACGGTGGCAAGGCCATACAACGCGACGGTGGCCGACGTGATCAGAGCTCCTGCAACGGCCACCTGCCAGCGACCGACCGAGTCGGCGAGCCTGCCTGCTACCGGCATCACGAGCAGCGACACAATCGAGCCAAGGGAGATCACGGCCCCGATTTGGGCTGGTGACATGGAGAGAACCTCGTCGGCAAAGGCGGGAACCACAACGTTGATGGCTCCAGCTCGGACGAAGAAGAGGCTGAATCCGCACAACATCAACACGCGGAAACCGGGGACCGCCAGAATCTGGCGAACGCTCGTGTTTGGTCGTGAGCGCTGGCTGATTGCGGGACGCGTCTGAGGTTCATTGATGACGATGGCGCTCACGCCAGCCAACGCGAACGCAATAGCTGCCTGGACGTAGAACGGAGCAAAGATCCCGAATTGTTGTGCCACAACCCCGCCGATGAGCGGTCCCAAGGTTCCCCCGAGCACGATGCCCCCTTGGAAGCCGGCGATCGAACGGCCAAGGTCCTGCTTTTCAGTGACGACGAGAAGGAAACGGTTGGCGGAGGTGCCGAACATGGCAGATCCTGCGCCCTGGACTGCCCTCGCCAAGAGGAGGACACCGAGCCCGGGTGCGATCGCAGCGAGAAGAGCTCCACAGGCCTGCACGGTTGCACCGCTCATACACACGACGCGCGACCCGTACTGGTCAGCAAATGAGCCAGCTGGCAGTCGAAACGCCATGCGAGAGAGAGCGAACACGGTGATCAGGAAAGATGCGGCTCCGATCCCGACGCCGAAGTGTGTTGCATACGATGGCAACACCGGCGTGATCAGATTAACCCCGACCACATTGAGGGCGACCATGAGAGGGATCGGAGAGCCGATCAGTCGCCGCGTGGACACATCTGACATTATGTAGCATCGGGACCGAGGGGGATCAGCCGGGTGGCTACTACGCAACTGGGAGCACGGGCAACACGACACGAAGTCGGGCTGGGCATCATCGGATCAGGGCGAATCGGGACCTTCCGAGCGCGCTTGGCCGCCGATCATCCTGCAGTTCGATTCATCGGAGTTGCAGACGCGAACCAGAATGCGGCAGACAAGCTGGCCCAGGCAGTCGGGGCCGAAGTCGCTTCATCTGACAATGCCGAGATCATTGGACACCCGTCGGTGAGTGCTGTCGTGGTTTCGACGAGTGAAGGCGAGCACGTGGCTCCTGTAGTCGAAGCCCTGCGCCTTGGCAAAGATGTCCTGGTCGAGAAGCCCATCGCGCTCACTCTCGACGATGCTGACACGATTCTCGCGGCAGCTGCGGAGAGCACGGGTGAACTTCGGGTCGGGTACAGCAGGCGGTTTCGGAAGCGGTACCACATCGCCAAAGAGCAGATCGTCCAAGATCGACTGGGTCGACTCATCGGGGCGACGGCGCGGGTCTACAACTCCCGTTCGCAGGCTCTCGCGATGTTGGGGCGCAATCCCGATGCGACGCCGGTGGTCGATGCGCTCACGTACTACGTCGATCTCATGAACTGGTTCTTCGATGGGCAGCGAGTCGTCGAGGTCAGTGCCATTGGGCAACGTGGCGTCCTGGAAGAGGCAGGACACGCGACCGATGACCTGACCTGGGCAATGCTTCGCTACGACAGCGGAGCCGCAATCAGCCTCGGAGTGTGTTACGCCCTGCCAGAGAAATACCCGGCGCTCGGTCACGCGGCTCGTCTCGAACTCCTCGGCACCGAGGGCGTCGTGCTTCTCGACGACGATCACACCGACCAGGTCATGTACAGCAACAAGGGAATACCGCATGTGTATCTTCCCGATCACGACGTAAATGCCGTGTTCTTGTCGAGCGGCACTCCGGGTGACTGGGCGCTGGGAGAATTCATCGGCCCGCTCGCGGCAGAGACCCGAGCATGGCTTGACCATCTCGCTGTGGGGACGACTTGCAACTTGGCTCTGCCGGAGACTGCTCGTCACACCCTCGAGGTAACCCTCGCAATTCAACGCGCCGCGGACAGCGGTGCGACGATCACCTTGCCGCTTGATGCGGCCTGAGTTCGAAACGAAGGAGAACTTGAAGTGGAAGCACTACGCGTTGCATCGATAGGACTTGGCTGGTGGGGAGGTGTCCTTGCCGAGAAGGCTGCGGCCGGAGGTGCCGACGTAGTCCGCGGCTTCGCAAGGTCTGAGGAATCTCGCAATACCTTCGCGGAGACACACGGCGCCCGTCCCGCATCGTCGTATGACGAGGTCTTGGCGGACCCCGACGTCGAGGCTGTACTGATCGCGACACCTCACTCCACCCACGCCGACCTCGTTGTCCAGGCGGCGGCGGCGGGCAAACATGTTTTCTGCGACAAGCCCTTCACGCTGACGGTGGCCGAAGCGAAGCGTGCGACGAAAGCAGCCGCAGCTGCAGGTGTCATCCTCCAGGTTGGACACAACCGACGACGTCAACCAGCCAATC
>CAXMRH010000034.1:0-6868 GCA_964196045.1 uncultured Chthoniobacterales bacterium | reverse complement strand
GACGACGCCATTGTGGGACTCGGTCCAGTCCGCGGTCAGCCGACCGTTCCCCACTGCCGAAATCGCACCGCACTTGATCGTTGGATTCACCGACTCGCGGATCTACCGAGAGATGGGGGCGGTCGCCTACGGGGCCGGACTCTTCAGCCCGTCCCTCGATGCAATGGCCTACAGCGATCGGTTCCATGGAAATGACGAACGGATCGATATCGAATCGATGGCGCTGAGCACACAGTTCTTCATCGACGTCGCACGCGACTTTCTGTCGTGAGCATCGAGACGCGTTGGGTGGTCATCACGGGAATTCGCACACCGAATTGATCGGGCCGAGAGGGTCGTGACCGGTCAGCGTTTGGAACTGGTCGTTCAGTTCAGCGCACGGGAAGTCACTGCCGACCGGGCGACGGAGTTGGTCCATCAGCCCCCACGCGACGGCCATCGCCACGCGCTCCTCGGCTCGATCCGCCCAGGGAACCTCCGCCAAACCCACTTCCCCTCCGACGATCCCGCTTCGATCCGGCCATCTGAGCCCGTCGCCCTGTCCCCAGTGCCAGAGATGGGCGAGCTCGTGCAGAAGGGTCACGCGACGGTCGACGATGCGACCCATCGTTTCGCCTGATGGTTCACACACGACCGCGATTGGGTGGCCATTCGGCGTGTGGCAGCGTCCGGCGTTGCCGTCGCACTGTTCCGCTGTCGGATCGAAGATGAACTCGACCTCCGGGGGCAGCTCGAGGTCTGCGAGAGCGAATCGATGCAGTGCCCACTCGACCATGCCCCTCTGTTCGACGGTGAGATCGCCGAGCAAAATGGTCTCATCGGCGTCGCGCCCGATCGGGACTTCCGTCGTTGACGCACCTTCGGGCGCGACACCGTCAGGGGTGGTGGAACGGAGCGATGACCCGCAGGCCGTGTTCACGATCATGGCGCCGGCCAGCACTAGCCCGAGAGATCGAATTGGCGCCATCATGACAACCTCCTGACCCGATCGTTGTCCATGACAGGGACCTGAGCAAGGGTCGTTGGTCAGGTCTCGAGATCAGCCAGCGCACAATTCTTCATCGATGTTGCGCGAGACTCTCTGGGATGAGCATCGAGACGCGTTGGGTGGTCATCACAGGCCCACCATCGTCCGGGAAATCGACTCTGTTGGCGTTGTTCGCGGACGCAGGCGAGCGGACCTCTCCCGACAGCACGCGCCAGCTGATCACCGAGGTCGCCGCAACTGGACGAGATGTCGAGGAGTTCCGCTTCGCCGACGACTTCCAGGCTCGGGTTCTCGAAGCGATGGCGGCCGCCGAAGCGAAGCTCGATCCAAACGGTCTCGTCTTCCTCGAATATGCGCTGCCATGCAATATTGCCTTCCACCGAACCGAGAACCGCTCACTCACGCCCGGACTTGCCGTGGCCGCCGAGCGATACCGATACGACGAGGTGTTCATCCTCGATCCCGTCGGATGGCAGTTCGATGCCGAACGTGTCGAGGGCGAGGAGTATCAGTCGACCGTGCACCAACACATGTACGACGTGTATCGCGAACTCGGCTATGACCCGATTGGTGTTCCAGCGATGAGGCCGACGGAACGGTATGACACCGTTCAGAGGCACCTGTTGGGCGACACCCTCGATAGCTAGGGACGAGCTGGTTCAGGCACGATGGTGAGATCGCGCAGCCATGCCAGCCCGCGAAACTCGATGATCATCGCGACCGCCTCGGCTATCGCTTCTGGTTTCAGCCACGACTGGTCCTTTGTAGCGGGGTCGATGTCGCCGAATTCGGTGAGCACCCCACCAGGGCAAATCTGGGATACGAGGATGCCGGAGCCCTCGAGCTCCAATCGGAGGGTTCTGGTCAAGGCGTCGAGTGCGAACTTGCTCGCGGCGTAGGCCGACCAGTTCGCCCCGGGTTCAGAGCTTCGGATCGAACCGACATTGATGATGTGGCCATCGCCAGCGTGGCGCATATGCGGGAGCATGCTGCGAATAACCGTGGCCACACCGGTGACGTTCACCGCCATGACATGGTCCCACTCGGCAGCGGACAAATCCTCGAACGCGGCGTAGCGACCGACCCCTGCATTGTTGATCAGGACGTCGACATGACCAAGCTGTGTCCACGCTTCATCGATGGCGGATGCGACTGCACCTTCCTCGCGGACATCGGCGGTGACCACCACTGGGTCACCACCGCCCGTGCGGATGGTTTCGGCGACGTCGTCCAACTCAGGGCTCGGCCGTCCCAGTAGAGCCAGTTGGTGACCACGTGATGCGAGAGCAAGGGCCGTGGCCCTGCCTATCCCTCGGCTTGGGCCCGTGAGGACGATTTTGCGCGACCTCTCTGAAGTGTGCATATTTGACATGTCACGAGTTTCTCATGCCTGCGCTCGCGTAACGCTCAACTCTTCCGACGAGAAGCCATGAGCGCCCCCGCAATCGTGAGGACGGCACCGACGAGCGCTAGGCCCTCAACCGAGTCGTCCCTGATGGTCACTCCTAGCACGAGCGAAACGACCGGAATCAGGTACGTGATGAACGATGCTCGGATCCCCCCGACGCGTCCGACGAGCGCTGCCATGATCCAGTAGGCGCCGCCAGTACCCACCGCTCCGAGAAGCAGGACTGCCAGAATCGGCTCGGCGCTCCAGTCGTTGTCCCCGAGCGACCACAAACCGTACGGGAGAACCCAGAGCGTCGCGAGGCCGAGAACTCCGCTCATCGTCGCAATAGCGCCGTACTTGCGCTGTAACGGCGCGGCCAGATTGATCGCAAAGCCGTAACACGCCGTCGCGCCCAGCACCATCAACACGCCCTTCACCTCGGACGAGCCACCGCCCGCAGAGCCGAAGCTGATGAGCACAATTCCGATGAAACCCACGACGATCCCGGCCAGTTGCACGCCCTTCGGAACGACCTTCAGCAAAAGGACAGACACCAGGCCGACGAAGACCGGGGTCGCACCGTTGAGCAATCCCGTAACGGCAGAGTTGATGTGCTCCTGTGCGAGTGGGAACAGGGTGAACGGGATTGCCACCCACAGCAACGACAGAAGCACGAGGCGGCCGCGATCCTCGGCATCGAATCGGTTGCCGGTGGGACGAAACCCCCGGATAACCCACAACGCGATCGCTCCTAGCCCAACACGCCCAAGCGTGACCATGCCAGGAGTCAGGCCCTCGAGCGCCTCCGCGATCAGCAGAAACGAGGAACCCCAAATGAGCGACACGCTGAAGAACAACGCCCAGTCAGCCGAGGTGAAGTCTCCGTCGTTTTCAGCAGCGGTTGCGTTGAGGAGCGGCCTCCTGATCTGCGACATCGCTCCATTCTCGCCTGCTCACGAACAATTCACGAGCGGGTTTCGGACAGATAACTCGAAGCCGGGTCCACCTACGATGCGAGTCATGCCAATCCACCCTCAGGCCCAGATCCTGCTCGACCTTGCGGCGACGGTCGGACTTCCTCCAATAGAAACGTTGACTCCTGTGGAAGCGCGGGAGCTCTTCGATCAGCGCACGGCGGATTTGGACGCGGAGCCCGACGTGGGCGAGGTGTTCGACCGGACCGTGCCCGGGCCAGCTGGCGATATTCCAATCCGGGTGTATCGACCTGTCAACGCCACCGACGACACGCCGTGTGTGCTCTTTTTCCATGGAGGTGGCTGGGTCATCGGCACTGTCGACACCCACGACCTGGTCTGTCGAGCGCTCACCGAGGCAACTGCGGCAACCGTGGTCTCTGTCGAATATCGCCTCGCGCCCGAGCATCCATTTCCTGCGGCAATCGACGACTGTGAAGCGGTCACACGTTGGGTTGCGATCAACGGTGCCGAGATCGGCGTGAACGGCGATCGGCTCGCCGTCTGTGGCGACAGCGCCGGAGGCAATCTCGCCGCTGCCGTCTCTCTGTCGTGTGCCGACGGCCCAAGGATTTCGGCCCAGGCACTCGTGTATCCGGCGGTCGACTTGAGCAACAGCGAACGAACATCACTCGAACGGAACGGGCTCGGCTACCTCCTCGAGATGGGCGGAATTCGCTGGTTCGTGGATCATTACGCACCATCACAAGAGCTGCGCAGCGACCCCCGTTGCTCGCCGATTCTCGGCGATCTTGTAGGTCAACCTCCCGCAATCATCCTCACCGCCGAGTACGACCCATTACTCGACGAGGGCAAGGACTACGCCGACGCTCTGGCCAACGCCGCCGTTCCCGTGGAATACACCCTCTTCGATGGCCAGGTGCACACCTTCTTCACGCAGGTCGGCTTCCTCGATGCGAGCCTCAAGTCGGTGAGAATGATTGCACGCTTCTTCGAGAAGCACCTCTAGAGCTCAGCGGGCCTCGATGATGCCCGCTGTGTTGCCGAGCAACGTGAGGGCGTCGACCGTGCGCTCGCGGGAGGTTTCGAGAACTCCACGATCGACCTGATCGAGATCATTGCCAGCAAGTGCTTCGACGATGGGGACGATCGAATAGTCGGTTCGGTCGACGCGGGTGGGCACATACGTGAGCCAGGTGCGAAATCCTGGACCATCGTCCTCCGGGAGCTCCTGGACATTGACCTGCATGATCACGCCATCCTGAGAACCTCGCGCACAGCAGTTGGCCGACTGGTTGGAGAGGAAATTGCCGAGGCCGAAGACGACTGGAAGATCGTCGACGATGTCGACGGGTTGCACGACGTGCGCGTGATGTCCTATGACGATGTCGACCCCACCGATCGCCGCGACCTGCTCGGCGTAGTCGAGCTGGTAGGCGTTCGGCTGGTGGCGATATTCGGTCCCCCAGTGCAACGAGAGCACGACATACTCCGCTCCATTCGAGCGAGCCGCCGCAGCCTCGCTGGTGATCTCTTCGACGTCGATCTCGTTCACGAGCCACGGCGAATCTGCGGGTTCGCTGAATCCGTTGAACCCATAGGCATAGCTGAGGCTCGCAACCGCGATCCCGCCGGCGTCATAGATCGTTGGTTCGTCATATTCCATCTGGTCGCGGGCGGATCCGCTGTGACGGAGACCCGCTTCGTCGAGCACATCGAGGGTGGACACCACACCTTCCGCTCGCCGATCGAGGCTGTGGTTCGACGCTGTTGTACACCCGTCGTAGCCAGCGCCGACCAATGCGTCCGCCAGCTCGCGTGGCACGTTGAACGTGGGGTACCCACTCAGCCTGGTGTTGTCTGGAGACAGCGGTGTTTCGAGATGGCAGATCGCAAGGTCGGCCTCTGACAGTGTCCCGCGAACAAGGTCAAACATCGGGGCGAAGTCGTACTCGGCGTCGACGTCCGCTGCGTTGGCAGCATTCGCGGCCGCCTGTGCAACGACTCCGCGGTGGGCGAGCGTGTCGCCGGTGAAGGCGAGTACTGCGGTCCGTCGCGGAGGCGATGGCGGTTCCGTCGTCGTCGTCGTGGTGGGCGGCACGGTCGTCGACGGGACCGAGCTTGTCGATTCGGCCACGACCGTTTCCGAAATCACCGCCGCTGCGGCAACGTTTGCGTCCTTCGTGAGGTTTCTGAACTCGACGCCAAGTACGCCGACACCTACAAGCGAGAGGAGCAACACCAGAACAGAGACGGAGCGGCGCTGCATCAGCGTGGTTCGACGCATGTTGTTCGAGGTGTCCGACATCACCCACAACGGTAGCCCTCGGGGCATGGACCCAAGCCTCATACCCAACCGAGAAGCCGGTGAGTTCGTGGAGATGTGGCAGCACGTTCACGACCGGTTCACCCGTCACTTGTCGAGACTTCCGCTCGACATGCGCGGAAACCGACATGGTCGCTACGCGAGCTGCGCTCACTAACCGAGTTTCATCCCTGGCGGGCTGAAACATCGCAGACACACAGCGCTACGCCAGCCACACGTGCGTCTGTATACGCACAAACAAACGCAGCGCGCCAGGAGCGAGGGACGAGCGGCGGATTGCGATAGCTGGAGCGAGAAACGAGCGGGAAACAGCGATTTAGACGACGCCGTTGGCGCGGAGTTGCTCGATCTCTTGGGTATCGAGGCCGAGGACGGATTCGAGGACCTCGTCGGTGTGCTCGCCGAGGACCGGCGGTGCATTTCGATAGGTAACGGGACTCGCCGAGAAGTGGATCGGGTTCGCTATCGCCGGTGCGGTTCCCGCCGACTGGTGCGGTAGGTCGATGCGGCCTCCCCGGTGCCGCACCTGTGGCTCGTCGAATGCTTCCGCGATGTCGTTGATCGTGGCCGCCGGCACGCCAATCGCCGGGAGCGCCTCGAGGGTCTCGGCCCGGGTCTTCGACCGCAGTCGTTCCTGAAGCAGTCCGGTGAGTTCCACCCGGTGCTTGTTTCGATCGGGGTTGTGGACAAATCGCGGATCCCCGACGAGCTCAGCAAGGTCGAGCCAGTCACACAAGGCAGCAAACTGCCCATCGTTCCCGACAGCGATAACCACCCGTCCGTCGGCAACATCGAACGGTTGATACGGAGCGAGGTTCGGGTGCCACTCCCCGCTTCTGGTCGGAGGTGTCCCTCCGACGAAGTAGTTGAGCCCCTGATTGACCAGGACAGCCAGTTGCGAATCGAGCAGCGACACATCGACCTGTTGACCCTCGCCGGTCTGATCACGATGTCTCAGCGCCGCGAGAATGCCGATCGTCGAAAACAGGCCTGCTGACTGATCGGCAACAGCTATCCCGGCACGAAGAGGGCCAGCTCCTGGTTCACCATCGGCTCGCCCAGTGATACTCATCAACCCGCCCATCGCCTGCGCCAGGTAGTCGTATCCGGGCTGCGAAGCCATTGGTCCGTCTTGTCCGAAACCGGTGATCGAGGCGTAGATGATGGAGGGGTTGATGGCGCGAAGGTCGTCGTAGCCAAGACCCTTCTTCGCCAAGGAGCCGACCTTG
>CAXMRH010000033.1:0-5717 GCA_964196045.1 uncultured Chthoniobacterales bacterium | reverse complement strand
GACTGTCGAACCACACCTCAGCAACCGTCGCCCCATAATTCTGCGAATCCGGACGGTGATACAACATCGAATCGACATTGCCCTTCATCGGATAACACACCGGCATCTCACGGACTTCTGAAAGCGGCCCATGCGAACCAGGTCCATACGGGTGTGTGGTCAAATCTGTCGCCATGGTCTTTCTCTGTTCCTTCGCCACCTGTGTCGTCCCTTTGACGCGTCGATCTTCGTCGGGCAAGGGAAAGTCATGCAACTCGGTCGATATCTTTCGCCGCGCTGACGAATAGGTCTGCGGTGTGCCGCGTACCATTGGGCACATGCGGAGGTTGGATTCGCTCTTATTGGCTGGCGTCGGCGTACTGATCGCCCACCAGGTCGCGTACGGCGTCTCCACGCTGGCGGGTTACGAAATTTCGGTGGCGCATGGGCATCTCGCCGTCGCATGGCTCGCTGGTTCGCTTGCAGTGCTCTGTCTACTGACGCGGTCCATCACTCGCAGCCTTCGTCACCGCAGCTACCTCCCGGGCAGCTTCCACTCTTTGTCCGGTGCCATCGCACTGGGGTATACGGGGCTCGAATTCGCCGAACGTCTCGTCGGCGGGCTTGGAGCGATCTCACTATTCTCCGAGCTCGTCTTCTGGCTCGGGGTTGCTCTTGCTCCTCTGCTTGCCGCGGTGTTGCAATGGTCGGTCCGAACGATCGAACGGCTCGCGTCAGCGATCATCGATGCGCAAGAGAAGAGCACCTGGCCAGCGACCAGGGACTCGTCCCTGCGAGCAACATCGATCGAACTCCTCTCCCATGCCCCACTTTCGTTCGTGGTGTCCCGTCGAGGACCGCCGAAGCTTCTGCATTCCTGACCCCCCGACTCTTCGGAGTCACCACGCAGAACGACTCGAACGAAGGGACCACATCATGTGGATCAACAGACGACTGCGCCTCCTTGGCGCACTCTTCGTAATCGCGCTAGTCGCGGCGGCGTGTGGCAGCGATGCCACGACGACCGAAGCTGTGGACGCAGCGCAAACGGAAGATGGTGCCATGTCGGACATACAAGACGACGAGATGGAAGATCATGACGGCGAACATGAGGCCGGCGAAGATGACGACGCCGAACACGATCACGGGGCGACGACGATCGACGTCGACACCAGCAAGCCAATCCCCGAGGTCGCGATCACGCCGGACGAGACAGACGAGCCTGGTGTGTTCGACATGACCATCTCCCTCGCAGACTTCACGGTTACGCCGGAGAACGTCGACGGCGATCCCGTCGACAACGAGGGCCACCTGCACTTGCTTCTCGACGGCGAGAAGGTCGAGCGATTTTACGACCTCGAGCGGCAAGTGAACGTGCCCGAAGGCGACCATCTTGTCGAGGTCGAACTCAACGCGAACAACCACTTGGCCTACTCGATCGACGGCGTCCCTATTCGGACGGGAATCACCGTTTCTGGTTCGGGACACGCCGAACATGACGATGGGCCGGACGCGTCAGACGCAGACGTGACCATCATCGCAATACTCGAGGGAGGCAATGTCTCACTCGAAGGAGATGACCGCGTGAAAGTGGGCCTCGATGATGTCGTGATGATCATGATCACGGCAGATGTCGAAGAGGAGGCACACCTCCACGGGTACGACATTTCGACCAACGTGACACCGGGTGAGTCTGCGGTGATCATCTTCAGTGCCGATACTGCAGGCCGCTTCGAGATCGAGTTCGAGAAGTCTGGCGCGTTCATCGCTGAGCTGGAAGTCTCGTAGTCGTCATGTTGACCGGATGGCTTCTCGCACACGGAGTTGGATCGCGCGGCACGCTGCCACTTCCACTCTGGCAATTCGCTTGGGCTGCGATCGCCGCCCTCGTGTTGTCCTTCGTTGCGCTTGGCGCCCTTTGGCAAACACCAAAGCTTGACTCCACGGCGGCGGGTCGCGTGATTCCGGGATCACGCGGCCCGCTCCTCCTGGGCGAGTGGCTGCTACGGATTCTGGGGCTTGGTCTCTTCGGCTTGACTATTGGCGCGGCGTTGTTTGGCACCGACGTTGCAGGAGAATCGACGAATGTCGCCCCGGTGACGCTCTACGTGATGGTCTGGGTCGCTGTCCCGATCGCATCAGCCTTCATCGGAGACATCTGGAGATCGCTCAATCCATATCGGACGATCGGACTGCTGTTTCCTGCCGATACATCTAGGCAGCCGCCCGACCACCAATGGGTCGGTGTTGCCACGATGGTCAGCTTCCTGTTGCTCGAACTCGTACACCCGAGCGGAGACAGCCCACGCATCCTTGGGTGGGCCATGGTCGTTTACAGCGTTCTCATGATCGGCGGGATAGCGCGATTCGGACGCTCTTGGCTCGACCGTGCCGACGGCTTCGGCATCTTGTTCAGCTTGATCGCTGGCATGTCCCCGTTCACCACCGACGATTCCGGAAGCCTTCGCATACGCCTGCCCCTGGCCGGTCTTTCCGAAATCGAGGTGAGGCGCGGCACGACGATGCTGATCTTGGTGGTCCTGGGCGGCACCTCGTTCGATGGATTCTCGGAGAGTTCGTTGTTCACAGACATCATCGGCCGCCCGACCGGCTGGAGCGCTGTCGCCCCCAAATCGATCGGGCTGCTTGTCATGATCGGCATCGCCACGGTTCTCTATTGGTTTGGTGCACGCGCAACGGCGCGAGTCACCGGCATCGATCATGAAGATGCCGCGGACATGTTCACCCCATCGCTCATCCCGATCGTGTGGGCGTACGCGGTCGCCCACTACGCACAGTTGTTGGTGGATCAGTCGCAGAGCTTCCTTCATCGCCTGTCCAATCCCTACGGCCGCTTCGATGCCGAGGGCGCACCCACCACTGACTGGTTCGGTACCGCGAGCGATGTCGTCAACCTCAATGTCGTCGATGTCGATCTGATCGCTTGGATACAGGCCATGGCGATCGTCGTCGGACACGTGCTTGCCGTCGTGTATGCGCACGACCTCGCCGTGTCCCGCTTCGCGAAACGCGATGCCACGAGAAGCCAGCAGACGATGTTGGTCGTGATGGTGCTCTACTCAGTCGCCGGACTCTGGCTACTCTTCGCCGGCTAGCCGGCCACACCTCGAGCTCTCCGGTCGAGATCCGCGGAAACCGGCGTCCAGCTTGGGGTCAGACCCTCCGTTCAGTTTAATCCCTGTCTGGGTGCGGTGTGCCACGTCGCCAACACCGCCTCGGACCCCTATAGTGAGAGCCGCCTCATGGTGGCTGTAGCTCAGCTCGGTAGAGCGCTGCGTTGTGGTCGCAGTCGTCGCGGGTTCAAATCCCGTCAGCCACCCAATGTTCATCGAATGTGCCGGCACCCTCGGGTGTCGGTACGCTCGGTAGACAGAAAACATGCGCCTCTAGCTCAATTGGCAGAGCATCGGACTCTTAATCCGCAGGTTCCGGGTTCAAGTCCCGGGGGGCGTACACCAAAAGGCCGCTGATCCATTGACAATCGATGGGTTAGCGGCCTTTGTCGTTCAGCCGCTGGTGCCTAAGTAGTTGCCTAACTCCAGCCCGATAGACACCTCACAGACCTCTCACGGATGCATCTCACGGCGGTCGTCGGACTGCAGCGCGGCCAGTCCGCGATGATTCCACTGGTGCGTGACGAACGAACGGTCGCACCCGGGCAGCTGAACTGAGCATTCGAAATGTCCTCATCACCTACAACGAGGGACACCTCGATGCCGCAGATGGGACAATTCCTTCGAGAACTCTTCCGCGGCGACCCGACATCCATGTCGAGGAACACAAGACCCTGAATCGGCCAAATCCCGCCAGCCCGGTCTCGTGGGGGTTCAACTCGGAGGGGCGACACAAACCCCAAGTACATGGACCCCTTGGATCGGCTCGTACGCGGCTGCCTGAGGCAACGCCCCTGGTCGCAGATTCACGGCAGAATCTCGGGCACCCACAAGCATCCGGTACGGTCGGGGCCTGGAGTGCATGTGATGACTGAGGAGACATCTGAACCGGCTGGCAGGCCGAGACCATCGACCGTTCCCGCGTTCGTCCGGCGCGCCGCTAGCTCCACGGAATCGGTGCTGCGCAGTGATCCGATCAGGCTCAAGCAGGGCCTGGACGGGATCAAGGACTGGACGGCCGCGTCTGCCGTCGTTGCTCGACGCTCAGCCGTGGAGGGCGCCGCTGCCGAATCTCACTGAGCTCTCACCGGGTTGGCGGCGCCACGATCGCACCCACCTCGAGATTAACCTCGAGCATCCCGCCACCAGCGCCGGACAGACGTGGGAAGCCTGGATCTTCCTGCCGCAGAGCTTCCGACTCGATGGCGACACCTACTCGAAGCGGCAGATCGGGTCCGACATCCAGTCGCACGTCAGACTCAGTGCACCCGAGCTCGCGCTGGACGATGTTCCTCGCGAGACAGATGCGGTCGCCCGCACGATCGGCGAGGCCGACCCGGCCGATGCGATCGACGAGCTCAAGCTGTTCGCGTGTCGCGTCCGCGAGGCGATCGCCAGAGCGACCCTCGATGTGCGAATGCTTGACACCAACGAAGCCATCGAGGCCAGGGCCGAGGTTCTCGCAGATGTCGCCGAGTCGGCGATGATCAGCATCCGGCGAACGCTGATCCCCGCCGCCGACCTAGCCGACCCGAGCGTCGCCGAGACCGCTGCATGGGTCGACGAACATCTCTCCAACGTGCTCGAGGTGGCGATGGTCAAGATCGTTCGAGACCTGTCTCGTCGAAAGTCGACAGCTCCGGCCCTCGACCGCGTCAAGCAAGCCGCCGTGACCGAGGCTCGACACCGGGCACAGACGGGGGCCGGCCCCAGCGTGTCATCAGACAGCAGCACGTTCGATCTTGAGCAGGTCGAGCGTCATCAGCACGCCTTGAAACGCCTGACCTCATCGGTTCTGTGGCTCGATTCGAAGGCGGGCGACGCGCGGCGCAACGCCGAACACGCGCTCCACTCGATCGCGGCCGGCATCGCGATGACGTTCGCCGTCACTGCCGCGTTGCTGTACGGGACACCGAACGACGCCGCCGACGTTTGGGTGTGGGGTGGCCTGGTCGTGCTGGCGTACATGGGCAAGGACCGGATCAAGGCAACGTTGCAGAACCGGTTCAACAGCTTCATTGACCGCCGCTATCCGAACCGAAAGTGGACCGTCCACCGAGGGGCAGGTGGCGAGCAGGTCGCAGTTGCCGAAGAGAAGTACCGATTCATCGAACCCGACGAACTACCACCAGAGGTCGCACAGTTCCGTCGCGACCTGCAGAGCGATTCGCTTGGAGAGATTCTGGAACTGGATTCGATCCTGTATCACCGCAAAGCGACGACGGTCGATGCCGAACTCGTGCGCTCGATCGATCCCCGCTTCGACTCGCTCACCGAGATCCTCCGTCTCGATGTCGCCAGATGGCTAACACACACCGATGACCCATCGAGAAGCGTCACGCTGGCCGACCCCGAGTCCGGGGAGCTGGTCAAGTCGTCGTTGCCACGAGCCTACGACGTGACAATCCTCCATCGACTTGGTCCGACCGGTGCCACCACGCCCTGGAGCACGGCCAGGGTCGTGTTGAGCCGCAAGGGCATCCGTAGGGTCGACCATCTCGACGCCTGATCCGCCTGTTGCGAAGGCAACCACCGCCCCGACTACGCCGTGGGGTATGCCGCGGATAGCGGTGGCAGGTCGGTCAGAGGCGGCCCCCGAGCGAG
>CAXMRH010000032.1:0-7140 GCA_964196045.1 uncultured Chthoniobacterales bacterium | reverse complement strand
TCGGTGCTGGCGGGATCGAGATGACGATGGAGATGTGGCAGAATTTCGATAATTACGGAGCAGGCCTGGTCGATGAGGCCCCCGACGCTGTTGATCGAACCTCGGAGCTTCTCGGTCTGCTGGGCTCCTGAAGGTCTACTTCGGAAGATTCCTGGGGCAGGTGCCCTTCGACCCTACGTTGAGGCGACGAAGAGACCTTCGGTCAACGTGAAGGCCGCATCGGCTTGGGTGGAACCGTCCGGACAGAGGAATTCAACGACTGCCGAGGCTGCGTCGAGCAGGTCCGTGAGTAGACCGGAGCGATCGGCATCGGCGACGTTCATGTTGTCGACCCACATCTGAAAGCCCATTCGCTTCGGCGCCGTCTCGGCAACCCGGACCACCATGCCCGAATCCGCCATGAGCTCGGACCACTCGGACATCGAGAGACACCCCACGTGGCTGGGGTCGCGTCGCCGCTCCCAGTCATCGTAAAACAAGGCGACGTCGGGGTTGTCTGGGACGACGTTGTCGAGCATTGCGAATGTTCCGCCCGGGACGAGCACCCGAGCAACTTCAGAGATGAACATCACTGGATTTGGGAAGTGGTGAGGCGCAATTCGACAGGTGGCGAGGTCGAACGAATCATCCTCGAACGGCAATGCTTCCGCGTCGGCCAGCTGCGTCTCCACGTTCGTGAAGGCGAGTTCGGCCGAGCGCGTGGCGCACAACGCGACCATCTCCGGAGTCAGATCCGTCGCCGTGACGTGTGAAACGTGTGGGGCGAAGGCGAAGGCCGTGTGGCCGGCGGCAGTGGCGATGTCGAGTGCCCGCCACTCGGAGTGCGGCTCGACGAGTTCGACCATTCAAGCGAGGCTGGCTCCCTTCGCATGCACGATGCTGTCGGCGTAGTTGCCTGCGTTCGCACCGAACTGGGCGCGGTTGCGGTCCTTTGCGTTTTCGGGGGTCGCTGTCATTGGGACTCCTTGGCTTGCACCGTAACGTGACCGGATGACTGGAATGTTTCTCACCAAGGACGGCCCCATCGATGTACCCGAACGGGTGCTCGTCGTGGTCGCACATCCAGATGACATCGACTTCGGTGTCGCCGGAACGGTGGCGCGGTTGACATCTGCGGGGAGCCACGTTGCGTACTGCCTGGTGACCTCCGGTGAAGGTGGGGAAGATGATATGACGTTCAGTTCGGGTGAACTTGCGTCGATGCGCGAGGCCGAGCAGAAGGCGGCCGCTGGAGAGGTTGGCGTGGCGAATCTGCACTGGTTGCACCACCCCGACGGCCTGGTGCAGGCGAATTTCGATCTCCGACGCGACATCTCGCGGGTGATCCGTATCGAGAAGCCCGATGTCGTCATCTCGCAATCGCCCGAGCGCAACTACGACAGCGTCTACGGGAGTCACCCTGATCACCTCGAAACGGGCGAGGCGACGTTGCGTGCGGTCTATCCCGACTCCAGGAACCCTCGTGCGTTCACGAGTGAACTCCTCGATGAGGGGTACGAGCCACACACGGTGAACAACGTGTGGGTCAGTCAGATCGAACCGGATTTCTTTGTCGACATAACCGACGTGTTCCAGCAGAAGCTTCGTGCGCTTCGCTCGCATGCGTCACAGGTCGCAAAACGTGATGCCGAGTTCGACTTGGAGAAGCTGATGCGCGAATGGGGCGAGAGGATTGCCGCAACGGCCGCCAAGGGCGGCGTCTCGCACTTCGACGCCGAAGAACACCCAGGGCGGCTAGCCGAAGGCTTCCGCGTGCTCAACACCGCCTAGACGGCGCTGGGGTGCTGGTGGCGTGCTGGCGGCGTGCTGCGTGCTGGGGTCGCGCCTCACATACCCCCTTCCGCAACACGGGATCGCGCCTCACTTTCTTGCATCCGACACTGCGTAATTATCTGCTCGACTTCGATCGCGAACTCGCGGCTCTTCAATCGGTCACGGAAACGGGCAACCGCTGAGCCGGCGCTCTTCGGGGTCACGAAGCCATAGCGATCCGCGATTTCTTGAAGCGTTCGGCCGCCAATCTTCTGAGCAAGCCCAACGGCTATCAACCGTGCCGGGTTCTGTCGACCGCGACCACCGCTTAGTGGTGCATCGATGCTGACATTGAGCTGCGCAGCAATCACGCGCTCGATCTCGAGGGGTGAGACCGTCGGTTGGGTCACCCTCGCATGGCTCGACGTTTCGTGGTTCGGGACAGAAGTCTCAAGAACAGCCCTGATGAAGGTAGCTGATCCAACCGCCGCTTCTTGCCCTCCGAAGTCAACCCAGGAATCTCTGTAAGTCGCACCCTCGGTCGCCTCGCGAATTTGAGCTTGAGTTCGCAGTCCTCCCAGTTCGAGGGCATCACTGAAGAGCCAGTCCGGCCGCCGGCCCGTTCCAGCGACGAACCATGGGTAGCTACTCCACGAATAGTCGCTCAGGGTGGTTACGAGCTGTGCCTCAAGTGGGTTGCGATGAACGTAGCGGGCAGCGAGATGGCAATACCCGTCCGAGTCGACGACTTTTGAATGGAATCGGCCGCGAAACAGCGGTCCGTCAAATCCGTTTCGCCGGTTGAACCTTTGTGAGTACACACCGTCCAAGTAGTGCATGGCCCTACTGAGGTGGCCCTCCGGAGTCTTCACCAAGAGGTGATAGTGGGTTCCCATTAGGCAGTACGCGTTGACCTCGATACCGAATCGCTCGTGGATGATCGACAGCAGATCAACGAAGTCGTACCGGTCATGGTCGGTGAGGAAGATCGGTTGGTGTCGGGCCCCGCGGTTCATTGCGTGATGCCATGCACCCGGATAGTCGATGCGAAGTGGTCGTGCCATGCGCTAGTCCTGTCATCTTTCAACGGCAGGGGAAGTACCTGGATGCAAAGTAGCTGAACGGTGTGACACGTAACGAGAAAGTGAGGCGCGACCCTGTTCGAGAGAAACGAGAAAGTGAGGCGCGACCCTGTGGTGTGTTTCGATGTTCGGCGGAGCCGAACTCGGCTAGTGAGAGAAGCGAACGGCGTTAACGGCGGTCGTCGAGAAAGGGGAACTGCTCACGTACCTGGGCGACGCGGGCGGGGTCGATGTCGGCGGTGAGGATGCCGGGTTCATCCGGCAGTTCGGCGACGAGCTCGCCGAAGGGATCGATGATTCGCGAGTCGCCCGCATAGGCAATGGTTGGATCTTCGCCGACTCGGTTGGTGCCGACCACCCATGCCTGATTCTCGATGGCCCTGGCCATGAGCAAGGACTTCCAGTGGTGGCGTCGACTCGCAGGCCAATTGCTGATGACCAAGTAGCAGTCGGTGTCGTGTGCAAGCGCCCAGAACTCGTCTGCGAACCGCAGGTCGTAGCAGATGAAGGCGCTGATTCGGAGTCCGTCGATCGTGATGGTGTGATGGTTGGCGCCAGCCCGATAGCTCTGATCTTCGCCGCCGTAAGTGAACGGGTGGATCTTGTTGTAGGTCGACAGTTGGCCTTCCGGGCCAGCGAACGTCATCCGGTTGTTCGGTAGAGCAGCGTCTCCGTCGATGATTGGGATCGACCCAACAACCCATGCGCCTGTCGATCGAGCCTGCTCGAGAAGAAACTTCGTCGAGGGGCCATCAGGCGCCTCACGGGCCTTGTCGGTATTCATCGTGAAGCCCCACGAGAAGGTCTCGGCGAGCGCTATGAGATTCGCACCGGTCTCGGCCGCCTGGGCGATCTGCGGTCGCAGCGCCTCGAAGTTCTTCTCAGGTGTTTCCCACGAGATGTCGTGTTGCACTACCGCAATTCGCATGAGCTCAGTCTCCTTCGCCCTAGGTTGCCACAGTCCGACTTTTGGGGACGACGGAGGTCACGCGTCCCCACACGTTCTCAAGTCCGACGAGGCCGAATGATCGGCTGTCCTGTGCGTCGGGCTCATTCCGGTTATCGCTACGTAAGTAGACACCCTCGTCGACGAATTCGACGCGCTTGATGATCTCGAAATCACGTTGCGGATGGTGCGCCACCACGATGTCGCCATCGGCGGGTGGACGGGTCAGATAGGCACGTCGATCGACGAACACGACCTGGCCATCTAGTAGCCCTGGCTCCATCGAGGCTCCGCGAACGCGGACACGCTTTCGGCGTCCGAACGTCCAGCGGAGGTACTCGCTGAAGCCAGCGGCTGGGAGATTCTCGATCAGCTGGCGGTGACCCAGGCATCGTCGCGGCCCTTGCTGGCCCAGAAGATATTGTGGATCTCTTCGATGGCGGCCATCAGGTTCTCGGCGATCTCGACGCTCACGTGCACCTTTGCCTCGGAGCAAAGCTTCGCGGCGTTCCAGAAAGTCGTGTGGAGATCGGGGTTGGCCTCGAGATGTGGTGGCTTGAAGTAGTCGGTCCAGAGGACGAGCAGTTCGGTCTTTGCGAGATGTGCTTGCTCTTCCTTGATGGCGATGTAACGGCTCTGGGTGTTCTGGGCCTCGAGGGTCGTGGCAGGTCCTGCATCGACGAGCTTCTTGGTCATCGAAAGAACGGCTTCGGCAGCAATGCGAGCTGACGCCGGGTCGTAAACACCACACGGGCCATCGCAGTGGGCGCTGACTTCGTCGGCTGGGAGTCGGTTTGCGAGGGTTTCCATCACGTTGAACATGGGGGCTCATTTCTGTGGAGCGTGAACGTGCTCGCACTCTAGTGGTCTCGGCACGCGGCTGCGTCACCGTTTCGCACTCTCCGTTAGGGTCCCGAACATGGCCGATGAACCGCTGTACGAGCACCCCTACCCATCAGATGAGCTCGCCGCCGCACACCCCTTCATCGAGTACGCATCGACGCATCGATCGGACGGCGACATGGCCGACCTCGGAGCAACATTCCACGCCCAGATGGACACGAGACGATCGGTTCGGTTGTTCAGCGATGCACCAGTCCCGATCGAGCTGATTGAGCAGGTGATCGCCACCGCATCCACAGCACCGTCGGGTGCGCACAAACAACCGTGGACCTTTGTGGCCACGAACAACGCACAGGTCAAACGAGCAATCCGCGAAGCTGCCGAGGAAGAGGAACGGGTCAACTACCTCGAGAATCGAATGAACGAGGAATGGCAAGAGACGCTTGCTCCGATCGGCACGGACCATCACAAGGAGTTCCTTGAGGTTGCCCCGTGGATCGTCGTGTTGTTCGAGCAGCGGTATGAGCAGCGCGCCGATGGCACTCGTCGAAAGAACTACTACGTCAAGGAGAGCTGTGGAATCGCCGCCGGCCTGTTCATTGCGGCCCTGCACACGATGGGCCTGGTCACGCTCACGCACACCCCATCGCCGATGGCGTTTCTCACCCGGGTCCTCGGCCGCCCGGAAAATGAACGCCCATTCGTGATGTTCCCCGTCGGACATCCCCTCCCGGGCGTTCGTGTGCCTGACCTCGCAAGAAAACCACTCGATCAAGTGATGGTGCGGGTCGTCTCGTTGCCTCACGCGTAGCTTGACCCCATGAAGAAGCTTCCGAGAGATGATCGCCGTGCGAAGTACATCGCGACGACAAGCAATGTCGATGCGGACGAACTCGGTGACCATCTGGCCGGTCGCCATCAGTGGGTTCTCGCCACCACGCGGGCCGATAACCGTCCACAGATGAGTCTGGTGACCGGAGCGATGTTGCCGGACCACACGATGGTCATCGCGACGTATCCGCAGCGGGTGAAGGTGAGGAACGCCCGTCGCGATCCGCGGGTCTCGGTAGCGGTGATGGGAGGGGAGTTCAACGACGCATGGGTGCAGATCGACGGCGACGCGAATGTTCTCGACATGCCCGAGGCGGGTGACGTTCTCGTCGAGTACTTCCGCGCCATCAGTGGAGAGCACGATGACTGGGACGAATACAGGCAGGCGATGTCGGACCAGGGCAAGTGTGCAATCGTGATCACGCCGACGAGATGGAGTCCGGTGAGCACTGGCGGCTTTCCGCCCGAATTGTTCGACGACGAGTAGTTCTGGAGCAACGTTGGCGGCGTCCAGAGTGGTTACTAACCTCCTTGGTGGAAGGTTGCCAGAGCGGACGAATGGGCCAGCCTCGAAAGCTGTTGTGGCCTCCGGGTCACCGAGGGTTCGAATCCCTCACCTTCCGCCAAAGCTCGACTCCCACCAGGATCATCCCTGGTGGGAGTTGGCTCTTTTTGCGTCAGCGAAGGTCACGTAGCTGTGCCGTATGTGCAGGAAGATGCATTGCCGCTTGCGTTTCGATCGCGATCGAACGCCAGCGCCTCGGGCCATTGAGCACGATCTCTCCATCGTGGGCAACGCGGCAGTCGACGTGGGTGCTCAGCTGCTCGGAGGAGAGGCGACTCAGCGCCGACTGAAGTGTTCGTGCTGTCTCGCGGCCACGTTCGACCAGCCGATCTTTACTGCCAGCCGCCGCAGTCCAGCGAAGGAGTACTTCCGGCTCTTGGGAGGTCAGGTTCTCGAATCGGGCTGACCGACCATGCACTATCGATTGGCAAACGGCCAACATTGCAGCATCGTTCAGTGCAACATGCGCCAAGATCTGCTCAGCGTCCCACTCGCCCTCGGCGGGTGAGCCGAAGACATAAGACTCCGCTACTTCGAAGAACTCCGTGTAAGCGGAAGCTAGGTCGGTCAGGTCGGGTGCGTTCGGCCGCGGGTCGGCCAGGTCAGAGAAATGATCGAGTACATATCCCCACGCGTTCGGTCCTACGTAGCTATGGCGTCGTGCCATCGCATCGCGTCCAAATGCCTCCCAGCCGCGATGCTCCAAGTTGATGCGGGCCCCTTGGCCATCTGCCTCGAAGCGGACTTCGACTTCGGATGCCTCGGATGCGTCGCGCCCGGGGTGCCAGGAGATCACCAGCCGAGTCGGTGGATCCCAAACCCGAACGGAACCCCAGATCTCTTCTGCTGCGTCGACGGCGTACTCGACAAGGAAACCATTCTTGAACTCGACACCGCCAGCCCGATCGGCGTACAGGCCATGAGTCGGGAGCGGCCACCATGCGCCCATCTCCTTGGTGAAGACCTCAAACGCTCTTTCCACTGAAACTGCTACTGCCGTTGCACGCATGATCGCTGGAATTCGGTCGGTTGTCCGATTGGGTGGGCTACTCATGGATCCGCCTCCGATTGGATGTGGTGGCCACTTGGGTCGAGGCGATATTACCTATCTGAATGTCAAC
>CAXMRH010000031.1:0-7364 GCA_964196045.1 uncultured Chthoniobacterales bacterium | reverse complement strand
GCCCACTCCATGGCGAGCGCAGCCGGCGTTCTGAACGGGGCTGGCGCAATTCCGTGGCCAACCACGACGTCGCGTGTTGCTTGCAGAATCGCCGCCATCTGACTCACACCTCCGGCAAAGGGGAGGTCGTCGACGACCCAGAGCTCGTCGAACGAAGGCTCCAGATCGACCGCATGCTGGACGACATGCTCGGGCGCGACATCGCGACGGATCATCGCACCGATTACTGGGGACGGGAGCTTCACCTCTCCGACGCTAGTTGTTTCTGATCGCTGCCTGAGGCTCGCTGTCCTCTGTCGGCATACGAAACATTCGGGCCGCCGGGTTCTAGGTTGAGGTCGAACGAGGAGGCGCCATGCCCAACAACAAGCCAGCTTCCGAGGTCACGGTCAGCGACGACCTCATCGATACACTATTGAAGGAGTTCGTCCCTGACCTCGCTGACGAACCGCTGACGCTCGTGGGGTCCGGCTGGGACAACGAGATCCATCGCGTGGGAGACACACACGCCATCCGACTCCCGCGGCGTGAACGAGCCGCAGTGCTCGTCGAGAACGAACAACGCTGGCTTCCCGAGCTCGCTTCGTCGCTGCCCCTCCCCATACCGGTTCCGACCTACGCAGGCCGACCCGCATTCGGCTTCCCGTGGCACTGGAGTGTTGTTCCGTGGATGCCCGGTATCCCGATGGCGCACGCGCCGGCCCTGGACTCGACACGGCTGATGGATGACCTCGCCGACTTCCTCAACGCACTACACGTGCCTGCCCCTGATGACGCACCGGAGAATCCGGTTCGCGGCGTCCCCCTGGCCGATCGCAGCGAGGCAACCACGGAACGAATTGCGACGCTCGAACAGATCGACCAAGCCGCCGTCCAGGCCTTGTGGAACGAGCTCGTCGATACACCTGCCTGGGGCGGTGACCACATCTGGTTACATGGCGACATCCACCCGCTGAACCTCCTGGTGCGTGGCGGTCGTTTGAGCGCCGTGATCGACTTCGGTGACATCACCTCCGGAGATCCCGCTACCGACCTGTCTGTTGCCTGGATGTTGTTCGATGCCGAGGGACGGAAAGACTTCCGTAAGAAGCTGACGATCGATGGTCGTACTGTCGACATTCACACCTGGAACCGTTCACGTGGGTGGGCCTTGCAACATGCGATTGCTGTACTGGCTCATTCGGCCGATGATCCAACGATGCGACGAGTCTCTGCCGCGACTCTCGCAGCCGTCATGGAGTAGCTCGCGGCACCGATGTCGGGTGCACCGCCCATCTCTGGATCACCAGCCTTACGGCGTAGCGTGTGGTGATGCAGGCAGAGCTCACGGACTTCGATATCGAGGCCGTGCAGCGTCGAACGCTCCGAGTCCTGTGGGCCTCGGCAGTTCTGAGTCGTGGCGCGACCTCAACAATGTTTCCTGTCTCGGTCCTGGCCATCAAAGACCTGCTCGGCTCAGAGACGTGGGCGGGGCTGGCGACCGGGGCAAGCACGGCTGGGGCTGCGTTCAGCGCGATGTGGTTGGCGAGCTACATGCAACGACGTGGTCGTGCGCCCGGCCTGACGGCTGGCTTCGCAATCGCCGCCGCCGGTGGACTGCTCGCTGTCATCGCAATTCAGGTCTCGACGCTGCTGTTGTTCTTGCCCGCAATGGTCTTGCTTGGCGTGGGCAGTGGCACATCCAACCTTTCTCGCTACGCGGCTGCCGATCTCGCGTCGGAGGAACGGCGATCTCGTGACATAAGCACGGTGATCTTTGCATCGACATTTGGGGCAGTGCTGTTTCCGTTGTTCATCGGAGTCGCCGGAGACGCTGCCGAATCGGTGTCGCTGGACGCGAATGCCGGCGGCTTCGTCATCGCTATCGCTTTCTTCGTCCTCGCCGGAGCAGCAGTCTGGTTTTTCATGCGACCTGACCCTCTGGTGGTCGCGGGTGGCGTGAATCCTGATGCGAAACGACGCGACGCCGTTCCCTTCCGCCGCGCCGTTGCCATTGCGTGGTCAATCCCCCTTGCGCGTCTCGCGTTCGTCACGCTGGTTGTCGCGCAGGCAGTCATGGTGATGGTTATGGCGATGACACCGCTCCACATGGAAGCCAACGGACATGCCAAGGGTGTCGTGGGCGCCGTCATCTCCGCTCATACAGCGGGGATGTTCGCGTTCGCGCCAATTGCCGGTTGGTTGTCCGATCGATTCGGCCGACTCCCGATCATTGCCCTGGGCGGGCTTACGCTCGTGCTCGCCACGATCCTGACTGCGCTTGCCGGCGAAGCACCACGGCTGTTGATGTTCCCGGGTCTGTTCCTACTCGGCCTCGGTTGGAGCTTCGGCATAGTTGCCGGCTCGGCGCTTCTCACTGAGTCGGTGGAAATGGGTGACCGGGTCGCCGTGCAAGGCGCTGCAGACATGGCAACAAACATCGCTAGCGGCACCGGCGCGCTGGCGTCAGGTGTAGTGCTGTCGCTGTCGGGGTTTCACACCCTTTCGTTCATCGGTATGTCCGCAGCTGGTGCGCTCCTGGTCCACGCCTACTTCGAGCACCGACTCGCGGTTCGATCTCGCGTTTGATCAGGATGCGAGCGCCGTCAGCGCCACATCTGCCGCAACGAAGTCGTAACCAAGCGCGTGAGCCACGTGCGGCTCGGTGACCTTGCCGGCGCTCACGTTGAGCCCGTTGCGCAGGTGCGGCAGCTTCATCATTGCGGCCTTGGGACCCATGTCTGCGAGCGCAAGCGTGAACGGGAGGGTCGCATTGTTCAGCGCGTACGTCGAGGTGCGGGGCACCGCACCGGGCATGTTCGCCACGGCGTAGTGGACGACGTCGTCGACGATGTAGACAGGGTCCTGGTGTGTGGTTGCATGTGAGGTCTCGAACGCTCCACCTTGATCGATAGCAACATCGACGAGGACCGAACCCGGACGCATCGTGCGAACCATCTCGGCGGTGACGAGTTTGGGCGCTCTGTCGCCCTTCACCAGCACGGCACCAACGACGACGTCGGCTTCAGCAACGAGCTCTTCGAGGGCCGAGCTGGTCGAATACACGGTGGTCACGGCTGCGCCCCATCTTGCTGCGCACTCATCGAGAACATCATTGCTGCGATCGAGGATGCTCACATTGCCGCCGAGTCCGATGGCCATTTCGGCAGCATGCTGACCGACGACGCCGCCACCGATGATCACAACTTTCGCTGGTGGAACACCGGGAACTCCACCGATGAGAAGGCCGGCACCACCATTTGGCTGTTGGAGAAAATTGGCCGCGGCCTGGATGGACATCCGGCCAGCAACCTTCGACATCGGAGCGAGCAGTGGAAGCCCGCCCTTGTCGTCGGTGACCGTCTCGTAGGCAATGCAGGTGGCACCGCTGTTCACGAGGTCCCGCGTCTGGTCGGCATCGGGTGCGAGATGAAGGTACGTGAACAACGTTTGGCCTTCTCGAAGCATCGCCCGCTCGACGGCCTGGGGCTCTTTGACCTTGATGATCATCTCGGCTGCGGCGAACACCGATTTCGCATCGTTAGCGATCTCTGCTCCGGCGTCTACGTAGTCGCTGTCGCCGGCGCCGATGCCGACACCTGCGTTCGTCTCGACAACGACCGAGTGGCCTCGACGCGTCAGTTCGGACACGCTGGCTGGAGTGAGCCCAACCCGCAGTTCCTGCTTCTTGATCTCTTTTGGTAGTCCAACCAACATGTCACCCTCCTCGGGGTCTCGAGTCGGCGACATGTGTCGCACACCACACGGTATTTCGAATGCGGCGAGAGGTGTATGCAAGTTTGTGCATCATCATTGCCATACACGCATTATTCTTCCGATATCGGAGTGATATAGGGTAAGATCTTCGAATGATCGACCTAGATGATATAGATCATTCGATACTCACTGCCCTACAGGTCGATGGCCGGATGACCAACGCCGACCTTGCAGATGCCATCGGGCTATCCGCATCGGCGTGCCATCGCCGTGTCCGTCGCCTCGAAAATGACAGTGTCATCGAGCGGTACGCGGCAGTGGTGAACCGAGAACTAGTTGGCCGTGGTGTGTCGGTCTTCGTCGAGATCTCGCTCGAGAGCCAACGCGAGGACCTGCTCGATCAGTTCGAAGCAGCAGTCGCCGAAATCCCCCATGTCATGGGCTGCCACCTGATGGCGGGAAACGCCGATTACCTCGTCCATGTCACATGCGCCGATGTCGCCGACTACGAGACGATCCACCGAGAGCACATCGCGGTACTTCCGGGCGTGACGAGCGTTCGTAGCAGCTTCGCCATCCGGACAGTGATCGATACGACTGCGCTCGATCTCCAGGAACGCTGATCGAGCGGGTGCCCCGGGTTATCGTTCCCTCCATGATCCTGGTGAGCTTTGTCGACCACGACTGAGCCGATCGATCCATCGCTCGTTCCCAAGAGAACACTTGCCACGGGCGCGCAGATGCCGTCAATCGGCCTCGGCACGTTTGGCTCCGACCACGTCTCTCACAGCACCGTGGCCGACGCGGTCAACGCCGCCCTGACCCTCGGCTACCGGCACGTCGATTGTGCAAGCGTCTATGCCAACGAAGACCAAATTGGCGAGGTGCTATCCAACCACCTCGGCAACACCGCCCCACGAGAGGATTTCTGGATCAGCTCCAAGGTCTGGAACGACGGCCACGACGACGTTGCCTCTGCATGCGAGACCACCTTGCGCGACCTTCGACTCGAGACGCTCGACATGTATCTCGTGCACTGGCCCTTCCCGAATTTTCATCCACCTCACTGTGACGTCGACGATCGAAACCCCTTTGCCGTGCCCTATCAGCACGAAGTTTTCCTGGAGACGTGGGCACAGATGGAGCGTCTGGTCAGCCGCGGTCTCGTTCGCCACATCGGTACATCGAACATGACCGAGGCAAAACTCGATCTCCTACTGCCAGAGGTGTCGATCACACCAGCCGTCAATCAGATGGAACTCCACCCGCACTTCCAACAGCCCGAACTGTTCGACTACCTGCTCGCGAACGCGATCGCGCCGATCGGATTCTGCCCCATTGGTTCACCCGACCGACCCGAACGAGATCGGACACCTGAAGACACGTCCCCCACGTTCGACCCAGTTGTGGTCGAAATCGCCGAACGACACGGCATCCACCCGGCGACGGCGTGTGTGAAGTGGGCGATCGAGCGTGGGCACACTCCAATCCCTTTCTCGACGAACGCTTCGAACATTCGAGCGAACCTCGAAGCAACCACCACTCCCCGCTTCACCAGCGCAGAGATGGCATCGATCACCTCCATCGACAAGCGCTGTCGGCTGATCAAGGGTCAGGTCTTCCTGTGGGAGGACGATCAGCCTTGGCAGGACCTCTGGGACGAGGACGGCGTAATCGCCAGGTAGTGGACGGTGCGATCGCCGTGCTTAGGACGGTTCGAAGATCCGATCGAACCACGGGTTGCGAAACGCGCCTCGAGGATCGAAACGTGTGACGAGGTCGATGAAATCGTCGACTCGTTCGTAGCTGCTCACGTTCGCGTGTTGCGGCGCGAAGACCTTGCCCCAATGCACTCGGGCGTCGAAGTCGGCGAGAGCATCGCCCACCAGGGTGGCAGCCTCCTCGGCCGCCGACTGGTCCGGACCCCACGTGAAGTGCAGGGCGAGCGAATCTCGCCGATGATGCGGGCTCATCCAAAGCTCGTCGCTCTTGACGGCACGTATCTCGCTGATGAGCAGCGCGTCCGCCAGTCGGTCACCGATCGCATGGATGGCATCGAGGGCATGGAGGGCATGAGTCCACTCCACGAAGAACTCGGACTGAATCTCCTCGCCCGCGCTTGGCGTGAAATCGAGACGAAAGTGTGGGAGCCGATCTGACCACAACCCGGGTTCGCCAAGCTGTGCCGTGCATGCCTCTGCAGAGAGTCCGCGGATCGGGTGACGGTCCTCGGTCGCAACCTTCGCGCCGAACAGCTCCGTTCGCGGAGGGCCATCGTCGGCCACCAGATCCTTCAGCCACACTTGCTCGACGGATCCGTCCCACCTCGTGAAACCGCTCACGCTGTAGCCGGCGCCCATGATGTCATCGAGGTTCTCCGCGAATACCGCCTGGGAGAGATCGTCATAGACAAACTGTGCAATCTCGAAAGCTGGCTGGACCTCGAGCGACACCTTCGTGACAACTCCCAAGGCTCCGAGACCAACCACGGCCCCATCGAGCTCATCATCTCCGTGGACGAGTCGACCAACCTCGCCGCTCGACGTTGCAAGTTCGATACCACGAACAGCAGTCGCCAGGTTGCCGTTACCCATACCTGACCCGTGAGTAGCGGTGCTGATTGCGCCACCGATCGAGATGTGTGGGAGCGAGGCAAGGTTGTGTAGGGCAAAGCCTAAGGGCTGGAGAAGTTCGGACAGGCGCCCGTAGGTCATCGATGCGTTCACCGTGACCTCGGTGCGATCGACGTTGAGCTCGAGGTGTTCACCCAGAGGGCCCGTCTCGATGATCGTGGTCGAATCCGCCATGTCGTTGAACGAGTGACGAGTCCCGAGCGCACGTACCTTTGCGATCCCCATCAGCTCACTAGAGACTTGTGAGACAGAGCTCGGATGTCGAACATCCTCTGCTTCGTACTCGTAGTTCCCGGCCCAGTTCCTCACTATCGACCAGCGTCTTCGCGAAGCGCCTCGATCGCGCCGGCGATCGAATTCTTGACTGGCTCTGGGGCGAACGACGCAGCGACTGCGTCGAGTTGCAACTCACAGTGCGCGACCCGATCGACTCCAAGATGTTCGCTGGCGATCCGTAACTCGGTGAGCAGATCGGTCGCGAACCACCCCGGATCGTCCGTGTTGATACAGACCCGAACACCTGCGTCTCGCAGGCGCGGCAGAGCATGTTGGTCGATCGACGAGACCACCCCGAGCAGGAGATTCGAGGTGGGGCACACCTCCAACATCACGCCAAGGTCCACGAGTCTCGAGATGAGCTCAGGATCTTCGAGCGACCGAACGCCGTGGCCGATCCGCTCGGCGCCCAGATCGTCGAGGGCGGAGCGGACGCTCTGCGCGCCCTCGGTTTCGCCGGCATGGGGGACCGAGCGCAGACCAAGTGCGCGTGCCCTTGCAAAGTGTTCGGCATACGGTGCCGCGGGGAAGCCGACTTCATAACCGCCAAGACCGAACCCGACGAGGCCGTCCGGCGCATGTGGGCTTTCGACGAAGTCGATCGTCACCGTGGACTCAGGAGTCTCGAGATCACGTGGAATGTCGACGACCCAACCGATCTCGACCCCGCGGGATGCCGCCAGCTTGCGACCCTCGTTCAGGCCAGCGCTGTACTCCTCCGCGGACATTCCCGCGCGCCCCTCGCCCGTCAAGAAGTAC